>JABDGS010000034.1 GCA_013285915.1 Bacteroidota bacterium
CAATTATGATGCTAACAGCCCAATGCCTTAAATATTATCCAACAGGTAAAAGCGAATGCATTTTAATTAAACGCCTTTACTTGTTAATAAAACCAGCATTGCTATTTAGTAGTTTGGGGTCAACATAGTGTTCAGTAAATCTAAATGCCGCAGGTATTTTTTTGCAACAAAAGTTTACATTATTTATGAGAAGAGATGTTTTTCAGGCAATAGCCGACCCGACGAGAAGAGAGATAATTAACATGGTGGCTTACAAGCCGCTTAATGTAAACTCGGTAGCAGAAAATTTTGATGTTAGCCGTACTGCTATTTACAAGCACATAAAAATTTTAACTGAATGCGGGCTGATTACTATTAAACCTCAGGGGCGCGAAAGATATTGCGAGGCTAAACTTGATAAGTTAAGTGAAGTAAGCCATTGGGTGGAGCAGTACCGGCAAATGTGGGAAAAGCGCCTTGATTCGCTGGAAAGTTATTTAGCCAAACTACAGGAGAAAAGCAATTTACCAACAAAAAAAGCTAAGCGTAATGGCAAGCGATAATATTACTTCCGGAAACATTTCTGAACGCGAAGTTATAATTACGCGTTTATTACGGGCACCGCGTGAGCTGGTGTTTAAAGTTTGGACCCAACAGGAACACCTGGCGCAATGGTGGGGGCCTGATGGCTTTACAAGTACTATACACTCAATGGATGCAAGGAAAGGGGGTGATTTAAAAATGACATTGTATGGTATGGGCATGGTTTTTCCCAACTTGATTAAATACATCGAAGTAATAAGGCCGGCAAAGCTTGTTTACTTGCATGGTTCAGGGGCAGAGAATGATCCTGGGGAGTTTGAAGTAACGGTAACATTTGATGACGAAGCAGGCAATACCAGGCTTACCATGCGAAGCTTATTTAAAACAGCGGCAGCAAGAGATTTTGTTGTGCGGGAGTTTGGTGCAATTGAGCGTGGTAACGAAACTGTTGATCATCTTGAAACATACCTTGCCAAAATTCAGCGACAATAAATTCTGTGTCATAAAAATAATTTTTATGTCTTCACCACCACTAAAACAGTTTACACTTATCCGCATATTAAATGCGCCACGGGAACTGGTATACAGGGTGTGGACAGAAGATAAATTAATGACCGAATGGTGGGGTACCGATGAATTCGCCTGCACAGTTGATGCACAGCAGGGTGGCAAATTAGTAATAAATAAACTTAATGGTGCACATATACCAGCCTTCCCAATAACCGGAGTTTTTTACGAGGTGCAACCACTGGCGAAACTGGTTTTTGGTACAAAAGCATTTAAAAATGCGGATGGCACCTTTGGCACAGAAAATATGCACATAATTACTTTTGTCGATCTGGGCAATGGTAAAACAAAACTTACCGTAAACGTTTCTATACTCAGCATGTCTGATGCGTTGATGCCCTTTTTGGAAGGTTTTGAAGAAGGATGGAGCATCAGCCTGGACAGGCTCTCGGAACTGGTTACTAAAATTCATTCATAAATAATTTTAAAACATTTAATATGTCGTCGCAACCAATAAAAGAAGTTACGTTAACACGTGTATTGAACGCTCCGCGTGAGCTTGTTTACAAAGCATGGACAGACGAAAAACACATGGCTGAATGGTGGGGTCCAAAACATTTTACCAATCCTGTTTGCCAGATGGACGTGCGCCCCGGCGGTTCGTTACTCATTCATATGGCCTGGCCTGGTGATGGGCCTGTTTTTCCAATGAAAGGTGTTTTCTACGAAGTTGTAGAACCTTCAAAACTTGTATTCTCCTCGCTGGCTTTTGAAAAAGAGGATGGTACATTTGGGCTGGAGAATATGAATACCATTACGTTTGAAGATTTAGGCAATAACCAAACTAAACTTACAGTGTATGCAGTTGTGCTGAAGGCAGCACCCGAAGTGTCAGGCGCATTAGCAGGTATGGACCAGGGTTGGAGTGAAAGCCTGGATAAGCTGGCATCGCTGGTTGCAACAATGTAGTTACTGAATGCTTATACACCAACAAATCAAAATCACCACATGGAAAAAGTGATCTCCAAAGATGGTACTTCAATAGCCTACGATAAGCACGGCACCGGTTCACCACTTATTTTGGTTGATGGCGCGCTATGCGGCCGTAAATTTGGCCCGATGCCAAAATTGGCGGCACTGCTTGCACAACATTTTACCGTTATAAATTATGACAGGCGCGGCCGCGGCGACAGTACTGATACTAAGCCTTATAGTCCCCAGCGGGAAATAGATGATCTCGACGCATTGATACAGGCGGCCCGGGGACCGGTTTATGTTTGCGGCTTTTCATCCGGTGCAGTACTGGCACTTGAGGCTGCTGCAAAAGGCCTGAACATAAAAAAACTGGCGCTGTTTGAAACACCATATAACGTAGATGGCAAAGGCCATATAGCGCCAAAAGATTTTCTTGAACACCTAACCGCTTTAATAAGGGAAGATAAAAGGGGCGAAGCTGTAAAATATTTTATACACGACATGGTTGGTTTGCCTGCTATAGCTGTAATTATTATGAAGCTAATGCCGGTTTGGAAAAAACTTAAAGCAGTTGCGCATACCTTGCCTTATGATGCTGCACTGTTAAATGGCCAGGTATTGCCCGCACAACGCGCGGTAACCATTAAAGTGCCAACGCTTGTTTTGGCAGGCAGCAAAAGCCCTGAAAACATGCAAAACACAATGAAGGCGGTGGCAGAAGCTATACCTGGCAGCCAGTTAAAAATATTACCAGGCCAAACACATAATGTGGCGGCGAAAGCTATTGCGCCTGAATTGATCAGTTTTTTTAAAGCATAGAACATTAACGCCATATCTTTCAATCATAACATCACACATAAAATTCATTCACAAAAACAAAAACACAGCATTATGAAAACAGTAAACATTTTTTATTGGATAACAACGATCATTATTGCAGGTATGATGCTTTTTTCAGGAGTATTAAATGCCATTGTAACACCTGACTCAGTAAAAATGGTAACCCAGGGACTGGGATATCCTGAATACATTATCAGGTTCCTGGGAGTGGCAAAAATATTGGGCTCTATAGCAATCCTGGTGCCCGCATTTCCGCGTCTTAAGGAATGGGCTTATGCAGGCTTGTTTTTTGACCTGTTCGGCGCCACCTACTCATTTGCAGCCACCAATGCCACGGTTCCGCAATTGCTGCCTATGATAGGCTTTATATTAATACTGCTTGCCTCATACTTCCTGCATGTTCAAAGGCTCAAGGCTGGCAAGGCATAGTAATTATGTATTAAAGCCCGTACCTTATGCATCCGCATATTTACAACCCTTAATATAAAAGCATGTATGTATGGTAGAAGTATTTAAAACCAATGTGCAAAAATTAAAACAGGCTAAAGAGCTTGTTGAAGTGTTACACCAATATTTTCCGGGCAACAGGATAAACTTTGACCTGCAGGATTGCGATAAAGTATTGCGTGTTGAAGGAAATAATTTTATACCGGGGCAAGTAATGAAGCTGGTAAACCAAAATGGCTTTAGCTGCAATATGCTTGAATAATAATAAAACACAGTTATGCGAAAAATAATTGTATCGAACGTTATATCGTTAGACGGCTTTTTTGAGGCCCCCGGACAATCATTGGACTGGTTTGTAACCAATGATGAGTTTTTTGACTATTCAGTTAGCATGCTTGATGAGATGGATACCATTTTATATGGCAGTACCACTTACGGCCAGATGGAAGCCTTTTGGACATCAACAGCGGCAGACAGCCTGCCTGCCATTAAGGAGCGTATGAACCGGATGCAAAAAGTAGTATTCTCCCATAAGCTTGAAAATGCCACCTGGCATAATACCACAATTGCAAAGGGCAACATTATTAAAGAAGTAACCAAACTAAAACAACAACCGGGTAACAACATGGTAATATTAGGCAGCGGTGAGATTGTGTCTGCCCTTACACATCTGCGGCTTATTGATGAATACCGCATTATAGTTTGCCCGGTAATATTAGGTGATGGCACGCCCCTATTCAGGGGTATGCATAACAGGTTAAACCTGCTGTTAACGCAAACAAAAGCGCTTTCAAACGGTTCAGTAATTTTGTATTACGGTGTGCGTAAAGATTAATGGTATTTGGAGTTTTGCGCGGCTATTTGTTTTCTTTTGCTTTTTGGGCACGTCCATCGTTAAACCCATTTATAAAATTTTGCTTTATTTCTTTATAATTAACAGCCAGGTAAATTATAAGTAAAACAAGCACAATTGCACCTATAAGAAGAATAGGTTTAACTTTTCGGTTAAAAACGATCATAAGTAAATATTTAGCAGTTGCTCATAAAAAGAAAAACCCAAAAGAGCAAGCATTTATTTAAATGTAAACAGGTAATTGGCAGTAAAATTCCAGGCGACTACAAACAGCGTGGTTAAAACTTTAGCTACATAAAAATTAAGGCCCAGCTTTTTATGCATAAAATATAACGACAGGTTATTTATACCCAACCCAATTATACTGACAACCAAAAATTTTCCGAACTCAACCTGTACTGCCCCCGCAGTGCCGGCAAAGGTCCAAATCCGGTTTAAAATAAAATTGTTTATAACCGCAAGGCTAAACCCAATTGAGTTGGCTAAAAATTTATTCCACTTTGCTTTTTCCTTAAGCAGGTAAGTTACGCCAAAATCAATACAGGCACCCGCAAGGCCAACGCACCCAAATTTTATCAATTTTATAAACCATGCAGGTAAATTCATATAAGCTAATATACTGGTATTTGTTGTTAGGCAGTCGCATCAAATACCGGTTGATAAGTTGTAAGCAAAAAGCCCAAATTCAACAATGCTGAATTTGGGCCGTTGTATGTAAAAACTTCTTCTTTATTATCGTGCTATATTCACTGCCCTCTTTTCTCTTATCACTGTTACTTTAATCTGCCCGGGGTAAGTCATTTCGGTTTGTATCTTCTGGGCTATTTCAAAACTTAGCTTATCACTGTCTGAATCGGTAACCTTATCAGCTTCAACAATAACCCTTAATTCCCTGCCGGCCTGTATGGCATACGCCTTTTCAACACCAGGGTAAGCAACAGCCAGTGTTTCAAGCTCTTTAATGCGCTGCAGGTATTGCTGCATAATCTCGCGCCTCGCGCCCGGCCTTGCGCCGCTAATGGCATCGCAAGCCTGTACAATGGGACTTATTACATACTGCATTTCCATTTCATCATGGTGCGCGCCAATCGCGTTTATCACCGCGGGGTTCTCACCATATTTTTCCGCCAGCTTTGCGCCAAGCAATGCATGGCTTAGTTCTGTTTCTTCGTCGGGTACTTTACCAATATCGTGCAGCAAACCAGCACGTTTTGCCAATTTGGGGCTAAGTCCTAATTCAGCCGCCATGGTAGCACAAATATTGGCAACCTCGCGGCTATGCATCAGCAGGTTTTGACCATAAGAAGAACGAAAACGCATTTTACCAACTATACGCACCAACTCTTTATGCAGCCCGTGTATACCAAGCTCAATTACAGTACGCTCCCCTATCTCTACAACCTGTTCTTCAAGTTGTTTGCGGGTTTTTTCCACCACTTCCTCAATACGGGCTGGGTGAATACGCCCATCGGCCACCAGCCTTTGCAGGCTTAAACGGGCAATTTCGCGGCGTAGCGGGTCAAAAGATGACAGGATAATCGCTTCCGGTGTGTCATCTACAATCAGGTCTACCCCGGTTGCGGCTTCAATGGCACGTATATTACGGCCCTCACGCCCGATAATTTGCCCCTTTATTTCATCACTTTCCAGGTTAAATACAGTAACCGTATTTTCAATGGTTTGCTCCGCAGCGGTGCGCTGTATACTTTGGATAATTATTTTGCGGGCTTCTTTATTGGCTTTAAGCTTCGCATCTTCTATAATTTCCTGCTGCAGGCTTAAAGCACGGGTTTGGGCCTCGTTCTTAAGGCTTTCAACCAATTGATTTTTAGCCTCCTCTGCGGTAAGGCCGGCAATTTTTTCCAGGCGGCGAATATGCTCTTCCTGGTGCTTTTCAAGTTCTGTGCGCTTATGATTTACCACCTCAATTTGCCGGTTGAGGTTTTCCTTGATGGTTTCGTTGTCCTTTATTTGCTTGTCAAGCGCAGACTCCTTTTGGTTAATGGTAATTTCCTTTTGCTTGGTCCTGTTCTCACTTTCAATTATCTTCCTGTTCCTCTCTAAAACTTCCTTGTCGTGTTCTGCTTTTAGCTGTACAAATTTCTCTTTGGCTTCAAGGTTTTTCTCTTTTTTAATCGTTTCAGCCTTTATTTCGGCTTCGGCTACAATTTTTTGGGCCTGAATTTGTGCTTCGTCTACCTGTTTTTTGGTGTTTTTGGCAAAAATAAATTTACCCGCAATTATACCTAATGCAAGCGCGGCTATACCAATAATGATATATACAGTCGAATCCATGAATGTGTGGTTTAAATTGATTCACAATCTTATATCTGTTATCCATTCTCACAAGTTTATTAAAAATCAAGATGAGAGTGCGTTAGGCTGCGAAGATAAATAATGAATTAGAAATTCCATTATGATTATAATTCTCTTTTTTGGACATGTCTTTTCCAAAATTGAGAAATTCTAAAATTAAGAAAAAATGTTACCATTGAAAATCAATGTATTACATTTTCTGGCACAGTTGGCATTTAATTTGAAATCTATATAGCATCAGTCCGTTTTTACCAGTACCCAACGAGAACTTTAATAAATAACAATATTAAAGTACCAAAAATCTAAAATCCAATGAAATCTCTACTGGCGGTATTATCGATCTCCGTTATCCTACTATCCTGCACAAAGCAGGCGCTGGTAATACCGCAAAATACCCAGAAAACATTTTATAAAGATGCAAACATCGCAGTTTCAACCATGAATGCTGTGCAGAAAGACCCATCTACTATAAACGTAACATTCGCTACCCTGTACGAAAATAATATTCAGAAAATTGAATTAATGAGCGGCAACACTGACAGCCAGCTTTGTACTATTGATGAGCTGGACGTTACAGGCAACAGTAGCCAACCTGCAAATTATTCTGTTGATGATACTAACCTTAAGGGTAAAACAATGTATTATATGCTGCGTTATACCTTAACTAATGGTGATTGGGGCTATACGCCTTTGGTTTCAGTTTCCGTAAAATAACACATCCGTACCTAAAAACAACAACAAATTATCCTGCCGCAAGGCGGGATTTTTTATGCCCCCTGCCCAGCAAGCGCCTTATCAATCAAGCCTTCCATTGAGGCCATCTTCTCCGACAATTCTTTCATAGCCAGTTTTTCGTGGTTACCCTCATTTTGTTCCGTGGCAAACCATAAAAGGGCCATGGCAATATAATCCTGCATATCCTTGCCCGCAAAGCCGGTTTTAAACTCCAGTATCTTATCGTTTATAAATTTTACGGTCTTCCGTAATTTTTCCTCGTCCGGACTCTCAATTTTTATACGATAGGTTCGGTCACCAATAAGAATATTTACAGGAATAAGTTCGGCCATAGGTTAAGAATTTAATAAAACAAGGCATTTTTCTATTTCAGACAGGTAACCGTTTATTCTTTGCTCCAGCAATTTTTTTTCTTCAATGCTCATGGATGATGATTGAAGTTTTGCTACATCAATTTTCTCCTGCAACTGCTGTATTACATCGTTTTTTTCCTTCAAAAGCAACCGCTGACCCTCCAGCTCCTTTTTCATGGCTGCATTTTCTTTTTGCAACTGCTGGTATTGTTTAAGCAGCAATTGCAATTTCTGGTGCAGATTTTTTAATTGTTCGTCAACAGCCATTGTCTTAGTTAATTTGTTGATCAATAAAGAGTAGTTGATCAGTAAGAAATAGTTGATTGGTAAAAACTTTTTATAGCATAACCCTTTAAATAACCATTGCTTTTATATTATCAATTATTTTACCGCTTACTTTTTTACCAATCAACCTATACCAACTAATCAACTGGCTCCTACCAATCAACCGGGATTTACCGATCAACAAATCAACCCTGCTCTTACCAGTCAACCATCCCCTACTTCCGCACTTCCGCCTGCATATCTTTTTCAAGCGCGGTTATTATTTTTTGCATCATTTCGTCGGTTTCTTTGTCTGTAAGCGTTTTTTCATCATCCAAAAAAGTAAAGTTAACCGCCATTGATTTTTTATCTGTACCCAGCTTTTCACTTTCAAACACATCAAATAACCGCACGGACTGCAGCCTGCCTATATTGGTCTTTTTAACGGTTCTCTCAATTTCAGCATAGGCTACAGATTTGTTTACCACAAAAGCAAGATCTCTTTCCACGGCCGGGAATTTTGACACTTCCGCATACACTATCTTTTTCTTTTCAAGCAACTGCATTAACGCGCCATAATGTATATCAATACAATAAACTGGCTGCTTAATGTCAAATATCTGCAGGTGCGTATTGCTTACATCGGTTATATGGGCTACAATGGTAGTGCGCTGTTTAACAGCATATTGTGTGCCGGTTATTGAGGTTGCAGGTTCATCAATTGTAACGTCCGTTAAACCACACAGTTGCAGCAACGCGACGGCAATGCCCTTTGCTGTATAAATATCCTGCGGCTTACCTGCTGCACGCCAGCTTTTTGTTTCTGCATCGCCGGTTATATAAGCGCAAAAATGCTCGTCTTCTTTATAATGCCCCGTTGACCTTACTGAATACGTTTTACCAAACTCAAAAAATCTTAGGCTGGCGTTTTTGCGGTTTATATTGTAGGCAATACTTTCCAGGGCAGTTTCAAGCATAGTAGGGCGCAGCACATCAAGCTCAGCACTAAGATTATTTATCATTTTCACGGTATGGCCAAGTGTAGCTTCATCAAAATATTTACTGTTGGTAATGCTGTTGGTAACAATCTCGTTAAACCCTAATCCAACAAGATAGTTTGATAATTTCTCTCTCACACCTTCTTTCAAACCAAGTTCATCTATGGCGGGAGAAATTGATATACTAGTCGGAATATCAATATTATCCAGCCCATCAATGCGCACAATTTCTTCCACTACATCGGCAGGCAGGCTAATATCGGGTTTGCTATAAGGCACCAAAACCCAAAGCTCATCCGCGCCTTCACGCATAATTTCAAAACCCAGGGTGGTGAGCAGTTTTTTTACGGTATCGCTATGGTAATTCTTGCCGCTCAGTTTTTTCAGGTAATGATTTTTTAGCACTACCGTTGTTTTTTCCTTTGGCTGCGGGTATACATCAACAACATCACTCGTTATTTCACCGCCACCCAGCTCCTTTATCAGTAAAGCAGCGCGCTTTAATACTGTAACGCAGGCAGAAATATCCACCCCTTTCTCAAAATGGGTAGCGGCCTCTGTGCGCAAGCTATGCCTTAATGATGATTTGCGTATGCTAACAGGATTAAACCAGGCACTTTCTAAAAAAATATTTTTAGTTGCTTCTTTTACGCCGCTGTTTAACCCACCAAAAACGCCGCCGATACACATGGGTTTGCTGTCGCCATCGCAGATCATCAAGTCTTCGTGGCTTAATTTTCTTTCTTTGCCGTCTAAGCTTAAAAAAGGTGTGTTTTCGGGCAGGTTTTTTACAATAATATGGTGGCCTGCAATTTCATCTGCATCAAACGCATGCAGCGGCTGCCCTGTTTCATGCAGAATAAAATTGGTTATGTCAACAATATTATTAATAGGCCGCTGGCCAATAGCCTTTAACTTATCCTGCAGCCATTGGGGCGAAACCTGTACCGTAACACCGCTTATGGTTACACCCGTATACCGCGGGCAGGCGGCTGTGTTTTCAATGGTAACTATTATGGGCAGGTCGTGGTTATCAATTTTAAACTGGTTTACAAAAGGCAGCTTTGGCCTGGCAGGCTTGCGGTTATGGTGCGAGAGGTATGCACACATGTCTTTCGCTACACCCAAATGGCTCATAGCATCCATCCGGTTAGGGGTAAGCCCTATTTCATAGATCCAGTCAGTATATACCGGAAAATATTCTTTTACCGGGTTGCCTACAATAGCTTCTTCGGGCAATACAACTATACCCTCATGGCTTTCACCCAAGCCTACCTCGTCCTGCGCGCAAAGCATACCCTGGCTTTCCTCTCCACGTATTTTTCTTGGGGCCATGGTAACAGCATCACCTTTTATGGGGTGTATCGTAACACCTATGCCTGCAACTATAACCTTTTGCCCGGCAGCCACATTTGGCGCACCGCAAACAATATGCAGCGGCCCGCCTTTACCAATATCAACTTTGGTAAGCTTTAATTTATCTGCATTAGGATGCTGGGTACATTCAAGCACCTCGCCTACTACCAATCCCTCCAGGCCGCCTTTAACGCTCTCATACTTTTCCAGGCTTTCAACTTCCAGCCCAATAGATGTAAGGATTTTAGACAGCTTTTCCGGGTCTATTGTTTCCGGCAGGTAATCACATAACCAATTATAACTAATCGTCATTTACACACAGTTTATTCTATGCCGCAAATATAGTTTAAGGTTTGCAAGTGCGGGAATGGAGATTTTTGGGGGATGCGGCATTTTATATACCCTGTGTTTTATGCAATATTTTATCTAATAATCTGTTTAAGCTTATGCCAATACCCCCGCTGCATGAAATATCTGCTAAGCATTGTTATTATTATTGAAATAATATTTTTTACCGCATGTATTGACCGGACTGAAAAAATGTCGTTCAAAGATTCTGTTACAGCATATTATATAAAATATAGAGACTCTTTGGGGGAGCCCGATACTGCGGAGAATAATTATAAAGTACTAAAGGCATACGTAAATGATGATACTGTATTTTTAAAAGAATTATTACTAAGACTGCAAATTGATAAACACCAGGCTTTACGCTGGAGTTATATGGATACTTGTGTACATCAACAGAAATTGCAGGATATGGATGTGGATGAAGCTTACAGGTTTGTTTACGCGTTTGCATTTTCAAGATATAAACATAACATTACTGTTATTAAAAAAGGCGACAGTATAACCCTGCATTATATTAAATATGAGTATGAATTTGATAAACAAATAAGCTCACACATTATAACAGTATATGATGTGAAGTTATCCAAAAAAAATTGGGATGATTTTGAAGAAGCTATATACCGGGCGGATTTCTGGGGGCTGAAGAAAGACAATGGATTTCATGGTGTTGATGGCGATGACGTAATTGTTGCCGGTTATAGCCATACGCGTCTTGACTATGGAAGAAAAGCAAAATTTAACTTAGTTTCAAGGTGGAATGTGAATTATTCTACGCTTGAATACCCTCTTCAGTTAGCTTTTAAATTCGCAGGGGTTAAGGAACTTTAAAGTAATTTTTCTTACCTTCAACCTATGCCATCTCTCACCCGCGAACAAAAAATTTCTTTGTATGAAAAGCTGGTTGCCACCAATCCAAAAGCGGTGCGTAAAGGCGATACCATACCTTATACCTCACTTAACGGGCACATGTACAGCTACCTAACCAAAGAAGATGTGCTGGCGTTAAAGCTGCCCTCAGAAGCACGCGAAGAATTTTTAAAGAAATATAAAACTACACTGGTAACAAGCTATGGCATTGTGCAAAAAGAGTACGTTGCCGTGCCAGATAGCCTGTTGCAAAAAACAAAAGAGCTGCAGCATTATTTTGATATAAGTTTTGAATACACCTCCTCACTAAAGCCCAAGCCCGCCAAAAAGGCCGCGAAGAAAAAGTAGTTGGCTGTATTGCACGCCAAGACGCTAAGACGCCAGGCTGAAAAGGAAAACATTTGCAGCAATATCTCTTAGCGCCTTTCTTTGCGGCTTTGCGTCTTTGCGTGAAATAATTTCTTCCGCAGCGCGCCAGCCGTACACTACTTATTCAATAAACCTCTACCTTAGAAGCCTACAAAACCAATTGCTTGTTATGGCCACCAACGACCAAAACTTTTTAAGCACAGAAGTACAGCGTTTTACCGCCCTTGATGTTTTCAGGGGTATGACCATTTGCTTTATGATAATAGTAAACACACCGGGTAATGATGAAGCGGCTTTTGCACCGCTGCACCATGCACGCTGGAACGGCTTTACCCCTACCGATCTTGTGTTTCCATCCTTCATGTTTGCTGTCGGTAACGCAATGAGTTTTGTTATGCGCAGGTGGGCTACCTACCCACCCGGAAAGGTGCTGGGCAAGATATTTAAACGCTCGCTTATAATATTTTTATTGGGCTACCTTATGTACTGGTTTCCATTTGTGCATAAAGATGATACAGGCCATATTGTATTTAATCAAATTGGCGAAACAAGAATTTTTGGTGTGCTGCAGCGCATTGCTTTAGGTTACCTGTTTGCATCGCTGATGATATACTTTTTTAAAATTCGCACTACGGTTATCATCAGCATACTTATACTTATTGCATACTGGCCTGTAATGATGTACTTTGGCGACGGTGCAGACCCGCTAGACGCGCACACGAACGCAGTATTAAAACTTGATACCTGGCTTATTGGTACAAACCACCTATACAGGGGCGAGGGTTTTCCTTTTGATCCTGAAGGCTTTTTAAGCACTTTTCCTGCTATTGCTAATGTCGTGGCCGGTTATGTGGTAGGTAAATATGTACAGGAAAAAGGCAAAACTTACGAGGGGCTTACAAAAATAATGCTATGGGGGTTTGTGCTGCTGGTTATAGCACATTTTTGGAACTACCAGTTCCCCATAAACAAAAAGCTTTGGACAAGCAGTTTTGTATTGCAAACTGTTGGTCTTGACTGCCTTATATTAAGCGGCGTTATTTACTTAATTGACTTTGCGCATAAAAAAGGCCGCTGGACTGCCTTTTTTGAAACGGTTGGTAAAAATCCGTTGCCGGTTTACCTTTTATCTGAACTGTTGCCAATTGTATTTTGGCTAATACCCATCGGGGGTGAGTCTCTGTGGGGCTGGATGTATGCAAACATTTTCAGCTACGCCACTCCTGCGCTTGGCTCACTGCTTCAATCAATTTTTTATATGCTTATTTGCTGGAGTTTTGGTTACTTTTTAGATAAGAAAAAACTCTATTTAAGGGTGTAGCCACGTGAAACGGCAAACGTGAAACGTGGGATGAAGCACAAACGTGCTAATCTTCCATTACTTGTTCATAAAAAATTTATCCTGTTATTTGCAGGTTGGCATGGTAGTTGAAAACACTATTGCAGGCTAACCTATGATTTTCATTTTATAACCTTGAAAGTGGCTGATCTATGAAAAACACCTTTTTAAAACTGATAGCCATAATCGTAATTATTACAGCGCTTTTTTCGTTTAAAGCGCTGGCCCCTGCCTCAATTACAGGCAGGGTTACACCGCCTGAGGCAGTTAAAGATGTTTGGGCGGTTTCTTTAACTGATACTGCGCATGGCTCAGTAAGCCAGGGTGGTTTTAATATAGCTAACATAAAACCGGGCACCTATAAAGTAATTATAGATGCTGTTGCACCATTTAAAGATGTAGTAAAGGAGGGCGTATCGGTAACCGAAGGCCAGCCCGTTGACCTGGGCGAGATTAAGCTGGAAAAATAGTTGAGGGCGGATATTTAAGGATGGCATCTTTTAATAAGGTGCCATTTTTTTGTATTGAACACAGATTTAGCAGATGATAAGGATTTGCCCAGATATAGAACACAATGTATAATTCCAGGAAATCCAGCTAATCCTGATAATCCAATTAATCTGCGTTCCATTATCCGTCAAATCCCATCTGCTGACGGCCCGTAAAAACCAGGAACAGGTATATCAAGCATACGCAGGTAAACCTGTAGTTGGGCGCGGTGGTGTATAACATGGCTTACGGCAAATGTGCGTAAAGCTGCAACTTTTGGTAAAGTTACTATGGTATGTTCACCCCTTTTTAATGACCATACTTTTACCAGTTCCGCATCAGGCCTGTCGGTCAGCGCAGCTTTGGCGTCAGCAACATTCTCGTCAAACCTTCCGAGCAATTCCTGTAAATTGGTAAAATTAGCGGGCGGAAAGGGCGGTACTGTAACGTCAGTGGCATCGGCACCTAAAATAATTTTACACCAACCCGGTATATTGGCAATATGTATAGCAAGCTTACCCAGCACCATTGATCTTTCATGTGGTTTCCAGTCAAACTTGTCAAACGGCACAAGTTCTAATAGTTTTCTCGTATTCGCATACTCATGGCTTATTTCGGGTAGTAAAGATTGCGCTATCATATAAACGTTTGATCTTGGAAAATTTTGTTGGAAGATTTTTTACAGGCGACAAATTACTGCTAACAGGTTGAGATTGACGCAATACGGGTTAGCTATTTATACTTTGCATCGTCCCGTCTCACGTTTGTCTCCCAAAGTTTCGGGATAACATTTCACATCCCTACACCGCCATTATATCTTTTTCCTTGGCAGCAAGGTGTTTATCAACTAATTGTATAAATCGGTCAGTATGGTCCTGTACAGCTTTTTCGGCATCCTTAGCCTCGTCTTCACTCAATCCGTCTTTTTGCAGCTTTTTAATTTCTTCAATACCTTCCCTGCGTATGTTACGTATCGCTACTTTTGATTGCTCGCCTTCGCCGCCTGCTCTTTTAACCAGTTCTCGTCTTCTTTCTTCAGTAAGCGGGGGCATAAATAACCGTATTTGAACACCGTCGTTTTGCGGGGTAACACCAATATTACCGCCCATAATGCTGCGTTCAATGGCGGCAAGCATGCTTTTTTCCCAGGGCTGAATACTAAGGGTACGTGCATCTAATATTGTAATATTGGCAACCTGGTTAATTGGTGTAGGTGCTCCGTAATAGTCAACAGTAAGACCTTCAAGCATGCCGGGGCTTGCTTTTCCAGCCCTTATTTTTGTCAGCTCGCTTTCAAGGTGGCTTATAGCTTTCTGCATCGAAGATTCAGTGTAATCCATTACAAGGTCAAGGTCTTCAGACATACTATTCTTTTTATTGGCAGCAAATCTAACAAATCCGTGAAATTACCTCACCCAAAACTATTCTTCCCTTACAACAGATTTTTCGTTTTCACGATATAGGGAAAAAACGTGTACGCTGCCATCATTAACCTGGTCGGAACTGCGGGAAACAACGCGGAGAGATTTTTTTGTTGATGTAAAGTAGTAGAACAAAAGTATACCCGTAAAAAACATACCCCCTTGTATTGCAAACAGGAAGTTAATGTTGATGTTACGGAAGAAAAATGTACCTGCTGAAAAAACTACACTTAAAGCCAGCAGGGATAGCGTTACCTGGGAGTGATTAAAACCCTTATTAAGCATAAGATGATGAATGTGGTTCCTGTCAGGCGAAAATGGTGAACGGCCTTTATAAAGCCGTATACAAAACACCCGCAATACGTCCATAAGCGGAATAAGCAAAATTCCAAAACCAACCAGCAGGGCTGATTTAACAGGATAGTCAGCTACTACGCTGCCTGAATTAACAAACTTTAAAAACAGGATGGCATTTACCAGCCCTATAAGCATTGAGCCGGAATCGCCCATGAAGATTTTAGCGGGGTGAAAATTAAATACCAAAAAAGCCAATAAGGCCCCAGCCAGCGCAAACCCCAGGATGGCATAAGGATAGTCCTGGTTTACCAGGAAAAATAGTGAAAATATAACGCTTGAAATAAGGCCCAGCGAAGCTGCCAGCCCGTCAACCCCGTCAATAAGGTTAAACGCATTTATAATAAGCATTATGGCAAAAAACGATGCTGCATAACTTGTAACCGTACTTAGGTGATAAATACCCAAAAAGCCATCAAGGTTGGTTATAACTAAATGGGCCTTTACAGTAATCACTGCGGTTGTAATTAGCTGGCCCAACAATTTTTTCCAGGGCTTTAAAACAAAAATATCATCTACCACGCCAATAGTAAAAATGATGAAAAAAGCAGCAAGATGATATTGAAACTCGGCGCTGTTTATCTTAAAATCTGATGTCAGCAACAAGCTTATTGCAAGCCCTGTAAACAGCCCAATGCCACCCAGGGAGGAAATTAAATATGCATGTGTTTTTCTTTCATCCGGTACATCATACAGCCTGCTTTGCCTTGCCATTTTAATAATAAAAGGCATGAGAAAGAAAGTAACCAGATAAGCGATTATTATAGCCGCAGCAACTTGTATCATTCTCCCGGTATTTTAGGTTAACCACCCAGCAGTTAGATTATTTGCAAATAAGATACCACTATCTCCTCACATACTTACGCTTAAACCACCTTAACGGATTTTCTACCGGTTTATTGCGCAAAAAATATACTGCCGTGCAATTTAAGGGTAAAAGCTAAAAACGTACCTTAGCGGCCACAAAAATAACGAATGGAACAACAACTTACTCAAATTGCTACACAAATACGGAGGGATATTGTACGAATGGTGCATGCAGTGCAAAGCGGCCACCCGGGGGGCTCATTAGGGTGTGCAGATTTTTTTACTGCACTTTATTTTAAGGTAATGGAGCACGACACTGCCTTTGCGATGGACGGGGTAAATGAGGATATATTCTTTTTGTCAAACGGGCATATTTCACCCGTTTTTTATTCAGCCCTTGCGCGAGCGGGCTATTTTGATGTTAAAGAGCTGGCCACTTTTCGCAAAATAAACTCAAGGCTGCAGGGGCACCCTACAACACATGAGCACCTGCCCGGCATAAGGGTGGCAAGCGGTTCTCTTGGCCAGGGCATGAGCGTAGCTATTGGTGCGGCATTAGCTAAAAAGTATAATAACGATACACATATTGTATATTCCCTTCATGGCGATGGTGAATTGGATGAAGGGCAAAACTGGGAGGCCATAATGAGCGCCGCGCACTTTAAAGTAGATAATCTTATTGCTACCGTTGACTGGAATGGCCAGCAGATTGACGGGCCTACTGAAAAAATAATGAACCTGGGTAACCTGCATGAAAAGTTTGCAGCATTTGGGTGGATAGTGCTTGATATGAACGGAAATGATATGGATGATGTAATTGCCGTGCTGGCAAAAGCAAAAGGCTTAACCGGGAAAGGGCAGCCTGTTTGTATTATGATGAAAACAATAATGGGCAAAGGGGTAGATTTTATGGAAGGCCATCATGAATGGCATGGCGTTGCCCCTAATGATGAGCAATTAGCGAAAGCCTTGGCACAATTACCTGAAACGCTGGGAGATTATTAGGGCGTGAATCGTCAATCGTCAATTGTGAAATGCAGGAAACGACAAGTATTAGATTTTACAGGAATATTATTTTTTATAATTGGCCGGGTACCTCCCGGCCTCTTTTTTTACACCGCCTCAAGCCTTTGTCTAACTTTTTAACGAGAATTCCTGCACCGCAGCCTTGCGGCTTGGTATCCAGGATGCTAATATTGCCACCAGTGATACGGTCAGGGCGACCAGTAAAAAATCCTGTACATACATTTTAACAGGGTATGCATCAATAATAAAAGTGCCCCCTGTTAGCTTTACGAGCTTAAATTTAATTTGGGCCATGCAGATTAAAAATGCCAGCAGCATTCCGCTTATACAGCCAATACCGGCCAGCAAAAAGCCTTCATTTAGAAAAATATTCATAACGCGTGTTTCACTCGCGCCCATAGCTTTTAATACTGCAATGTCCTTCTGCTTTTCAAGCACAAGCATGGTTAAAGCGCCTATCATATTAAAGGCGGCAACAACCAGTATAAGAGAAAGTATGGCAAATATGAACCATTTTTCCAGTTGCATGGTTGTAAATAAACTTTGGTTTTGCTCAAGCCTGGTTTCAACCAAAAATTTACTCCCCAGCAGTTTTTGCAGGTCCTTTTTAACTTGTTCACTTTTTTCCGGGTCCTGCAGGGCAAATTCTATACTTGTATATTCATCGGCCTTAAGGTCAAGCATATATTGTACAAAAGGCAGGTTTGTAAAGGTGTATTTATCATCAAAATCCTGCTGAACCATATAGGTGCCCGTAGCCGCAACATTGTAGCTGTGCATTGCATCCATGGTATTAAAATTGGTGGCCTTGCGGTTGGGCAAGTAAATAACAAGGTCGGGCGGGGTTTCAGCTACCGGGTTAGCGCCAACTGCGTTTTCAATACCTACACCCGATACAAATCCCGGTTTATCGGTAGTACCCAATTCATATTTACCCCTTACAATGTGATTTGCAAGCCTGCTTACTTTTGTAAAATTTTCGTCCACACCTTTCAGGTAAATAACTGCATGGTATTGCCCGTTAACCAGCACCGCGCTTTCCTCAGCAACAAAGCTTAATGTACCTACCCCGTTTACTGACGATATTTTTTTTACATCGGCAGGCGTAATGGTAAAAAACTTACCCCGTGCAGGCATAATTTTCATATCTGCATAAAAATCGCTGTACAAGCCTTTTACAAGATCCTCAAAGCCATTAAAAACACTCAATACTATTATCAGCGCAGCGGTAGCTACTGTAATGGCCAGTACGCTTATCCATGCTATAATATTAATTGCAGTGGTTGATTTTTTTGACTTGAAGTAACGCCAGGCAAAAAGTAGGTTCATGCACGCCCTCCGAAACCACCTCCGCCCCCGTCCGCCTGGGCTATCCGGGCGGGCCGCCCTAAAGGGGGAACTGTACGCTGGTTTTGTTTATTTACAGTTTCGTTTAAGCTCATATTACTTTAGGAAACGATTTCAAGTTACTTTTCATATTCGCCCTGCCTTACTTATTCTGCTTCAGGCGATGGCGGTGTGGCGTTCAGTCCTTTAAATATCTCTTCCATCTTAAACACATGGTCAAGCGTATCATCAAGGAAAAATTGAAGTACAGGTATGCGCCGTAACTGGTGCTTTACCCTGCCAGCCAGTTCCCGTTTTATTTCCCATGCCTTATTTTCAATTATTTTCATGGCAGCTTTTTCGTCCTCAATTTTAAAAAGGCTAAGGTATATCCTTGCTTCAAGCAGGTCTGGGGTAATTTTTACTGAAGAAATAGATACCATTCCCCCGCTGATCATATTAAGCCCCAGTCTCCTGAAAATGTCATTTAATTCTTCCTGTATTACACCAGCCACCTGGCGTTGACGTTTTCCTTCCTCCATATTCTAACATTTAATTGGGTGTAAAATTAGTTACTTTGCACGTTTAAACTGGATATATCTCAATTACATGAAGCGATTTTCACGAATCCTTTTCTACCTAAAAAGCCAAAAAAGGAATATTGCGCTATACATTCTCTTTATAATTTTATCCATCATTTTCTCAACTGTTTCATTTGCAATAGTGCCCCAATTTTTACAGCTTATATTCAACCTGGAAAAGCCCGCCCAGGTTGAGCCTGTTTGGCATTTAAGCGCCGCCTCGCTGATGGAGCACATGAAATATTACCTAAGTTATGCTATTCACAGTTTTGGAGCGGTAAAGGCGCTTGGGACCATTTGCGGGCTTATAATAACGACGATCTTCCTGAAAAATATGTTTATTTATTTGTCTTACAGAACATTGTCGCCCATGCGTAACTATGTAATGACAAAGTTGCGCGGTGACCTTTATGGTAAAATACTTGAACTGCCTATTGGCTTTTTTACCGAACAAAAAAAGGGTGACATCATCAGCCGGATGAGTAATGATGCCAACGAGGTTGAGTGGAGCGTTATGAGCACACTGGAGGCAATAATAACGCAGCCACTAACAATTATTTTTACGCTTACCATGCTTATTTTTATAAGCCCGAGGCTTTCGTTATTCCTGCTGATACTTTTACCTGCGATGGGCTTTATTATTGGGCGTGTTAGCCGGTCGCTTAAAAAGCAGTCAACAGAATCGCAGCAAGAGTTAGGCACCCTAATGTCAATTCTTGATGAAACCCTTGGCGGGCTACGCATTATAAAAGCATTTAATGCGGAAAGGCTTATTGGCTCAAAATTTCACACTTCCAATACAACTTTAAATCACATAAGGAATAAAATGAATTTCCGGCGTGATCTTGCTTCGCCGATGTCGGAATTTTTGGGTGTTATAGTTGTGTCTATCATCCTTTGGTTTGGTGGGACGCTGGTTTTAAACCACAATGCAGGGGGGCTTGATGCTACGGGTTTTATAACATACATGCTGTTATTTTATCAGATTATAAACCCTGCAAAAGCACTTTCCACTGCCTTTTACAATGCCCAAAAGGGCAGTGCCGCCATTGAACGCATCGAGGAAATTATTAAAGTTCCTCTTACAGTTAATGATAAACCTAATGCCCAAACGCTAAAGGAATTTACCAAAAGCATTGAGTTTAGAAATGTAACTTTTGCCTACGATGATAAGGTGATACTTAAAAATATAAATCTTACCGTAAATAAGGGCCAAACAATTGCGCTGGTAGGCAGCAGCGGCGCTGGCAAAAGCACACTGGCTGACCTGGTGCCGCGCTTTCATGATGTTACAAGTGGCGAACTGTTGATAGATGGGGTAAACATTAAAGATTTTTCGCTTTTCTCGGTACGCAACCAAATGGGCATCGTTACGCAGGAGCCTATTTTGTTTAATGATACCATTGCCAATAATATTGCGCTTGGCCAGTTTGATATTGACCGCAGCAAGATTGAGGAAGCGGCACAAATTGCGAATGCCTACAATTTTATAACTCAAAAAGAGGGTGGGTTTGACAGCAATATTGGCGACAGGGGTAGCAAACTTAGTGGTGGTGAAAGGCAACGCCTTACCATTGCCCGTGCCGTACTAAAAAACCCACCAATACTTATACTGGATGAAGCCACCTCATCACTTGACACCGAAAGTGAAAGGCTGGTACAGGATGCCATTAATAAAATGATGCAAAACAGGACCTCAATTGTTATTGCACACCGTCTTTCAACCGTACGCCATGCCGATGAAATTGTTGTATTACAGCAGGGCGAAATTGCCGAACGCGGCACCCATGAACAACTGATGGCCAGAGGAGGCATTTACAGAAGACTTGTAGACATGCAGGAAGTGAAGTAAGCGCCGCAGGCGCGAGGTTAATTGAACGCAGATTGAGCGGGTTTTCAAGATTTACAGGATCTTATCTGAGCAAATCTGCCCAATCCTGATAATCTGCGTTCAAATCACTTGCCAAGTCATAGAGGAACGCAGACTGGATGGATTTTCGGGATTTACAGGATTTTATCTGAGCAAATCTGCCTAATCTGATAATCCGCGTTCAATCACTTGCCAAATCATAGAGGAACGCAGATTGGATGGATTTTCAAGATTTACAGGATCTTATCTGAGCAAATCTGCCCAATCCTGATAATCTGCGTTCAACTCACTTGCCAAATCATAGAGGAACGCAGACTGGATGGATTTTCGGGATTTACAGGATTTTATCTGAGCAAATCTGCCTAATCCTGATAATCCGCGTTCAATTTATTCTACTCAAACCAATCCGCAATCTGCAATCGGGTAATCTGCAATTGCATCACGCTCCTTCTATCAACCCAATGGCATTTCCAAAGGGGTCAATTACAACAGCTACTTCAATAGGGCCACCCACATTTTGCACATCACTGTGTACGGTTGCGCCTGAGGCTACAAGCTTTGCTACAACATTTCTTATATTGTCAACCGCCCAATAGGCCACACTTTGGTTGCCTTTGGTTACACCGGCCGCATTGGGGTCAAGGCCAAGCTCAAAGCCATTAATGTCAAACCCAACGTAAAAAGGCTCATCAAAGTATGGCCGAATGCCGGTAACAGCAGCATACCACTGTTTAGCTTTTTCTATATCATCTGTGTGATATATAACTGTTCTTAATTTTTTAAACATTGCAAATAGTTTTTATTAAGGTAAGATAGGTGAATATATTACAAAAAAGCTAAAATTATTAGCTTTTTACTAACAATTACTAACGATAATGGTAAGGTGTTTGCGGCGGGCGCAACCATTAAATGCAAACATAAAACAACAAAAGCTGCCCTGAGGGGGCAGCTTAAATAATTTATATACTCTTACTGTACTACTGTTCGTTGCTCGATTTTACCAGGCCAAGCTTAGCTTCAAGGCTAAGTGTGGCATGGGGTACGGCACGCAGTCGGGCCTTATCAATAAGTTTACCTGTAACGCGGCAAATACCATATGTCTTATTCTCGATTCGAATAAGCGCCTTTTCAAGGTGGTCAATATACGTAATTTGACGGCTGGCCATTTGACTAAGCTGTTCGCGTTCCATGCTCATGCTTCCATCTTCCATGGTCATGTAACGGTTTTCGCTTTCGTCGCCACCCATTTCATCGGTACGGGTTATTAACCCCTGCAGGTAATTCAATTCTTTTTTCGCCGCATCAAACTTTTTTACAATAAGGTCTTTAAATTCTGCAAGGTCGGAATCATTATATCTAATCAAGGGATCGTTGTTTTTAGATGAATTTTGTCGTTGCTCCAAAGGTTTGTAATCAGGTGTATAGGGTACACTGGTTTTTATAGTGGTTTTGGGTATTTTAACTTCCTTAACCGGCTCAGGTTTCGGCTCTGGCTTTTTAACAACTGGCTGCGGTGCCGCAACTACAGGCGCTGGCGCCGGTTTCGGCGGAGCAGGTGCTGGTACTGGCTTTGCCGGTGCAGGTATTGATTTTGCCGGTGCTGCCTTTACCGGGGCAGCAACTTTAACGGGTGCCGGCGCATGTTTAGCAGCAGCGGGCTTTTCAGTTACTTTTTTGCTTACACTGTGGGGCGCGGGTTTTTTAGGGGCTGGTTTAACAGCGGCCTTTTTAGCTGCACTGTGCGAAACAGGCGCCGCTTTTTTTGCCGCAGGTTTTGCAGCCGCTTTTTTAGCGGGTGCCGGTGCAGCTTTTTTAGCCGCGTGTTTTGCAGCGGGCTTAACTGCTTTTTTTGGTGCAGGTTTTTTTGTGGCCATACAACATCATCCTTTTTTATTTACGCTCACTTTAAGCAGAATGCCATTTACTTCAATTTCGATGCCGTCCTGCATTTCGGGCACCCAGTTAAGGCTATCTGACAAAATTTCCGCGCAAATATAGTTTTTAAATTGAATTAAGGAATTTTTGGCGGGGCTATTATCAAGCACATCTACGAATATACGGTCTGTTAATTCAAAACCGCTGTCTTTTCTAATATTTTGTATGCGGTTTACAAATTCCCTTGCATCCCCCTCCTGTTTCAGTGGCTCTGTTATCGTTATGTCAAGCGCAACGGTAAGGCTTCCTTTAACAGCAACACTCCAACCTGGTATATCTTCAGCAAGTATATCAACATCAGCAAGTTGCAAGGTCAATGCGGCTCCGTCAACCTGTAGTTCAACAGCCCCGTTCTTCTCCAGTTCCGCCACCTGGTGTTGACTTAAATTATTTATTACCGCCGCGGCAGCCTTCATTTTACCCCCAAGCTTTGCACCAAGGGCTTTAAAATTCGGCTTGATTTTCTTCCTTATAATGCCTTCAGTGTCAGTAATATATTCCAGTTCCTTTACATTCACTTCGGCTTTTACCAGATCTTCCACCTTTTCAAGCTGTAGTTTCATTTGGGGGTTCAACACGGGTACCAGCACCTTTTGTAACGGTTGACGAACCTTAATGTTCACTTTTTTACGTAATGAGAGCACCAGGGATGAAACATCCTGTGCCAACTGCATTCTTTCTTCAAGCGAAGCATCTATAACAGGTTCATTTGCAATTGGATAGCTGGTGTGGTGAACTGATTGGGCCTTTAATTTGCCAGTTACGGCTTCAAGGTTGCAGAAAACTGCATCGCTAAAGAACGGTGAAATGGGTGCTATCAACCTCACCAACGTTTCAAGGCACTCGTATAAAGTTTGGTACGCACAAATTTTGTCGTGCTCATACTCACCCTTCCAGAAACGGCGGCGGCAAAGGCGCACATACCAGTTGCTAAGATGCTCATCTACAAACTCTTCTACCAGGCGCCCGGCCATAGTTGGCTCGTAATCGTCCAACGCCTGTGTAGCTTTTTTTATAAGGGTATTAAGGGAAGATAATATCCAGCGGTCAATTTCAGGACGGTCTGCCAGGGGGACATATTCCTCTTTAAACGAAAAACTATCCACGTTAGCATACAAGGCAAAAAATTGGTACGTATTGTACAGGGTACCAAAAAACTTGCGTTGTGCTTCTTTTATACCGTCAATATCAAACTTCAAATTGTCCCAGGGTGAGGCATTAGTTATGAGGTACCACCTGGTAGCATCTGCGCCAAAGTTTCCAATAGTCTCAAACGGGTTTACCACGTTGCCGAGGCGTTTGCTCATTTTGTTACCGTTCTTATCCAGCACCAACCCGTTTGATACGCAGGTTTTATAAGCAAGACCGGGATATTTCTCGTCATTTGCCTCAATCCCATGTTTTTTTAATTCATCCTGCACCGATTCTTTTATTAGTGCAGCAATGGCGTGCAGGGTATAAAACCAGCCCCTCGTTTGGTCAACCCCCTCTGCTATAAAGCTGGCAGGATAGTTTTGGGCGAAGGTTTCAATATTTTCAAATGGAAAATGCCATTGTGCGTAGGGCATCGCACCGCTGTCAAACCATACATCAATCAGGTCGGGTACCCGTTTCATCGGCTTACCAGAAGCTGAAACCAGCGTTATATTATCAACATAAGGCTTGTGCAGGTCGGTAACAAGCTTATCAATACTATCTTCTTCGTTTAACCCGGCAACCGGTAACTGGCAACCGGCGTCGATAGATTTTTTTAGCTCGGCCTTCAATTCAGCCACACTGCCGATACATATTTCTTCCTCTCCATCCTCAGTTCTCCAAACAGGTAGCGGTGTACCCCAAAACCTGCTTCTGCTTAAATTCCAGTCAACCATATTTTCAAGCCAGTTGCCAAATCGGCCTTCGCCAGTGCTTTTTGGTTTCCAGTTTATGGTTTTGTTCAGCTCTACCATTCTGTCTTTCAAAGCAGTGGTTTTTATAAACCACGCATCCAGGGGGTAATACAGCACCGGTTTATCGGTACGCCAGCAATGCGGATAACTATGCTCGTACTTTTCTACCTTAAAAGCACGGTTTTCTTTTTTCAGCTTTACGCTTATATCAACATTAACGTCCTGATAGTTTGGCTCGTTCTTATAATCTTTTACATAGCGGTTGCTAAACTCGCCCAGTTCATCCACAAATTTGCCCTGCTTATCAACCATTATCAAAATACCTATATCGTATTTTTTCCCAACGCGGTAGTCATCCGCTCCAAAAGCTGGCGCAGTGTGCACTATGCCAGTACCATCTTCAGTGGTAACAAAATCACCCAGCAATACCCGGAACGAGTTGGGGTTATCCATTTTGTTGGCCTCGTAGGGCAGCAACTGCTCATAGTGAATGCCTTCCAATTCCCTTCCCTTAAACTCCGCAAGCACACTCCACGGTAAAACCTTTCCCTTCTCAAATACTTCAAAATCTATATCCTCATCTTCCGCTTTAAAATATTTGCTTACCAGTGCTTTGGCCAAAATAACATTCGCAGGTACATGTGTGTAAGGGTTGAATGTTTTAACCAGCACATAATCAATATTGCCTCCTACTGTTAAACCCAGGTTGCTTGGCAGCGTCCACGGGGTGGTTGTCCAGGCGAGAAAGAATATGTCTTGGATCATTGGGTCATTGGTCATCAGGGTTTTATACCAATGACTATTGACCAATGACTCATTTACTACCGCTTTAAACATTGCCACAACGCTGGTGTCTTTTACATCTTTGTAGCAGCCGGGTTGGTTTAGCTCGTGGCTGCTTAATCCAGTACCGGCAGCAGGCGAATATGGTTGTATACTTACACTTTCATACAATAAACCCTTGTTATACAACTGCTTTAGCAGCCACCAAAGGCTTTCAATATAATCGTTTGTAAAGGTTATATATGGGTTTTCAAGGTCTACCCAATATCCCATGCGGGTAGTTAACTCGTCCCATTTATCCTTATAGCGCAATACGGCTTCGCGGCATTTTTTATTATATTCTTCAACCGTTATCTTTTTACCAATATCTTCTTTTGTTATACCCAATTCCTTCTCCACGCCAAGTTCAACCGGCAGGCCGTGCGTGTCCCACCCACCTTTACGCTTTACCTGGTACCCCTGCATGGTTTTGTAGCGGCATATAAGGTCTTTAAGCGTACGGCTTATTACATGGTGAATACCCGGCAAACCATTGGCGCTTGGCGGCCCTTCGTAAAACACGAACGGCTCCGCACCTTCGCGCAGTTCAATGCTTTTTTCAAAGGCCATGCTATCTTTCCATTTGGCCAATATTTCCTGCTCTATTGTAGGCAGGTGTAAACCGGTAAATTCTTTATAGGTAACGCTCATATACGTAAAAGCCTTTCTGTTCGCTAATTTAGGGGTGCAAAGGTACGGAATATAAGCACCAGAAACAATTGAAACCATATAATAATACCCCAAGCCCAATTTTGTTTTTGCTCACACCCGGCATATTACAGTAAGGCTTTGTAACAGCGCTTTAACGCAATGCATATTGCGCGGGTAAGTCATAAATACCTATTTTGCAAGCCAATTAGCCAAAACGTGATGATGCTGCGCCCCCTTGCCTTTTTGCTGGTATTACTGCCGATGTTTGCTTTTGCCGATACATTTACCGTTACAACAAACGCGGATAGCGGCCCGGGCTCGCTGCGGGATGCATTGCAACAGGCAGCCGACAATGGAACTGTGGTAAGGGACAGTATTATTTTCACACTGCCAACCGGCGTTGCGGAGAGGACGATTATATGCAATGGAGGTATAATGCTGCTATCCTCAAACCTGGTTATTGATGGCAGTTCAGAGCCTGCACCTGCCTTTGGTGTAAGTGGGGCCAAAATACGTATTACAACCCAGGGGGCTTGCCTGGCGGCTTTTTATTTAAGAAGCGTTACTAATGTTGCCATATACGGGCTTTGGGTAAGTGATTTTAGCTCCGTTAGCATTAGCTGCATTGCAGGCGCTGTGGCCATTGAAAAGTGCGACGGGCTTACCCTGGGCGCGCCTGGTAAGGGCAACGTTTTTACTAACGATTTTTATGGGGTAGCCCCAAATGGCGGGTATTTGCTCAACGATTCAACGCCAAACCAAAACCTGGTTGTTCAATCAAATTTTTTTGGCATTGATACTGCTGGTGAACCCGAAACGGTATTTGCCAGTGGCTTTTCCAGCGGCGTAACAAAAAATATAACCGTGGGTGGCAGTGGCCCCGGGGAAGGTAATTATATAGGTATTGGAGGTTTGGGTATTGGAGATTATTATAATCAGCCCCAATATAATAATGGCTATGTAAATATTATAAACAATATTATTAGCGTTAACTACAAAAAAACCAACTACGTTGGGTGGGGCGAAATTTCAGTAGGTGGTAACATAAACCATCGTTCGGATTATTCCATACTTGTTACGGGCAACACTTTTGGCGTTGACAGCGGCGGCGTTTCCCTTCGTTTTGAACACACCTCAGGCAACGTCGTAGTTGAAAATAACAGTTTTGGGCAACCGGTTGTTAACAATAATATTGGCATAGGCATGTATTTTACCGATTGCGTAAAAAAAGATTCCATGATTGTACGCAATAATATTATTTATGGTATACAATCAGGTATTGAAGCTGAAAACGCCGGCCTTACGATAAGGGACAATGCAGTAACCTGTACCCAAAAAGGCATAAGGATTAATGTTCACACCCAGGGCATACCCGTAATAAGCATAAAGCAAATACTACCCGGCAGTATAAAAGGCAAAACCGTACCAAATGGCAAAGTGCAGATTTTTACCACCGACGAATGTACAGACCTGTGTGAAAATGGTAAAAAGCTGCTGGCAAATGTTACTGCCGACAATACGGGCAGTTTTGTTTACACAGGCCCGGTGACAGGTTTAATAAGCGCAACAGTAACAGATGGTTTTGGAAGCACGTCAGAATTTAACGGCGTTAAAGCCAATTTGTTTGATGAATACATACACAATGCTACCTGTGGCAGAAAAAACGGCAGTATCACCAATATAAAGATTATGAATGCCTCGTCGTGGCATTGGGAAGATACAGCCGGTAACAATCTTGGTTCAGATACCAACCTGGTAAATCTTGCCCCCGGCAAATATCAAATTATATTAAAGGAAGATAATGTTAACTGCCAGCTAATTTCCGGTTACTACGAAGTAGGTGCCGAGGCAAAGCCGAAAGTTGATTCCTTATTCAATGTTTCGCAACCCACCTGCGGGCAGCAAAATGGTTCCATCAGTTTCACAGGGCCACACCAACCAGCAAATATAAGCGCATGGCTTGATAGTGCCGGCAGCATTATAGCATCTTTTACCCCAAATACCGGCACCCTTTTCCCGGGTAAATATTTTTACCGGGAAGCATTGTTTGATGATTCAACCTGCTTTACAGTGCTTGGCCCCCTGGTACTGGTAAACCAATCAGGGCCATCACTGCTTACAAACAATGCACAAATTACCAATGCCAGTTGCAGCAAAACAAACGGCTCTATAAAAAACATAACTTATCAAAATGCCTCAGGCAGTATCTATTTTGGCTGGTTCGACAGTACAGGCAAAAAAGCAGGCAGCACTATTGATCTTTTAAATGTACCTGCCGGCAAATACAGGCTGAAAATGAAAGACGCGGGCGGGTGCGATACATTAACCACAGCTTATTTTACCGTTGCTGATAACGGTGATATCTCATACGACACTTCAAAATTGTCATTAAATAACCCCGCCTGCAAGGGTACAGACGGAAGTATTACGGGCATAACATCAGTTAACGCAACCGTATATGCATGGCTAAATAGCAATACGGGTGATACTGTTGGGCATATTGAAGATATACAAGGTTTGCCTGAAGGTACGTATACCCTGTTTATGACCAATGGCTATGGGTGCAAAGCCAATACAAACGCAATTGCTCTTGTTGACAAAAAGTTAAGTTATGATACAGCCAATATGATTGTAAAACCATCTTCATGCAGAGGGGCTGATGGGAGTATATCGGGCATTACATCAATAAATGCTAATATATACACATGGGTAAATACCCACACCGGCGCAACTGCTGGCAACGCAGCAAATATCAACAATGTACCTGCAGGCAGTTATACACTCACCATAGCAAACAGCAACGGCTGTAAAATAACAACCAACGCCATAACTATACCGCAACAAAGCTTTTTAACCGATACAGTTACACTCGAAATTGTTTCTGCGCCTAATTGCGGGTTAAACAACGGCTTTATAAAACCAATTCAATTTTCAAGAGATACTTCATTGTACACTTTCCAGTGGCGGGACAGTGCCGGCAACGTTTTATCAACTGCTTTAAACATATTCAACCTGCCGCAAGGGTATTATTTTTTGTATGCTATTGATTCAAATGGATGTTCCGGTCAAATTTTTTCAACCCCTATTGACCAAACCGGAAAACCTGGATTTGTTTATACCGGTGTACAAGTGCACGACGATACCTGCAATACAGCAAAAGGCTCAATAAGTACGCTGGCTTTACAGGATAATACCGGTATATATACGTGGGCGTGGTTTACAGGCACCGGGCAACCGCTGGGCAATAATGCCGGGGGGCTAAACGGTTTAAAGGCAGGTGATTACTACGCCTCCGTGACCGACCAATATAATTGTACTGTTAAGAGTGATGTGCTGACTGTAAAAAATGATGATATTACACCTGGCACACCACAGGCCGCCGACCAGTATATACAGCGCGGCAGCACCGCAAATATACAGGTGTTAAGCCCCCAGCCGGGTACGTATAACCTGTTTGATACTTCCACAGCAACAATACCCGTAAGCACTTCAGCCACCGGCACATTTGCAACGCCGCCTGTTTACTACGACAAAATTTTTTACATTCAGTACATACAGGGCGATTGTGCCAGTGCACTGCAACAGGTTTTGGTAAAAGTTTTTGACAGTACCAAAATAAACATACCCAATGCCTTTTCGCCAAATGGCGATGGTATAAATGATACCTGGCGTTTAAGCCCGCAGGGCTTGGTGGCAAACTACAAGCTTGTTATATTTAACCGTTATGGGCAAAGCGTTTACACCTCCCAGGATATTAATGCCGTATGGGATGGCACCATGCATGGCAAGCCATTGCCAGTAGGCACATACTATTATGTTTTGCAATACACCGATAGTTTTAACAAGCCTGCAAAGCGAAGTGGTTTTGTGGTAATTGTGCGGTAAAATGAGCAACAATTATTATAACTAACTATGCAAAAAATAAACATTGCATTATTTATATTATTAACTCCAGCGTTACTGGCTGCACAAAATATAACCCCATATAAGGTTTCAGATCATAATAAATTTTCATGGCTTAACATTGAAAAGAAAGTGCCGCAGGCCGTAATTACACGATTTATCGCCGACGAAAAAGGTGAATTTCCAGCGTACAGAAACCGCTCTGGGTACGGTTATACCATTAAAGAATTACCTGCGAGGCTGCATTTTATTGACATAAATAACGATGGTGCTAATGACGTTATTTTCGAAGGCGCAGGTGGCGGTGAAGGAAATGTTGTTGAAATATTTTTGAGTACGAAACCAAGTTACAAGAAAGTGTTTGAAGACAAAGAAGGAGTTAGTAATATTATTTTTGAGAATAATAAACTAAAAGAATTAATTATAAGCGACTGGGGTTGTTGCGAAGATTATTTAAACTTCGACAAAACTTTTTCTGTAAGTTTCTCTGCCCCAGGTTCGCTAACATTTACATTAGTCTCACAAACAGCCAGTGTTTTCCAGGGCATTAGTCCTGATACTCTATTTGAAAAGTCATTCGCCTTTGAAATATTAAATGATGATTATAACCTGCGTTCAAGACCGGCAGTTGACGATTCGTCTTATGAACCATGGGGAGAAAGCAGCAGTGCAGGCAGGGTGGGTAATGTAGTCGCAGTATTATATGCCGGTACAAAGGGCATTGCCATTGGCAAACAAACAGATAACACCGGCCGGGGGTGGTGGTATATTGAACTGGATGAAAATGTCGCTTTAAAGAAGAGTGTTTTTTATGAAAATGAAAACAAATTCTCCACAAAAAAACGCGGCTGGATAAGCAGCAGGTTTGTGAAGATATTATAACTGATATTGTAATATTTTTTGAAAAATTGCCTTTGGTTGTTTAAGGAAGTTGTTAAAGTATAAGGCCGTTCCGTAATTTCTGTTTCTTTTGCCCTATCTTGTTATACCAACAAGCCCAAATGATCTCTGTTTATAACATTAAACCAAAGTTTCAGCAGCTTTTAAAACCAATATTAACAAGGCTTCACAAAGCCGGTGTTACAGCCAACCAAATTACAGTATCATCAATTGTTTTATCACTCGTTATTGGCATAGCCTTTTGGTATGCCGACGTATACCATTTCCTTTTTATTTTCCTTCCTGTTGGCCTGCTGGTGCGCATGGCATTAAACGCCCTTGATGGTATGATGGCGAGAACCTATAATCAGCAATCAAAAAAAGGTGAGGTACTGAACGAGGCAGGTGATATAGTTTCCGACCTTTTTATATATTTTCCATTATTAAAATTCCAGGCAGTCAACCTCTACTTAATTGTATTGTTTTTATGCCTTTCCATTATCAATGAATTTGCCGGTTTGTTAGGCAAAGCGGTTTCCGGCCAAAGAAGGTACGATGGCCCTATGGGCAAAAGTGACAGGGCCTTTGTAATAAGTATTTATGGCTTGCTTCAATTTTTTTACATACCGGTTTCTGCTTATGGCGAATGGATATTTAGCGTCATCAACATATTGCTGGTAATAAGCACTTATATAAGAATTAAAAAATCTTTTCAGTAAATGGACAAAATTTTCAGAACTGATATTATACATAAAAGCCAGCTTTTAATAGTTGTGGCGTTAATCTTTGCTATACTCGTTTTTGCAACGTTACTGTTTTTTATTATTGGTAAAATCAACCCCAATGCAAAACTTAATGAGGTAAAGGCACGCACAAAATCATGGTGGGTAATGGCAACCGTTTTTATTGGTGCTACACTGGTTAACACCAATATTTCTTATGTTGCCATCGCATTTCTCTCCTTTGCAGCATTCAGGGAACTATATTCAATTTTGGGCTTTAGGGAGTCTGACAGAAGGGCAATTTTTTGGGCGTTTGTTTCTATTCCTGTCCAATATTATCTCGCCTTTATCGGCTGGTATGGCGCGTTTATTATTTTTATACCTGTGGTCATGTTTTTGTTATTACCGTTAAGGTTAGTGCTAAAGGGCGATACGCAGGGCATTATAAAATCAATGTCAATGCTGCAATGGACACTTATGCTAACTGTTTTTGGTATAAGCCACATGGCTTATTTATTATCGCTGCCTAAGTTGAACGGGTTTGAAAATGGCGGCCGCGGGCTATTGCTTTTTCTTGTATTTATAACCGAGATAAACGATGTAATGCAATTTACATGGGGCAAGCTTTTGGGCAGGCATAAAATAATACCAAAAATAAGCCCTAATAAAACATGGGAAGGCTTTATAGGCGGCATTATATGCACGACAATTATTGGTTATTTTTTACGTTTTCTAACCCCGTTGAATAACTACCAGGCATTGTTGGTAAGTTTTATTGTTGCCATAGCAGGTTTTGTTGGCGACGTAGTAATGTCTTCTATAAAAAGGGATATAGGCTTGAAAGATACAGGCTCTATAATACCCGGCCACGGTGGTATATTGGATAGAATAGACTCCCTTGCTTATGCCGCGCCGGCATTTTTTCACCTTGTTTATTATATAGCGTACTAATGAAAAAATTACTTCTTCAATTTACTTTTTCATTTCTGCTGCGAAATATTCTAAAAATTTTTGTCGGAGTTCAATTTCATAAAGCAAAATTTTTGGTTGATGAGAAACAGTTTATCATTGTTGCCAACCATAACAGCCATCTTGATACCATGGCTTTAATGGCTTCAATACCCTCTAAAATTATTGATAGGGTAAGGCCGGTTGCTGCGGCAGATCACTTTGGCAAAACAAGCCGCCAGGCAAGAATGAGCAACTATTTTATAAATACTTTGCTTATACCGCGAAAAAGGGATAAAGACCATCCTGCTGAAGACCCTATAAATAAAATGATAGCAGCGCTTGATGAAGGGTATTCGCTGATAATATTTCCTGAAGGTACGCGGGGTGAGCCTGAAAAGCTGCAGCCTTTAAAACCCGGCGTTGGTATTGTTCTTTCTAAAAGGCCGCTTATAAAATATGTCCCCGTATTTATGAGTGGTATGGGTAAGGCGATGCCAAAGGGTGACAGCCTTATTGTTCCACATACTGCCAGGCTTTTTTATGGCAGCCCAGCCAGTGTAAAAAGCACTGATGTGCATGAAATTATCAGCCAAATTGAAGCTGACATAATGGAGTTAAAGGCAAAAGTTACTGCACCGGCAACTAATAACGCATAACCCCATTTCGCTCAACACAGCCATCGTGCATTTAAATTATTTATTATACACCTTCTTCCCTTCGCTATAAGTTGCTATCACTTTTGTTTGCAAAACTTCATTCCATTGCACTTTCATCAGGTCTTTATCAAGAATAATAAAATCGGCGTTTTTACCTGTTTCAAGGCTGCCCGTTTCCTTTTCCCAAAAATCTGCTTTAGCAGCCCAAATGGTCATACCGCGTATGGCTTGTTCGCGGGTTAATGCATTTTCCATCTGAAAACCACCGGCCGGGTACCCTTTTGCATCAACCCGAAAAACAGCTGCTAAAAATGTTTTAAAGGGGCTAATATCTTCCACGGGAAAATCAGTGCCCAAAGCGATCCATCCATTTTGTTGCAGCAGTTGTTTAAATGCATAGCCACCTTTCAAACGTTCAGTGCCTAAGCGGTCCGCAGCCCAATACATATCGCTTGTTGCATGTGTTGGCTGCACGGATGCAATGATGGAAGATTTCCCAAACAGGTCAAAATCCGCAGGGTTAATTATTTGCGCGTGTTCAATACGCCAGCGTTTATCATTTTTTCCACCCAGGTATTTGGTATATGCCTGCAGTATTACCCTGTTGCCAGAGTCGCCAATTGCATGTGTACACATTTGAAAATCAGTACCTGCCAGCAGCCTTGCTACAGAATCGTAGTGCTCTTTACTGCTTAATAAAAAGCCCTGCCAGCCTGGCTTATCGTTGTATGGCTGTAACAAACAGGCACCACGACTACCCAGGGCGCCATCTGCATATACCTTAAAGCCGTGTACAAAAAGCTTGTCTGTTTTATATGGCCCGCGTTTAAGAAATTTGTCATAATTTCTTTTAGCATCACTCAGCATAATATATAAATGCATAGCCAGCTTACCCTGCTGTTGCATGGTATCAATTGCTTCCACTGCCTCATAATCAAGCCCGCAATCGGTAATGGTGGTAAGCCCTTGCGCAAAGCAGTTTTGTTGTGCCGCTAACAATTTTTTAGCCATTTCCTCTCTCGATGGCTCAGGCGTTACCGCCCCTATCAATGCTTCTGCATTGTCAATTAAAATACCCGTTAATTTGCCATTAACCGTTTCAATAGCGCCACCGGTAAGGGTTTGACCGGGTTTAATATTGGCGAATTGCAAAGCTTTATCATTTACAAGCAATGCATGCCCATCAACACGCTCCAGTACAACTGGGGTGTTAGGAAAAAGCTGGCTTAACTTTACATTATCAGGGAACTGCTTGCCCGGAAACTTGTTTTGGTCCCATCCCCTGCCGCTTATCCATTGCTCACCGGGATGATCTGCAACAAATTTTTGTACGCGGCTTACTATTTCATCGGTGCTTTTGCTATCAAACAAGTCCACTGCAAATAATGATTGTGCATAGCCAACAAAATGCGCGTGGGCATCAATAAAGCCGGGGTATACAGCATTACCCTTAGCATCAACAGTATCTTTGGCTGAATACTTATTTAATACTTCATCCTCTTTGCCAACATACAATATTTTACCATCCTTTACAGCCATTGCCTGTGCTGTGGAAAAGCTGCTGTCAACCGTGTAAATAACAGCATTGTGCACAATTATATCGGCCTGCTGTTTGGTGTTGCATGCGGCAAAAATACACAGGCACGCAATAAAAAATATTGTACGCATATTAGAATTTATACTTTAAGGTTATAAATATAGGAGAGAATAGTTTATTTCTTTTCCCGTACTTTTTTGTAAATTCTTATAGCAATCATCAGCACCGCCATTAAGCCAACAAGCCCAACCAGCCCCCAAACAAAACTTAGGCTCTCCTTTACAACGGCCAGCATAACAATAGCAATAAGAAAGATGGTGGCTACTTCATTCCATATGCGAAGTTGCTGCGAGCTGTATTTAAATACACCATTGAGCTGTTGCTGAAATATGTTATTAAGTGAAAAAAAATACAGGTACAGCAGCACTACAAAAACCAGCTTTATAAGCAGCCAATCGGGTGTCATAAAACGGTATTTCATATACCAAACCGTTGGCCCTAAAATGAGTGTAATAATAGCAGATGGCCAGGTGATACCATACCAAAGGCGCTTCATCATTATTGTAAATTGCGCGCGTAGTATATTTTTTTCGGGCTCGGTTTTATTATTTGCCTCCGTATTATAAATAAAAAGCCTGGGCA
>JABDGS010000035.1 GCA_013285915.1 Bacteroidota bacterium
ATCCACATTTTGCATTGTGGCAAAGTATAGGCTATACCCTGCTAACCGTGGTATTAATATTGTAAAGGTTTGTTACAGCTAAGCAGAAATGGACGCATTCTCTTATTTTTGTTTTAATGAATAAATTAAGATTTTTTATTGTGCAACAATTATTATTAGTATTTATTGTTTTGTGTGTGTTTACAAGTTGCGGGCAGGCCCCCGCAGGCCCGGCAGTTCAGCCGGTAAAAAAAGAGGCCGAAGCATTTCTTTACGAACCCGATTATAAGTTTCAGCCCCTGTCGTCACAGGCGGTTGAGGCCTACCGTGCAGCCGCGCAGGATTATTATAATAAGCACCTGGCCAACACCGGTTTTAACGGCGCCATCCTCGTAGCCAAAAACGGGCAAATAATTTTTGAAGATTACAAGGGCTATATCAATTTTAAAACGCAGGAACCCGTTACACCAAACACGCCTTTTCACCTTGCCTCCATATCAAAAACCTTTACGGGGATGACCATACTGAAGTTGTGGGAGCAGGGCCGCCTTTCATTGGACGATGATATTTTAAAATACCTTCCAAAGCTGCCATACCACGGTATAACCTTAAAAATGCTGCTAAGTCACCGCAGCGGTTTACCAAACTACCTGAATTTTATGGATAGCTTTTGGAACAAAAAGGAAAAAGCTACAAACCAGGATGTGGTGAATTTTATGGCTTTGCACAAGCCGCCTATGGAGGCCATGCCCAACCATGTGTATCATTATAACAACACAAATTTTATGCTGCTGGCACTGGTGATTGAGCAAGTTACACACCAGCCCTACCCGCAATATATGAAGGACAGTGTTTTTACGCCGCTTGGCTTAAAAGACACCTACGTTTTTTCAATGAAAGATACCGCCAATTATACCCCTACCTACATAGGCCGCTGGCCTTACCCAATGGATCACCTGGACTGCACCTACGGCGATAAAAATATTTACAGCACCGTTCGCGACCTTTTTGCCTGGGATAAAGCCCTGTACCAGCACACCTTTGTAAAAGCATCAACGCTTGCCATGGCATTTACACCGCAAAGCAACGAGCACCGCACCATGCACAACTATGGCTTTGGCTGGCACCTGTACTTTAACCACGGCGATACCATTGTTTACCACAACGGCAAGTGGCACGGCGAGAACAACAATTTTACCCGGTTTGTACAGCAAACAGGCACGCTTATAATTTTAGGCAACAAGCACGATGGTAATATTTTCAGTGCAAAAAACATGGGGGTGATTTTTAACGGTAAAATTGATGAGGGCAACTTTGAGGAGTAACACGCCTTCAGCGCTTTCTCACACATTTCCACATAATGATCCTTCAAAAACTCCTGCCTGGCCACTAACAATTTGTTACTGGGCTTAGTTTGTGGCGCTTATTATATTGTAATAATAAGTTTTATTAAAAATTATACGATATTTAGCTTTCAAACGCCAGTACCTTAAAAACCAGGATGAAGATATTCAGCAGCATAAGGTTTTTTTTAGTGTTTGCCCTGTTTATAATTACGCAAATTGCTTGTAAAACAAACGGGAGGCATACGCCGCCGCCTGCCTTTTTCCAAAAAGCTTTAGATAGTGTTGCCGGTCTTGGTTCATACGTAACAAAAGCCTATCCTTATCTCGATTCTCTTTTTGCAGCATATCCCGACGCCGACCCTTCTGCCCGGTTTCACTATTATGGTATGTATTGCGGTTACTATCATACAAAAGTAGGCGATGAAAAGAAAACCCTGCTTTATGCTGACAGCATGCTTTGGATTGTACACAAAACCCCAAACATGCCCGATTATGATAAGAACGACGCTATTTCAAATATCTCCAAAGGCGATGCCCTGTTTGGGTTAAAACAGTATAACGAGGCATATCAATATTATTACCTTGGCAAGGTCGCAGCTAAAAAAAGCATTGACCCCTGCACGTTTAGCGAATACAGTTACCGGCTTGGAATGGTGATGTACAAAAAGGCAAGCTTTGCAGATGCCGCGGAATACTTTAAGCAGGCTTTCCAGGAGTCTGTTTCCTGCGAGCAAAGCTACAGCGGGTTTTACCGCAGGCAGGAGTTGCTGAATAATGCGGCACTCAGTTATAAAAAATCCGGTAAGAACGACAGTGCCCTTGCATATTATAATAAAGGGCTTGACTTTATTACTGAAAATGAAAAGATCTATAAAGGTTCCGGCGACCCGTTTGACCTTGCCCGTGGGGTAATTTATGGCAACATGGGCCAGGTGTATGCGCAGTTTGACCACAAGAAGGCTGTTGAACTTTATAAAAAAAATATTGCAATAAACAGCAGGCCGGGCTTTGACATTAACGATGCACTTATTACACAGCAACACCTTGCCACCCTTTATAAGGATGAAAACAATTATGCTGACATGTACCAGGTATTGCAGCAAATGCAAAAAGGCCTTGATACCATAAAAAATGATGGGATAAGAATGGGTTGGAGTCAATTGATGTGGACATATTTTGATTCTAAACATGATGTTCCGCAGGCCTACGCGCACCTGCAGGAATATAATAAGCTGAAGGAATCTGAAGATGCCGCTAACAAAAAACTTAACGAAAGTGATGTAACCGGCGAAATGAATAGCCTTGAGGCTGAATACCAGGTTAACCTGCTAAAAAAAGACAACAAGCTTACCCAGTTGTATTTTATAGTAGCTACCGCATTTATTGTTTTATTGGCAATTATATTACTGCTTATTTTATATAACTGGAGAAAAAGTAAGAAAAATATTCGCACGCTTACAATGCTTAATAACCAGGTGAATAAGCAAAAAGAACAACTGCAGGATACGCTTGGCGAACTTGAGCACCGTAATAAAGAAAAAGACAGGATTTTAGGTATTGTTGCGCACGATCTGCGAAACCCGATAGCTGCCATTAGTTCACTGATTGGGATATTAGAGGATGAACACCAATATACGGAAGAGGAAACGCAAATACTTGAGTTAATGCAAAATGCATGCAACAACTCAATTGAGCTTATAAATGAGATACTGGAATTTGCTATTAATGATGGCAGTACCGGAGATATGGCATCTGAACCAGTTGATATAAACCTTATAGCCCGCAACTGTGTAAAAATGCTGAGTTTTAAAGCGGCAGAAAAAAAGCAGCATCTTCAGTTAGATCTCTCAGGCTCTGCTGAAATAATAAAAGCCAACCCTGCAAAAATATGGCGCGTAGTAAGCAACCTTATAACCAACGCCGTAAAATTTAGTCCTTCAGGTGCAGCAATTAAAATTGTAACAGAACACCGGGACGATAAGGTACAGTTATCCGTTCATGACAGGGGCATCGGTATTCCCGATAACCTGCAGAACAAGATATTTGATACGCACACCGAAGCCAAACGCCCCGGCACACAAGGTGAAAAACCGTTTGGTTTAGGCCTCTCCATCTGCAAACAAATAGTTGAAGCCTACCAGGGAAAAATTTGGTTTGAAACAACCGTTGGCAAGGGCACCATTTTTTACATCAGCTTACCAAAAGAACATGGAATGGTAAACGCAGACAGGTATGCTTGATGAGGGATGCGGAGTAACTTCATCCTTCACAATGTGCCCCATCGGGGCAAAAGCCTACCTGCCGGTCGGACAGCTTTGTAGAAAAAAAGACAGACAAGACATTTTTTACCACGCCGTAGGTGTGGCACTCTGGTTACGTTTTTTTCACACAGGTTTACTTTACTTCTTTATCAACCTAAACAAAAAACCACCCCCCGACGCAAGGTGCACCGGTATTGTATCTCCTTTTTTAACCATAGTTTCAGTAATGCTATAATCCGGTGCATATTTATCGGCATTCACTCCATCAGTGCATGTTGTTAATATGTAATCACCGTCTTCAATAAAATCAAGCTTAATTGTAAAATCTCTTGGTATCCAGTCAGTCATGCCACCTATATACCAGTTACTTCCTTTTTGCCGGGCCGTAACAATATAATTACTCACTTTCGCCTCCAAAATTTTTGTCTCATCCCAGGTGGTAGGCAGGCTGCCAAGCAACTCCATAAATTTAGGCTCCAAATATCCTTGTGAGGGGTTGCCTGAAAATATTTGCAGCGGGTTGTCGTACACCACAAACATTGCAAGCTGGTGGCAACGCGTGCCCTGGCTCATTGGCCTGCCGTTTATCATCCTGAATTGTTCTTTTGTTGCATTTTCCAATATACCCGGCTCATAATCAAAACCGCCCGATAGCATACGCGTAAAAGGCAATGTTACATCATGCGCCGGTGTGGGTTTATCACTCCAGATATTATATTCACTGCCCAGCACACTCTCCCGCACAATATTGTTAGGGTATGTGTGGGTGAATCCTTTTGGCGGATAGGCACCATGAAACATGATCATCAGTTTTGCATCAGCACAGGCTTTTGCAATACGCTCATAAAAATTTACCGTCTTCTGGTCGTCACGGTCAATAAAATCTGTCATTATAAAATCAACACCCCATTTTTTAAATTGCAATAATGCGTTGTCAAGCTGCCTGTTTAAAGTGGCAGCATCCGTCCACATACTTATTTTAATTCCTTTTGCAGCTGCGTAAGCAGCAAGTGTATCCATGTTAATGCCGGGATTAATTTTAAAAAGGTCTTTATAATCGCTCCATCCGGCATCCATCATAATTCTGTCAAAGCCAAACCGTTTGGCAAAATCAATATAGTATTTGTACGATGCCGTGTTAACACCGCTTTTGAAGTTCACATTAAACAGGTTTACATTAATTATCCATTCGTCGGTGCATTTACCGGGGTGTATCCATCCTGCATCTTTTATTTTTGATGGTGATGCCAGCCGGTACACAATATCATTGCCCGGCAATTCTTTATCGCTACGGGCAATCATCAATACCCGCCACGGCAGTGTTCTGTTGCCGGTGGTTTTAGCTATGTAGCCTGCCCTTTCGGTAACAATTGTTTCCGGGTATTCTTCATCTGTAGTGCGTTCTTTCGCAGGGTAGGGTGCAAACTCACCCGTCAGAGAGAATTTATTTGTTCCCCTTAAAAACATACCGGGATAATCCAGCAGGTCGCTTTCCGTAACGCCAATTTTTATATCACCCTCATCAACAAGCACAGGTGAAAATGCAAGGTCGTTGGTTGTAAGGCTGTCAAGGGTTGTATGTTTATAAACGCTTTCAAAACTTGTATGATAAATATCAACGCCATCCCTTTTTTCAACAAGTGGTGCTATAATATTACTGCCTTTTATAAAGTTAAACACCGCTTGTTCATTTTCTACGGTTATATCATTTGCAAAGCGCGTAATTATTCTGTATGCAACGCCATCATTATACGCACGAAACTCAACAGAAAAATTATTGCCCAGGCCGATAATCATTTGATTGTATACATCCGGTATCTTTTTGCGCTTTTCGGCAACACCCGGTATAATAGTATCATATACTGTTTTCGCGGTAACGCCTTTAATAGACGCATTTTGAGAAAGCTTTACGCCGCCTGCAAGCAGCAGGTCTATAGCAGATGGCTCAACAATAGTTTTACCGTCAACACTAACACTGTATGTAATACCCTGCTTTACAACAATATTTATGGTAGTTTTTCCATCAGGTGAACTAACACCAATTGGCTGGGCATGCAAAGCAAATTGCACTGTAACAAACAAGCTTGCAGCAAACAAGAACTTTCTCATACAGCAGTTTATAATTCAGTTGAAATTAAGCAACTATAACCAAATGTGGAACAATCTGTATCTCATATCCTGGTTATCGACGATGCTTATTTCACGGGCACATAAAATGATAAGGTAATATTTAGCTGCTAAAATATACTACAGTTATGGTCAGCACTCCTATGTGTTCTATGTATCCTAAACTCAATGGCTGTTCCTATGCTCCTACTGTGCTCTATGTGTTGAAAAATCCTATGTGTTAAATATCTCCTTCATGGTTAAAATTTGTACTTGTACTCACAAAACACCGAACTTTGCTGCCATGCATGTAGTTATTACTTCAGCAACAAAATTTGAATGCAGCGAAGCTTCGGAACAAATAAACGCTGGCAGTTTATACAATAATGACCCTCTTAAAATATCATTTCATACGAGCGGAGTAGGGCTGCTGGCTTCATCAGTTTCGTTAACAACACTGGTGCTGGAGCAAAAGCCATCGCTTATAATACAGGCAGGCATTGCCGGTTGTTTTGATAATAGTGCTGAACTGGGTAAAGTATATGTTATTGGTGAAGAAATGCTCGGCGATACAGGTGTTGATGAAGGTGGTGTATGGAAAGATATGTTTGATTTGAACCTTGAGCAGCGCGATAATGTCCCCTTTAATAAAGGTAAACTATACAACCCATGGCTTTCGAAATATAATATTTTACAATTGCCTGAAGTTAGCGGTGTTACCATAAATGAGATAACTACTTCAACAAAACGGCGCCAGCAAATTATAGAAAAATACAACCCTTTTATTGAGAGCATGGAAGGCGCTGCATTACATTACGTATGCCTGCAGCAAAATATTCCTTTTCTGCAAATAAGGGCTATCAGCAATTATATTGGTGAACGTGATAAAACAAAATGGAAAATGAAAGACGCAATTGTTAATTTGAATGATACGCTGCTAAAATTTATTAAGGCTTTAGAAAGTTCTGTGTTTTAAGTTTTGTGCTCTATGTTCCTTAAATCAATGCCTATTCTGCCAAAGAGAAGTCTAGCTTATTTTTACTTACAAAAGTTAATTGATATTTTTTGCATCTGCGCAAATGCCATATGGCCTCAACAAAAAGGCGTTAAGAAAATTAATTTGTGAGGCGTAAAAAATGAAATCCATATTCTAATGTTTGGCTATATTCTTTGTGCAGAAGTCATACAAATGCCGGGATATATTCAAATGTTGTGACTATTTCATTTTAGCCGAACAGGTTAATTTTTAGCCTTTTTGTTGAAGCCTTGACCTTTTGTTACTTTTGCGTCAAGGCAAAAGTAAATACAGTGTATTTATGGTTTAAAACTATTTGCCAGTATAGTTTTCCGCTAAAAATAATAATGTCAGCTTAATGCGTTTATTCTGGAGAAAATTCGCCGGAACAAAGAACACAAAACATCGAACACAGAACGCAAAACATAAAACATGAAACTTACGCTCGGCTTCTCCCCTTGTCCAAACGATACTTTTATTTTTGATGCACTGGTAAATAATAAAATTGATACAGAAGGTATTGAGTTTGATGTTGTGCTTGAAGATGTGCAAACCCTTAACCGCTGGGCGATAGAAGGAAAGCTTGATCTGTCAAAAATAAGTTATGGTGTATTACCGCTTGTGCTGGATGAATATATTGTGCTTAACAGTGGCGGCGCTTTAGGCAAGGGTGTTGGCCCGCTGTTGATTACTGCTGACAGTGAATTTGAAGCAGGTAACCTGCAACCCGGAACGCTGATTGCCATACCTGGTGTTAATACAACCGCGCACATGCTGTTCTCACTTGCTTACCCGCACGCAAAAAACAAGGTATTTAAAGTGTTTAATGAAATTGAAGATTTTGTACTTGCCAATAACTTACCCAACGGCGAACCTGTTGCGGGCGTTATTATTCACGAGAACCGGTTCACATATCATTTAAAAGGCTTGCACAAAATTGTTGACCTTGGCGATTACTGGGAAAAAACTACCGGCCTGCCCATACCTCTTGGCGGCATTGTTGCAAAACGAACATTAGATACAGCACTGGTAAAAAAAGTTGATGACTTAATTGCAAAAAGTGTTGAATATGCTTATGCAAACAACCACAAAGTATTGGCAGATTATGTAAAGCAACACAGCCAGGAAATGAGTGAAGATGTTATGCGCCGGCATATTGACCTGTATGTAAATAATTACTCCATTGCTTTAGGCGAAGGCGGCAAACATGCGGTATTGAAATTGTTGGATGTATACCAGCAATTAAATGGAAATGCAATAAATAAAGAAAATGTTTTTGTTGACTAGGCAAAAAACGGAGAATTGGGCATTAAAATAGTATTTTTTATATTTGATTAAATATTGGTATATGCCACTTACATTAAAAGAAGAGGTTTTGCAGCTTGTTGCCAACCTTAATGATGAAAATGCTTTGGCTATGGTGAAGGCTGAAATTGAATACTTTAATAATAAAGAAGAGCTCGATGTTCTTGATGAATTGTCGGCAGATGACAGGGCAGAGTTAATGGAATTAATAAATGAGCCAGATGAAAAAGATACTCTAAACCATGATGAATACCTTAAAGCCACTGCAAGATGGCGTACGAATTAATTGAGAAAAAAAGATTTATCTCAAAACTTACTAAACTCCTGTTATATCTGGAAAATGAATGGGGTTATCTTACTGCTAAAAAGTTTCGGCAAAATATTGACAAGCACCTGGCCTTAATTGCCGAACAGCCGCTAATCGGTATACATACCGGAATACAAAATGTGAGGAGCATTTTAATTACAAAACATAACCGGATTTTCTATAAAATTGCTGGCAATAAAGTTATTATTCTAAACTTATATGATACAAGAATAAATCCAAAGAAAAATCCTTACACAAGACACACGTAATGCCCTGCAGTTCAGGCCTCTTTACAGGCAACTATTTTTCAGTACATTACCATTAACGGTGCACAGTAATTATCACTCACCGTTAGCGGAAATATTATATCTATTTCTTCTTCCCCGGTGTCGAATATGGTGGTTTCTTAACAGCAGGCCATGGCTCTTTTTCCAATAATTGCATCGCTGTTTCTACCGCTTTTTCCAGTTGCAGGTCTTTACCCTGCGAAACTGACACAGCCGTTATTTTTTGTTCTATATCCGGTGCAATGCCCATATTCTCAGCTACCCATTTATTTTGTGCGGGGTCAAATATTCCATTGTCAGGTGCGGTCATAGCACCACCATCAATAAACGCATAATGCACGCTGGATTTTACCAGCCCGCCCCAGGTACGAGCCCCCACCAATGGGCCAACTTTCTGCTGCCTGAACACCCACGGGAAGAAATCACCGCCCGAACCAGCCAGTTCATTTATCAATAGCACTTTAGGGCCAAGTATGCCTGCAGGTAACCGCATTGGCCTGCCATCCGGCACCTCGTTGGTTACGGCTGCACGCAGCCTGCGCACCATCAGGTCAACCATATAATCATCTAATAATCCACCCTGGTTAAAACGTTCGTCAATTACGGCGCCCTGCTTATCCTGCTGTGCAAAATAATACCGGTTAAAGCTGTTAAACCCGCCGCCACCTGTATTGGGTACCCACACATACCCAAGCGTACCGTGTGAGAGTTCATCCACCTTACGGCGGTTATCTTCAACCCAGGCAATTTGTCTTAAGGGGGTTTCGCTTGGTACAGGTTGCACCCGAATGGTCCATGCGCCATCTGCAGTTGGCTTACTGTTCACCTGTAAAATGGTTTGTGTACCTGCTGTAACATTTAGCAGTTCATAAGGGTCATTATCTGCAGTTAATATTTGTCCATTAATGGATAAAATATAGTCTCCTTCCTCAACTTTAAGATTTGGTTGTGCAAGCGGTGCAACAACACCAGGGTTCCAGCTTTCAGTTGTATAAATTCTTTTTATTTTCCATTTGCCATCGGCTATTACCAGGTCCGCGCCAAGTACGCCTGCGCGCGAAACATCTACCGCAGGAAAATCACCACCAAAAACAAAACTATGCCCAACTGAAGCCTCACCACCGAGCATATCAAGCAGGTAGGTAAGGTCGGCACGATGTCTTATGTAAGGCACCAGTTGCATATATTCATTATACACTTCCTGCCAGTCGCGCCCATGCATATTTCTGTCATAAAAATAATCGCGCTGGTAGCGCCATGCTTCATAAAAAATTTGTTTCCATTCCTCCAGCCTGTTCAGGTCCATCCGCAGGTTTATTGCAACCGTGCCTTCTGATGGCCCTGCAGCATGCCCTGTTGAAACCACCCGCCAGTTGGCGCCCGACTTGAATAATAATTTTTCCCTGTCGCCAGACACCGCGTATTGTGAACCGCTACTCACTAGTTCTTCCATCTTCTTGTCTGCAACATTGTATTTGCTTAGCTTTCCACCTGCGCTTATCAGCACAGTGCCTTTGGGGCCTGCCAGCATACCATCATACTCGCCTACGGATATGGGCATAGCTATTATGCGCCGGTCAAGGTTTTCCCAGTCTATCTTTACATTTTTATAATTGGTTGTGTCTTTTGTTTTTGGTTTTGTGGTATCCGGCTCTTCATCAGTTTTAAGCGGGAAAGGGTTGGCATCTTCTTTACGCAGAATTGTTAGGTAAGCGCCAAAGGTAGGCTTGGCCTGTTGTGAACTGGTATTAGCCCAGCCCGAGCCTAATGCAAGATTTGTGCTGGCTAAAAAATACAGGTAACGGCCATTCATATCCCATGCTGGCGAAACTGCATCGGCTAGTGGATTGCTGAGGCGCGTAGTTCTTTTATTCTCAGCAGACCACACCATAACAGACCTGAAATTATTGGCCGAAGATTTTGTATATGCCAGCCATTTACCATCAGGCGACCATGTTAGCCCCATATTGCCTCTATCTAAGTTTATGCCGCCTGTGTCAATCGTAGTTATATTTCCTGATGATAATTCAATTGCTTTTACGGTAACAGTATTATCTGCAAACGCAATGTATTTGCCATCTGGAGACCACGCAGGTTCCCACGCAAGTTTACTTGTGCCTATAGATATTTTGCGCGGCTCTTTTATGCCTTCCTGGTCAGTAATATACAACGCATATCCTTCGCCATCTTTATCTGAAAACCATGCTATCTGGGTACCGTCAGGTGACCATACCGGCCTGCGGTCTGCAGCGCCACTACTATGTGTAAGATTACGTGCATCACCGTTTTCAACAGGTACCGTAAATATCTCACCTCTGGCCTCAAGTAAAATACGTTTGCCGGTTGGCGATAAAGACGCTTCGGAAATATTGTTGGTTACTGTTTCTGTACGCGTTTCCGCCCAGGGGAAATCGCCGGTAACATTTATATTTACTTGCCTGGTTGCGCCAGTCGCTGGGTCTAAAATATTTAAATAACCATCATGCTCATACACAAGTTCCTTGCCGTTGCCACCAAGCCATTTTATATCACCTGTTTTTAATGATGTTACCTGTCTAACGGCGGCCGTAGTTGGGTTATAGGCCCATATATTCATGATAAAATCCCGGTCAGACAAGAAATAAATTTCATCACCCATCCATACGGGGTGTATGTCTTCACTCCCATCAGTAGGGATGGATTGCTCTGACAATGTTTTTAGATCAAGCACCTGCAAAGGGGTATTTTGGCCACCGCGATAGTGCCTCCACTCAACATCCCAGCGGCTAACGCGGTCTACTACAAGTTTGTTTCCATCGGCAGAATAATTACCGTCAAACGCCCATGGGGCGGCCAATACAGTGGAAGGGCCACCTTTTACCGATACCGTCCATAAACGGTTAAAAGGCACCGGGGCTGTTTCTCTCCCACATGCATAAACAACCTGTTTGCCATCGGGCGACCAGCCGCGGGGGTATGATGCAGATGGATACCAGGTTAACCTTGTTGGCATGCCACCCTGTGAAGGAACTATATAAACCTGGGGCACCCCTGAACGGTCAGAACTGAATGCGATCCACTGCCCGTCGGGTGAAAAATGCGGGTTAGCTTCAACTGCCGCTGTGCTTGTAATGCGCCGGGCATCGCCACCGTTTTTGTCAACTACCCAAATGTCACCACCATATTCAAAAGCTATTTGTGCAGCGCTTATAGATGGCTGGCGTAACAGGCGCGTACCTTGTGCAATAATGTTTGTATTAACAGATAATAGAAATACAATACAAAAAGCATAAATGGTGCTTGATGATTTTCTCATGTTTGAAGTTTTGAGTGGCGCAGTGAGAACGTGCTTGCCGGCAGATATACCGGCAAAGCTAAAATAATGATTATTGAACTATGCGGAAGAAATATTTATGGGTTGGAGACAATGCGGATAAGGTTGTTACTGTGCAAATTTCTCAGTCTTCTCGTCTCCTGTTATATCGGCGCCGCTGCGTATTTGTATTTGTGCATTGCATATCCATTCACTGCAATGTTTGCTGTATAAGTATTCGTTTATACCATCAATAACTTTCATTACGTCGCTATACTTTCCCTCTATTACAGTAGCAAATGGGCCTACTTCATATTTTATACCCGACTGCTGTATTACAGCAATAGCTTCATCCACCCATTCGTAAGGATGTTTATCCAATACTATCGGAACAATTTGTATAGATGCGTTGATGATGTAGTTATGCATAACGGTGATTTTAGCCTTTTTCTCGCTAATGACCTATTGACTTATGACTATTGACTTAGCAACTCTTCTGCAATTATAGCATCTAAATTGATCCTTCCATAAATATGCGGAAAATGTTCATTCAGCGAAACAGAAAAATCACGTTGCATCCTTGCATGTAGTCTATCTCCGTCAATTGTAAGCTTTACCAGCGGGCCTTTACCCGAAAAATATCTTTGCAAAACACCAGCAACCTGGCTTGCTTCGCTGCAATGAATAAATCCTTCAGAATGGAGTGATGGAGCTTCATAAAACCCGAGCTGTTTTGCATTTTCCCATTCAGCCTGCGTAGTAATATGATAAATTATGTGATTCATTAAAATTGAAATCTGCTGCATCCAGTTTTATTCCCCATTAGAGGATGGGAGCGTTACTCTCGCTATCCTTTGCTCAAGCATCATCAGGTCGGCCAATACTATAGCAGTAACCGCTTCAAGTACAACAGGAACACGCAATGCAATACAAAGATCGTGACGGCCCTTTACAGAAAATGTCTCCATCTGCTGTGTCTCCCAATTTAAAGTAAATTGGTCTTTGGGCGTTGACGATGTAGGCTTAACCGCAATGCGAAAAACAAGCTCGTTGCCGTTGGTGATACCACCCACTACGCCACCCGCATGGTTGGTTACTGTATTACCATCCATATCGGCAATAGCGTCGTTGTGTTCTGATCCAAACATTCTGGCGGCAGCAAAGCCGGTGCCGAATTCAACACCCCGTATTGCTGGTATAGCAAATACAGCGTGGGCCAGTAATGACTCTGCACTATCAAAAAATGGTTCGCCTAAACCAAGCGGCAACCCTGTTACGCGGCATTCAACAATACCGCCAATGGTGTCTTTTGCATCAATAGCTTTTTGCAGCCCTTTTTCCAGGTCCGCCTCGCCACCTATTTCTAAAATAGATGCTTTCACCTTAATGCCATCCCCCTTCTCCACTTGCGGAGAAGGGCCGGGGTTGAGGGCCAACAATTTTTTTGCAATAACGCCTGCTGCAACCAGGCAAACCGTAAGCCTGCCGCTAAAGTGTCCGCCTCCGCGATAATCTTCAAAGCCACCAAACTTTTTACTGGCTACAAAGTCAGCGTGGCCAGGGCGCGGCACGGCACGTTGTTTTTGATAATCGCTGCTGCGCGTATTGTTATTTTCAAACAATATAGTTAAAGGCGCACCGGTAGTTTTGTTGTTGAATACACCGCTTTTAAAAATGGGCATATCGCTTTCCTGGCGCGGGGTAGTGCCTTTTTGCGTACCCCCTTTTCTGCGCTCTATATCTTCTAAAAAATCGTCAACAGTTAACGGCAGCCCGGCAGGTATCCCATCAATATTAATACCCACACTCTCGCCATGCGATTCGCCAAAAATATTTACCCTGAATATGCGTCCAAAACTATTCATTGTTTATTCTTCAGAAATGAAAAAATTATCCTTATCAACCTCAACCAAAAAATTATCCTTCGCAGCTAATCTATCTAATAACGGAAGTAATGCTTTAATTCTTTCAAGCAATACCATATTAGAAATATTACCAAGGTTTATCTTTATTATTTTAGGGGGGCTTTTTTTAAGATAGAAACTATCTACAAAATCATAGTCTTTCGTAATAAGAATGCAGCCACTCTTTTCACAAAAATCCGCAATTACATCATCAGCCGTCACATCCCCATTCAATATTTCATTTAAGTGAACAGCGGCGTGCCCGTTCTGTATTAAAATATTTTTAACTTTAAATGAAATATGTACATCACAAACAAAGTGCATCAGGCTACTTCTTTAAGCGGCAGTTTATTCATATATAGTGCAGCATAATTAATGGCGGCATATATATCTTCCAGTTCAAGTTCAGGATGATCTGAAAGTATTTCTTCATAACTCATGCCAGACCCTAATAAATCAAGCAATACTACCACCGGCCATCGCATGTTTCTTATGCAAGGTTTGCCATGGCAAATATTGGCATCAATAGTTATTCTTTCCAAATTTTTCATACCATAAAGTTAACCAAATCTATTTTCACTTCCGCGCCCAGTTTTCTTATATGCTTGTAAAAATCGGGGTACGATTTATTTACCGCCTCTGCTTCTTCAATTGTTGTATCGCCCTCTGCTTTTAATGCAGCAACCGCACATGCCATTGCAATCCGGTGATCGTGCCTGCTGTGCACCATTGCCCCTTTAACGCCCGCACCGCCGTGAATATACATTTCATCATCGTTCAATTGTATATCAATGCCCATTTTGCCAAACTCATCCTGCAAAGTTAGTGCGCGGTTACTTTCTTTATGCGTCAGCCTTTCAACACCCTTTATTACCGTGGTACCTTTGCAATATGATGCAAGCGCCACCAGCGGCGGAAACAGATCCGGGCAATCTGTTGCATCAAAATCAAAAGCTTTTAATTCACCCGGGCCAATGTTTATCACCCCACCTTCAATTTCTAATTTGCAACCGCAATCTTTCAATGCAGTAAGCGCGGCTTTATCCGCCTGTGTTGAATTAACATCAAGTCCTTTTACTGTTATATCGCCTGCAATTACCCCCGCTACCAATAAAAATGCGCCACCGCTCCAGTCACCTTCAACCGTATAAACCCCCTCTAAATCTCCCCCTTTAGGGGAGACTTTTAAAGCCCGCTGCGGAAAGTAAAACTCTTCGTAATTTTTATTTTCTGGCACATTTAAACCAAAATCTTGCATCACTTTTAGGGTAAGGTCAACATAAGGCTTGCTTTTAAGATTGGTTACTGTAATGGTTACATCGCTAGCGCCAGCCGCGGCATAAGCCATTAACAACCCTGTTAAAAACTGGGAGCTTAACGAGCCATCAATAGTTATATCTTTTGGTACCAGCGGCCCTTTTACCTGTAGCGGTAACTTACCATTATTACTTGTAATTTCAACACCCAATTGCGGCAGCACTTCATCAAAAAAATCCATCGGCCTGTTAAGCAAACTGCCCTGCCCATTAATAGTAATGGTATGATTATTTAAGGAGATGATGGGCGCAAACATACGTATGCCAAGACCGCTTTCACCGCAGTTGACGGCCTCCCCTAAATCCCCTCCGGTGGAGGGGACTTTTAAGAAACCGGTTGAGTTAATTCTTATAGCTCCATCTCCAAGATATTCCACCGTTGCACCTAAAGCCTTTATTACACCAAGTGCAGCTTTATCATCATTAGATGTACCGGGATTATGCACGATGCTTTCTCCCTTCCTCACCAGTGATGCTGCACACGCCCGCTGCATAGAACTTTTGGAAGCAGGTGCAAAAATTTCTCCCTGTATGTGTGATGGTGAAACAGTTACTTGCATAGTTCTTTCTTTAAAGTTCCTTTGGGATTTGGGGTTCTCTCACTTTCCCTGTTGCGATAATTGTTTTATTACCGGTTGTATATCCTCAACCTTTAACGGCCTCACAACCCCCTTACCTATTTTTTCGAGCAATACATAATGTATTTCGTTCTTAAACCTTTTTTTATCACTCATCATCATCTGCAGGGCCTTATCCACATCGTATTTGTAAAATGCAGGCAGGCCATATTTTACAATAAGGGTTGCAATTTTACCGGCATCCTTAAACTGTAAAATATTTGCACTTAAATAGGCCGCTGCCACCATGCCTATTGCAACCGCATGCCCATGCGGCAGCTTATACGTGTTTTCAATTGCATGGCCAAGTGTATGGCCGTAGTTTAATAATTTCCTGTCGCCCTGCTCAAATTCATCCTGCTGCACCACTTTACTTTTAAGCAAAGCATTACGTTGTACAAGTTTGTTCAGCAGTTTTTTATCTTTTTGAAAGCTTGCAGGCGTGTTTTCTTCCAGCAGTTTAAACATGGCTGCATCTTTAATGCATGCGTGCTTAATTATTTCTGCAAATCCATTGATCCACTCTTCTTTAGGCAGCGTTTTTAGAAAAGAATAATCATACAGTAAAAAATCAGGCTGGCGTATTAAGCCAACCATGTTTTTATACACGCCAACGTCAACCCCATTCTTCCCGCCAATTGAAGCATCTACCATCGCAAGTATTGATGTTGGTACAAACCCAAAAGCCACACCACGCATATAAATGCATGCTACGTAACCTGCCATGTCAGTAATAACACCACCACCTACACCAACTATGTAACTTTTTCTGTCCGCGCCATATTCAACAAGCTTTTCGATAATGTTATCAACAGTATGCTGATTTTTGTATGGTTCACCCGCAGGCGCAACTATTACTTTCCAGTATTTAAATTTCTTTTCGTGTTTTCTAAATACATTTTCATCAGTAATAATAAAGGTGTTCTCTTTTGGCACAAGCTTTTCCAGATGCTCAAAAGCTGCATCAAAATAATAGGTTACATCTTTAGACGAAAATGCAAGTTTTTTAGAAACCATAAAGCCCCCATCCCCTAAAGGGGTGTTTTATAAGCCTTCCAATATATACACCGGCGTGTACTGTAAATAAAAATATTAAATCACACCGCAATCAGGAAATCACTACGAATTCAATATCTTATTCTGATGGTTGATGCTTTCCATGTGCATAGCATCAAAATATTTCGTGATAAATTCTTTGCTAAGGCCAAGCTTATCACCTTTTGCAAACGCCCTTTCCAGAATATCGTTCCAGCGGTTTGTTTGTAATATGGTAATGTTGTTATCCTTTTTATATTGGCCAATTCTTTCTGATACCTTCATACGCTGCCCAACTATTTGCAGCAGTTCATCATCCAATTGGTCTATCTGCTGGCGAAGTTTTTCAAGGGCTGCATGGTATTCAGCACTTGCAACGTCTTCTTTTCTCCATTTAATGCCGTCAAGCATTTCAGCAAGGCGCTCAGGGGTAACCTGCTGCTTTGCGTCGCTCCATGCTTTATCAGGGTCGCAATGGCTTTCAATTATCAGCCCGTCAAAATCCAGGTCAATTGCTTTTTGCGCAACATCCTGCAGAATGTCCCTCCGTCCGCATATATGGCTTGGGTCATTTATGAATAACATGCCGGGGTTACGGCGTTTCATTTCAATTGCAAGGTGCCACATGGGTGCATTGCGGTATTCAGTATTGCCATAGCTGCTAAAGCCGCGGTGTATCAAACCAATTTGTTTAATGCCTGCTTTTGCCACGCGTTCAACAGCACCTATCCATAATTCCAGGTCTGGGTTAATAGGGTTCTTTATTAATACGGGTACATCCACACCGCGCAACGCATCAGCTACTTCCTGCACGCTAAATGGGTTAACGGTGGTACGTGCGCCGATCCACAATATATCTACATCAAACGTAAGAGCATCCTCAACTTGTTTGCCGGTTGCCACTTCAACAGCCCAGGGTATACCTGTAACTTTTTTTGCGCTTTGCAACCATGGTAACCCTTTGGCGCCAATGCCCTCAAAGCTTCCGGGGCGTGTGCGGGGTTTCCAAATACCGGCACGCATTACATCTACCTTACCGGTTTTGTGTAACCTTACGGCGGTTTCCATTACCTGCTCTTCGGTCTCAGCACTGCACGGACCGGAAATAATTAATGGACGTTTCTCCCATTTTCCCTGCACCAGTTCTTTGGCGCTTGTTGTTTGTGTTGCCTGCATAATTAGTATCCTTTTTGTCCCCGCCGCAGCAAGGGCTTTTCATATGTAACCAGCGTTTAAACCGGTTTGATTGTTTTATGTTTTAGGTTTTGTGTTTGTTCCCCGCTGTGCGTCACAACTCATCGTCCCTTGTGTCACTCACTTGTACATTCAGTTGTCAATTGGGCAAATTGTGTTTTTATTGTTTCACCCCTACGGGGCTTATTGAATTTTCACAACCTCCTCCAGCTACTAACGTGCCGCTCCTGCGGAGCTAAAAACAATTCTGCCATTTTAAATTCCTTGCACCAGGCGAATCAGGAAAATCAGGCCAAAATCGTGGTCTACCGGCTATTCGCGTCGTTCATCCGTATCCTGCGGCCTTTGTAATTCTTACCGTCTATGCTGCGCATCATTTGCGTTGCAACACTGCTGTCAACTTCTACCCAGCTATTCATTTCCTTCATATCGATCCTGCCCAATACATCTTTTCTTAAATCACTCATATCAAGAATAAACTGTAAAAAGCTTGCTTTATAAAACCCATCCTTTGTACCAAGGTTAACAAAAAGTCTTTTGTATTCGCCGGTGTTTGCATAGTTACCATCGCGGCTGTCCCTGTTGTCCCTGCCTGCATCACGGCCAACGGGTCGGGCATCTCTTCTACCCCGCCCCTGGTCTCTTGCACCCTGGTCGCGGTTAACTCTTCTTTCTTCACGAATGTTAAGGTCGCCGGCATTCTCATAATATTTCAAAAAACGGTCAAACTCACTTGCTACAACACGTTTTAAAATATCTTCTTTACTTATATCAGCAAATTTCTCCTCAATCATCGGCACATAAGTTTCATAGTCGCCGTGGCTAATATCCGTCTGCAGCAGTTTATCCATAAAAAAGAAAAACTGTTTGCGGCATACGTCTTTGCCTGTTGGTATTTCAAACCTGTGGAAAGGTGCCTGTACCATTCTTTCAATCTGCTTCAATTTAAACAGCTCACGGCTATGCACAATACTCATACATATACCCAGGCTGCCTGCGCGCCCGGTACGGCCACTGCGGTGCGTATACACTTCAACATCATCAGGCAACTCATAGTTTATAACATGCGTAATACCCTGTACATCAATGCCGCGTGCGGCCACATCAGTTGCAATTAGCAATTGCAGGCTTTTATCCCTGAACTGGCCCATTACTTTATCGCGCTGTTGTTGTGTTAAATCACCATGCAACGCATCAATATCGTATCCCTCACGCGTAAGTTTTTCAGCAATATCCTGCGCATCAATTTTTGTGCGCGTAAAAATAAGGCCATATATGCCCGGGTTAAAATCAATAAGCCTTTTCAATGTTTCATACCGGTGCTGTGCAGCGGTTACATAGTATTGATGATCAATGCTCTTATTGCCGGTGTTTGCTTTGCCTACAGTTATCTCCACAGGTTCCTTCATGTAACGTTTGCTCACCTTGCGTATTTCAGGCGGCATAGTTGCACTGAACAACCAGGTGCTTTCACGCTTTGGTGTATTCTGTAAAATAAATTCAATATCCTCCTGGAAACCCATGTTAAGCATTTCATCCGCTTCATCAAGCACCACGTATTGTATTTCCTCAAGATTAATAGCCTTACGTTCAATAAGATCGATCAGCCTGCCGGGTGTTGCAACTACAATTTGCACGCCCCGCTTCAGATCTCTTATTTGTGCACCTATACTTGCGCCGCCATAAACTGCAACCACATGTATACCGCGAATATGTTTTTTAAACAGCTCAATTTCGTTTACAATTTGTATGCACAGCTCGCGCGTTGGGCACACCACCATTGCCTGGGGATGTTTTTTATCCTCATCAATTACCTGCAGCAACGGTAAGCCAAAAGCTGCTGTTTTGCCCGTACCTGTTTGTGCAAGGCCAATAAAGTCTTTAGTACCGCTTAATAATACCGGGATACCTTTTTGCTGTATCTCTGTTGGTGTAACAAAGCCCAGCTCACTGGTAGCCTTTACCAGTCTTTCATCCAATCCCAGTTCTTCAAATGTCATCATTCAGTTTTCAAATTTTTGCAAAGGTAACCAATTGACTACGATTGACCGCGATTTCAGCCTGATTTAACTGATTAACCTGGTTGATATTGCGCACTATTAATTATTAATTACCAATTATTATTCAAATCTATCTATCCAGCACCCTTCTTATCTTATTCGCATTCTCCATCAACTCATATAAATACTCCATATTCTCTTTTTCAAGGCACGCTTTAAATTTTCTTAGCTGGCTTATGTGCTCGTTCAATACGTCCAGCACGTTGTCCCTGTTCTGCATAAATATGGGCGCCCACATGGCAGGGCTGCTTTTTGCCAAACGAACTGTACTTTCAAAACCACCGCCTGCAAGTTCGAAAATAGCATCCTCTTCCTTTTCTTTTTCCAACACAGTATTTGCCAGTGCAAAAGATGTTATATGAGATATATGACTGATATATGCCGCATGCACATCATGATTAACAGCATCCATATACACAATATTCATTCCCAGTGCACGATAGATATTTTCAATTATTTCCACGGCTGCAGCATCAGATTTCTCTTTTTCACAAATAACACAGGCACGGCCCGCAAAAGCATTGTGCACAGCCGCTTCAGGCCCGCTGTATTCAGTACCCCACATAGGGTGCGTTGCTACAAAGCGGCTGCGCATCGGGTGATCTTTCAGCGCAGCGCACAATACAGCCTTTGTACTGCCGGCATCTACAACAATCTGCTTTTCGGTAACCATATCCATTATCTTCTGCATCATTGGTACCGTTGCATCAACTGGTATAGCAACATAAATAAGGTCAGCTTTTTTTACAGCTTCTTCTAATGGCAAGGCTTCATCAATCAATCCCAGGTCAAGCGCTTTTTGTTCACTTGCTTTTGTTCTGCTAACACCAATAACATGTTTTACAAAGCCTTTGTCTTTTAATGCCAGGGCGAACGAGCCACTTATCAAGCCCACGCCTACTATCGTCAAATTGTTGAACATGCCACAATTATTAATTATTCATTACTAATTTTTAATTCTCTTTATCGCCTCCTCAAACCTCTCAATACTTCCACAGAGGCTAACGCGTATATAGTTGTTGCCAGCACTGCCAAATATTCCCCCTGGCGTAATAAATACGTTTTTGTTATACAGTACTTCATCACTAAGTGCGTAGCCATCTCTATAACCAGACGGTATTTTAGCCCACATAAACATACCAACCTGTGCTTTTGAGTATTCACATTGCAACGTATCAAGCAGATCGTAAACCTTTTCGCGGCGGGCTTTATAAATACTGTTTACACTCTCATACCAATCTTTGCCCAACCCCAAAGCCTTTGCAGCCGCAAGCTGTAAGGGTAAAAACATACCGCTATCCATATTGCTTTTAAACCGCAGCACTTCATTTATTCTTTCGGCAGCGCCACATAATACACCCACACGCCAGCCTGCCATATTTTGTGATTTACTGAGCGAGTTTAATTCAACAGCAACGTCTTTGGCCCCGTCAACACTTAACAAACTCATTGGACTGTCATTAAGTATAAAGCTGTACGGGTTATCGTGCACCAAAAGAATACCATGCTTCTTCGCGAATGCAATTAACCCAGCAAACATTTCCTTCGTGGGTAACTGGCCAGTGGGCATCTCAGGGTAGTTAACAAACATCAGCTTAGGTGTTCTCCCTGTGGCCTGGATTGCTTGCTCAATGGCTGTAAAATCTGGCATCCAGCTATTTTCTGCCTTTAATTCATAATATTCAATTGTGCCACCCGCCAGCTTTGCAGCGCTGCTGTAGGTAGGGTAACCGGGGTTTGGCACAAGCACTATATCACCTTCGTTCAAATAGGTCATGCATATATGCATAATACCTTCCTTACTGCCAATAAGTGGCAATATTTCGGTATCGGGGTTCAATGCAACATTATACCAGGTGCTGTACCAGTCAGCAAAGGCTTTACGCAAAATGGGTGACCCCTTGTAGCTTTGATAAGCATGTACATTAGGTTTGGCGCTTTCTTCCTGCAGCACCTTTATCACATTTGGGTGCGGTGGCAGATCGGGGCTGCCAATACCAAGGTTAATAATATTCTTACCCTGCTTATTCAGTTCATCAATCTCCCTTAATTTTTGAGAGAAATAATATTCACCTATCCCGTCAAGACGCTTTGCTGTTGTTATCATACAATTAACCGTTATTTATTTTTCTTCCTGGTTTTGGTTGCCGTTGCGGTAAACACCGTATATTTTTATTTCTTCCGTTAGTGGTTTTATAGATTTCATGGCTATATTAAAATCCTCTACTGATTCAAATTCCATATCCGCATGAAAACTGTATTTAAAATTGGTGCCGGGTATCGGGAAACTCTGCAGTTTGCTAAGGTTTATCCCCTGGTCTGCTATTTTGGTGAGCACTTTTGCAAGGCTACCCCGTGAATGGTCTGTATTAAAATTTACTGACGCTTTATTGGCATTTTCAACAGGTACTGCTTCACGCTGCAACACCAAAAAACGTGTGTAGTTGTTCTTCATTGTGTGAATGTTTGGCGCTGCAATTTCAAGATCAAATAAATCAGCGGCAAGCTTTCCGGCTATACCGGCAATATGTTTGCTTTTATGCTGGTGAATATGTTTTGCACTAAGCGCTGTGTCCTCTGTTTCGATCAGCTTCCAGCTAAATTTTTCAAGGTACTGCATACACTGCAGTATGGCTATAGGGTGGCTGTGTACCTCTTTTATATCCTCCAGCTTTACACCGGGGTTAACAAGCAAGTGCTGTTTAATTGGCAGGTAAACTTCGCCGGTTATCACAAGATTGCTTTTTTGCAAAAGCGTATAGTTAGGTAAGATACTGCCGGCAATACTGTTTTCAATTGCCATAACCGCGCCTTCACTTTCTTTTTTATTTATGGCGGCCTTAATAACATCTTTAAATGTAGCGCAGGGTATAACCTCCACATCACTGCCAAAGTACTGGCGGGCGGCCACCTGGTGAAAACATCCTTCAAAACCCTGTATGGCAATGCGGGCGGGTGCTGACTGGCTTTTATTACTTGTTATGCTTTTGCTCATTTTACTTCTACTGGTAGTTTTTTGTCTTGGTTAGGGATAAAAAAAATCCCGGCCTTTTTAGACCGGGACTGTATGTTGATTGTTTGTTTTGTTATGCTTTGGCAAATACAACCCGGTTTACTTTTGTAAAAAAGTAATAGAAGAAAAAGTAAAAAAAGTAGTTGTATGTGCGTTTAGTACTCATTGCGGGTTCAAATATAGTTACAAAGCAATATGCTGCAAATTTTTTTGAAAAGAAATAAACAAGCGTTAGTTAATGCCCCTATCCCCTAAAAGCGAATTTATAATCAGGTTTACTGTTTATAGGCAACATAAATTTAAAATACAAGGCGAAAAAATAGAAACCGCAGTAAGTTACTTAGGTGTCAACAGGCACATCAGCACCCCTTTAGGGGATGGGGGTACAAAAAGAAAGCCCTCCCTAAGAATAAGGACGGCCTCTAACGATTGCTTGCCATATGAAAAAAGTTTTGCTATTTATGTTGCCAGCAAGCATAGCCCTTCAAAATCTATCGCACAATAGCCCCAATAAGTTATTTTTTCTTTTTAGCGCTCTTAGCAGCTTTTGCAGAATCAGCAGCAGCTTTTGCAGCTATAGAATCAGCTACCATCTTAGCTTTAACTGAATCAGCAGCCCTTTGTGCAGCACCTGTAGTATCAGGAGCAGGAGCAGCCATAGTGCTATCAGCAGCTTTAGTAGAATCAGTTGATGAAGATGAACCTGAACCAGAACCGCAGGCAGCAAATGCGCCAATCGCTAATACGAATAACAGCTTTTTCATTGTTGTGAGTGTTTTTAGTTTATTAATTTCATATTTATACCCAAACGAAAAAAAGGTAACCCGCAATACGGGTAATTTTTTTTAAATATTTTTTTGGCCCTATTTTGGGTTACTTTTAGCCCCATCTTGGTATTAAAAACAAGTATTAGTGAAACCGGAAATAAACGAACAGCTTTTACTGAAAGGATTAGTTGCTAATGATACAAAGGCGGTTGAAACCATTTACAAAGAGAATTTTACTATGGTTCAATCGTTTATCATTAACAATAACGGAAGTTATGACGATGCGCGGGACATTTTCCAGGAAGCCATTATTACCCTGTACGAAAAGGCAAAAAGCGAGTCTTTTGTATTAACCTGCCAAATTAAAACGTACATATATTCAGTTTGCAGGCGGCTTTGGTTAAAACGGCTTCAACAAATGGGGCGGTATGTAATGCAGACTGATGGGCTTGAAGAAACGGTTTCGGTGGAAGAAGATATTGATGTTCACGAGAAGAGAAACGCTGATTTCGCGATGATGGACCGGGCCTTAGGCAGCCTTGGAGAACCTTGTAAAAGCCTGTTACAGGCTTATTACATGCAAAAAAAGGATATGACGGAAATTGCATCAGAATTTGGGTATACCAATGCCGACAATGCAAAAAACCAGAAGTACAAATGCCTTATGCGGTTAAAAAAATTATTTTTTACGCAATATAATATTGGAGAATAAAAAGGGATGGAAGACATTGTTTTATTAGACGTTATTGAACGGTATCTTACCGGTCAAATGTCACCCGAAGAAAAAACCTGGTTTAAACAATTACGGGAAAAGACCCCCGAAATTGACCAGATGGTGGTTGAACACAAGCTGTTTTTACACCAGCTTGATGAGTTTGGCACCCGCACAGCCTTAAAACATACAATAGCCTCAGCCCACGACAACCTGTTACAAAAAGGTGATATTAGCGAAGGCGGAGAAAAAACAGCCAAAGGCCGCATTGTGCAAATGTTTCACCGCTACAAAAAGGTTACGGGTATTGCAGCATCAATAGCTGGTGTTACGGCATTGGGCATTAGTGTTTTGGTGGCAACCTTGTCGCCAAACATTAATAAGAACCAGTTTGAGCAGCTTAACCGGAAAATTGATATTGTTCAAAAGGTTACTAATGACCGGTTAAACCACGAGCAGGGTAATACTGCAGTTAAACCAAAACCGGATTATAATTTCACGGTTGGTGGCACCGCATTTCTTATTGACGGCAAAGGTTACCTTGTTACAAACGCGCATATTTTACAAGGCTCCGGTGCTGTAGTTATTAATAAGGGCAAAGAATTAACTGTGAAGATTGTGGCTATTGACAAGTCAAAGGATTTGGCAATACTTAAAATAACTGATGACGATTTTAAACCTATAACAAACCTGCCCTACAGTCTTAAAAAAGGGAATGTTGATTTGGGTGAGGAACTTTTCACATTAGGCTATCCAACCGATGATATTTCGTACAACCTCGGTTATTTAAGCGCTCAGTCAGGTTTTAAAGGCGATACAAGCAGCTGCCAGATTTCATTGCCTGCTAACCCTGGAAACTCGGGCAGCCCTGTATTTAATAAAAATGGCGATGTAGTTGGTATCCTTACGGCTAAACAGGCCGAGGCCGATGGAGTTGTTTTTGCTGTAAAGGCCAGGAGTATTTACCAAATGATTAATGAACTTAAAGAGTCTGACACAACTGTTCAAAAAATAAAAATCTCAAATAACTCTACATTAAAAGGTCAGAGCAGGGTTGAACAAATCAAACAGGTTGAAGATTGTGTTTTCCTTGTTAAAGCCTACAACAAATAATTTACAAGAGTTGGTTTAGTTATACTTGCAAAGTCCGCGTAGCTGCTGTTATGCGGGCTTTCTTTTTTAACCATGATTTTAGCCTTATTTACCTGATTCACCTGGCTGATATTAAAGAGCGGCTTAGCTTTATTAAAGGTCTATTACAATTATCCGAATAGTTGTTGTTCTTTTGATTATAAGCTTTCGATAAATCATTCTTTCAGACGAATCAGGGAGATCCCAGTTATATATAACTCAACCACCAATACTTGTGTGTTGCCTTATAATTATAAAACCATCTGCACGGCTTATACAATACCAATACCACAAAAGCCCATAGCAGGTAAACAACCCAAAGGCCGTACCCAAAATTGGCAGGCCGAAAGTAGAATCCCCCCTTAGGGTCTGCAATATCTTTCATTCCATGCCCTGACGCAAAGAATACGATAACAACAAGAATGTGTATAAAATAAATATGAACGATAAAGTAAAAGAGCGGCACTTTGCCATATACCGAAACAAATTTGGTGAAGCTGTTTTGCAGGCTGTCAACGGCCGCGAGTAACAAAAGCGATGGCCCGATAGTCATACACATAAAGTCGAGTGACATTGGATTTTTGGTTGCATTAAAAAACGACAACAGCCCAAACATGGCGTCTTTTTGTGGCATCGCCGGCGATGGATCGCCATAATGATTTATCGTCCTCAACACAATAAACAATAGTACGGCGCCGGCACCAATATAAAACAATATTCTTGTACGCTGTTTTGCGGTGAATAGTTGTGCATTATAAAGCTGCCCCGCGCCATACCCCAACAGCATAAGGCCGCAGCAGGTTATGGCAGCATAGCTTGTAACTACTACTCTTCCTGCTATCGGGATGCCCCCGCTTGATATTGTAACCAAAAACTTAAATACCTGCCCCCAGGCGGTAGTATCGGGTACAGGAAAATAATCAAAAATGTTGTGCCCAAAAACAATGATCGCACCTGTTAGTATTATTGCCACAGGCGGGGTATGCACCATCAACCCTAAAATTATCATACTTAACCCTATAGACCAAAGTACAAGCATAAAAATCACATCAAAGTGCGGGTCAAATGTTAACCCAAATGTCATGATAGTCGCATCTGCCACAATTAACCACAAACCCCGTTTAATAAGAAACCCGCTTAATTGCTTTTTTGTTTTTCGCATGCCCACCAGGTAAGCTGAAATGCCCGATAGAAAAAGAAATGTTGGCGCACAAAAATGCGTTATCCATCGTGTAAAAAAAAGCAGCGGGGTTGTAGTTGTAAGGTCAGTAGGCCGCTGGTCTACAGCGTGCACGTGAAAATAATCCCGTACATGGTCTAAGGCCATAATTATCATAATAATACCGCGGGCGGTATCAATAGCCTGCACCCTTTGTTTAATTTGTCCTGTCATGTAATCTCAATTTATTCGGTTGGTCAATATCCTGCCAGGCACAATTTAAAACTTTTTGGGTATTTACAAATCCAATTGTTATGAATGAAAAATGATGATAATTAAGCGTAGCGAAACTAAGATTTAGCGGCACGGATGCACAAATTAGCACTGCGTATTTGTAAAGGCGCTCGCGAACAATAAGACTTTCAAACACTCAAACCATACTATGGCAACCACACCTTTAACATGCCTGCATAAGAGTTAACAAAAGGTGAAATATGTTAACAAAATTAATTGCACTTTAAGTGAATGAAACTAAAATGCCTGTATATGCAGCTTCACAGGCAACACCCTTTATATTCTCATACCGCAGCAGGCATCATAAATGTAGCCGGCACTATTTTTAAATGTGCTCTATTCGTGTTATAAATTTCATCATCCATCCTTACATATTTTCCGTTTATCACTTGCAGTTGATGAATGGTTTCCAGTTATATTTTAAAACTTCCGTTTATCATTTTTTAGCATTTCTGCTTTAAAAAGCTTTCCCAATATTGCGCTACGAAATTAAACGTAGTAACCGTAATTAATTGTTATGAAGAGACATTTACTCCAACTATTCACAATAGCCTTGATTCTGTTTATTGCACCTGCTGTAACGCACGCACAAGTTGCAGGCAAAGTATCAGGGGCGATAAAAGGAACAAACGACAAAACGGTGGAGGCCGCTACAGTGTCGCTTTTAAAAAGCAGTGATTCTTCAGCAGTTAAATTTGCCGTAAGCGATAAAAGTGGTGTTTTTGAATTTGAGAATATAAAAGCGGGTAAATATTTTGTAAGAATTGAAGCGGTTGGTTACAGCAAATACAACAGCGCGGCGTTTGACATCACAGCAGAAAACCCCGTAGTGCAATTACCAGCATCGTCACTATCTGCAGTTAACAAGGGTTTGGGCGAGGTTACAGTTAATGCAACAAGGCCATTAATTGAAAACAAGATTGATAAAACTGTTGTTAATGTTGACGCGTCGCCTACCAACACAGGTTTAACTGCGCTTGAGGTATTGGAAAGAAGCCCGGGTATTACTATTGATAACAACGATAACGTGAGCCTGAAGGGTAAAGCAGGTGTAATAATAATGGTTGATGGCAAACCAACTTACCTTAATGCATCAGATTTGGCAAACTACTTAAAAAGCATGTCGGCTAACCAAATTGACCAGATTGAAATTATGACTCAGCCACCTGCCAAATATGATGCGGCCGGCAACTCGGGTATCATCAACATAAAAACAAAAAAGAACCGGAATAACGGTTTTAACGGCACGCTTACTTCAAGCGGCATATTGGCCATTTATTTTAAACAAACAAACAACTTCAGCTTTAACTGGAGGCACGACAAGATAAATTTATACGGCAGCGTTGGTTATTCGCATTGGGAGGGATTTAGCGACGGGATAAATGACAGAAAATTTCGTGCAGACAGGAATAGCCCTTTTAATAGTGAAACCTACCAGGTATCTCATGGTCGCTATACTGACTATAATTTTAATTATAAAGCAGGCCTCGACTATTTTGCCTCAAAAAATACCACGATTGGGGTTAGCCTTAATGGTTTTGATGATCATTCTTTCTTCAACTCTCACACGTGGACTAATTTTTACGACAGCACAGGCAAATTTACCCAATACAACACCGCAACTACCATTAATCCCAGCCCCTGGAAAAATTTAGGTGCTGATGTTAACCTTCAGCAGAAGCTTGGTACTAAAGGCGCTGAACTTGATATTGATGCCGATTATATTTCATACAGAACAAAGTCGCCACAATCTTCTAATAATTACCTGTATTATCCCGATGGGCAATTGGTGCCTGAGAATAATAGCCCCGATAACCCTAACCCATATTTATTAAACGGCTACCTGCCTGGTAAGATAGATATATACACATTTAAAGCAGATTTTTCTACCCCATTAAAGAACAATGCCACTTTCGAAGCAGGCGTTAAATCAAGCTACGTAAAATCAGACAATGATGCTCAATACACTTTGTATGATACCACCACCAAACAATGGAATGTAGATGCTGCGAGAAGTAACCACTTTATTTATACTGAAAATATAAACGCGGCTTATGTAAGCCTGCAAAAGCAAATAAAGAAATTTACCGCAAAGGTTGGTTTACGTGCTGAGCAAACTGTATCAAAAGGTAACCAGGTGATAAAAAATGAAACGTTTGATAAAAACTATACAAAGCTTTTCCCTACAGCTTATTTTAGTTACCAGCCAAACGACAACAATACTTACGAAATTTCTTATGGCAGAAGGATTGAGCGTCCCGATTACCAGGATTTAAATCCATTTGAGTACCAGTTAGACAGGTACACTTACCAGCAGGGTAACCCCTACCTGCAGCCACAGTTTGCACAAAATGTTGAGCTTAGTTACAATTACAAAGGCGCGCTGAACGTTACTGCAAATTATACCTCAACAACTGATATTATAAACGATGTGCTTATTACGCAACAGGATGCTGATAAAAATTACATAACATACCAAACAAAACAAAACATAGCATCAAACACCAACATAGGGCTCGCTGCCAACTATGGCAAACAGCTAAAAAAATGGTGGAACGTAAATTTGTTTGCCAATGTATTTAATAACCGCTATAAGGGCTTTATAGATGGTGAGTACGTTAATGTTGCAATAACTTCATTCACAGGCAACCTGAGCAGCCGTTTTACGTTTAATAAAGGGTGGAGTGGTGAAATAAGTGGTTTTATGCAGGGAAAATCATTGGTAAGCAGCGCCATACTTGCAAAACCAATGGGCATGTTTTCAATTGGTGCGGGCAAGCAAATATTAAAAAGCAAGGGCAGCCTGCGGCTTAACCTGCGCGATCCGTTTTATATAATGAGGTTCAATGGCACAACTGATATGAATAAGTTTGTAGCAAATATTCATAACAGGTGGGACAACAGGCGTGTTATTTTAACCTTTACCTACAGGTTTGGTAAAAGCGGAAACCAGCAGCAACGCAAAAAACCTACTGCAGCCGAAGAAGAGCAAAACCGTGTGAATGTTGGTGGCCAGCAGCAATAAAAATGTTTTTTTTCTCATGTGACTATATACCGGCCCCGATTTCCATCGGGGCTTTTTTATTACACCAGTTAATTATTGGTTTAAATGCCGCTTGTTTACATCTGCAATTTTTCTTTGTTTGTTATTTGTTTTACTTTGGTTGTTTATTACAAAGCGTATGCGTAGCTTATTTATTTCGTTTCTGCTGTTTTGGTCATTTTCATCGTTCGGACAGGATCCTGATATGGTTTACATGCCCAATATACAGGGCGTTAAGTTTTGCCTTACCGGCAACCAGCTTGGTTACCCCATAATAAACCTTGGCGCAGTAGGCGCTACAGAACTGCATTTTGATGACCTTGATGGTTACGTAAAAAACTACAATTACACTTTTGTAATGTGCAATGCTGACTGGCAGCCTGCTGACATAAACCCTTTTGATTACATGAAGGGTTTTTTGCAGGGCCGCTTTACACAATACCGTGCATCATCAATAGCCAAAATAAAATATGTGCATTATATGATAAACCTGCCAGAGGCGGGTTGTATGCCAAAAATAACAGGCAATTACCTACTAAAGGTGTATTTGAACAACGATACTTCAAAGCTTGCATTTACCAAACGCCTGCTTGTAATGGGTAACCTGGTGAACATCGGCGCGCAGGTGCAGCACCCTTTTAATAACGAAATAACCAACACGCACCAAAAAGTGCAGTTTACTATTGATAAAAGCAGGATAAACATACTTAACCCAGCCCAGCAATTAAAAATTGTTGTGCTGCAAAACTACCGGTGGGATAATGCGATAACAGGCATGCAGCCAACGTTTATGCGCGGCAATGCATTTGAATACAACGGTGAACAGGACTGTGTTTTTCCTGCGGGGAAAGAATACCGCTGGGTTAACCTTGAAAGCTTCAGGTTTCAAAGTGAACGGATTGACAGCGTTAGCGAGCGTAATAAACTTACAGAAGTTTACCTGAGGCCGGACCCCGAGCGAACAAAGTTTGTATTCCAGAGTTACCAGGACTTTGATGGTTTTTTTCAAACGCTATCAACAGATGTTTCCAACCCGTGGTGGCAGGGCGATTATGCCAAAGTACATTTTACCTATGTGCCGCAAAGCCGGCAGCCTTACCCGAATGCTGATGTTTACATAGCCGGCGAAATGACCGGTTACCAAACAAATGATTCCACGAGGATGGAGTTTAACAATGATATTGGTGCCTATGAAAAAACACTGATCTTAAAACAAGGCTATTACAGTTATATATATGTTACCAAAGACCCGCGTAACCCAAATGCAAAAACAGATACCTACACAACTGAGGGTAATTACTGGCAGGCGGAAAATAACTATACCATACTTGTGTATTACCGCTCCTTTAGCGACAGAGCCGATGAACTCGTTGGTGCAACAACCGTTAGCTCAATCAATTTTATAAGATAAAAGACGACTTGTCAGTAGAACGCTCCGCAATTCGTCTCAACAATCCTTCTAAAACTTAACGTTTAGCGACAGCATATAATTAACTCCCGCAACAGGGTAATAATAATTGGCATTTACTACTGCACCGCCATAAATATATGGGTATGTTGATCCATTGGGCTCATACATACTATTAAATATGTTGTTAACCTGCGCAGTAATTCTCAGCTCTTTAAAAAGCAGGTGCTCAAAAGTGTAGCTGCCCATAATACCCTGTGTATAAAAAGCACTTAGTTGTCGTTGGGTATTTTGTGTATTGTCAAGGTATTGGCTGCTTACATATTTACCACGCAGGCTAATTTCCAGGTGTTCAACAGGCAAGAAATTTAAGTTAACCGCGCCAATTATCGATGGTGAAAAAGAAATATCGGTATTACTGTGCGCAACGGCTACCTGCGTACCATCATCGTAATTATCAAGGTATTCAGTAAAGCTTTTTATTTTATTGCGGCTAAGCGTTAAGTTGGCATTAGCATTAAGCCACTTATTTATAATGTAGCTGCCCTGCAACTCAATGCCAAGCCTGTAGCTAGTTGGCACATTTATGCGGGTATAGCTACCCACATCGTTTATTTTACCCGTAAGCACTAATTGATCTTTATATATCATATCATATAAGGTAACGCCCCATGTATAATTTGGCTTTCTTCTTTCAACGCCAAATTCAAAATCATGCAATGTTTCCTTTTTGGGCTGCTGTTCAAGGCTTGCCTGGAAATCGTCGCGGTTTGGTTCCTTGTTAGCCTGCGCATAGCTTAGGTATGCATTCCATCCATTATAATTGTAGCTAACACCAGCCTTAGGGTTTAAAAAATTAAATTTTCTTTTAATAAATAAATCCGGGTTACCCTCAAAGCCTTCCATGTTATGCATAACATGCCTGTATTGTATATCACCAAAAACATTCCACCTGCTATTTATTGCACGCAACCATTTTGCATAAATGTTTGCATCTGTTTTTGTGGCCGGGTAATTATAATAAATATAATCTTTAGGTATGCCAACATCTCCCCAAATTAATTCACCGTAATGCTTGCCAGTGTAGGTTGTCCAGCTTCCACCAAAAGTTAGCTCGTCTTTATTTTTTTTATATTGAAATGAAAAAGTTTGCCCGTAAAAATAATTATCAAGCCATAGCTGCCGTATGAGGTTTGTATTTGTGATAGTATCATTTCCATAAGCAACATTAGGCAAGCCATAATTCGCAAATGATGTTTCGCTGTTGTCACCGGCTTCCGTTTCAGCTTCTACACCTTTGTATTCCTCGTAATACCCATAGCCCCTCGTTAAAAAACTGGCGATATTAAGGCTCCATGTATTACTCAGCTTCTGGTTAAAGAATAGTTGGTAATGTGTTTGCCAGTAGTTGTCTGTTTCGTTTTTGTATGGGGAGCCAGGTTTTTCAGTTCCGGCAGGGTTATAGGTCCGGTCCGTTTTTAGCGTGGCAGAATCAATGCCATACCATGCCTGGTAAGTTTTTTCCTTACCCGCAATAAGATTGAAGCGTAGGGATGTGTTCTTATTTATATATGCACCTGAAAGGTAAAATGCCTGCAGGCTGGTGCTGGCCCTGTCAATATAGCCATTACTGCTTATTTGGCTGAGCCGCGCATCAATAGTAAAGTGGTCATTTATAAGGCCGCTTCCAAGGCGTATGGTATTTTTCCATGTGTTGAAGGAGCCATAGCTGTTATTTGACTCTGCATAAGGCTTATCATTAAATTCATTGGTGCTAAGGTTTATCGTAGCCCCAAAAGCGCCTGCCCCGTTAGTTGATGTACCCACACCACGTTGTATTTGTATAGAGCCGGTGGAAGAAAGTATATCAGGCAGGTCAACAAAATAAGTTCCTTCGCTTTCAGCATCGTTATAGGGTATGCCATTAAGGGTAACATTTATGCGTGTTGCATCCGTACCCCGAATATGCATGTAGGTATATCCTACCCCATTTCCTGCATCACTGCTTATATACACTGATGGTGTTTGGTTTATCAGGTAAGGTATATCCTGCCCCAGGTTATTTTTCTCGATCTGCTGTGTGTTTATCTCTGTTTTGGTAAAGGGGGCTTTATCTGCCGCGCGGACGGCTTTAATTTCAAGAGGTTCCAGAAAATATTCGGCATCGCCCAGCACCACATTAAAAGTGTTTACACTGGAAATCGCAAATGTCTGCTCAAACCTTTTTTTTCCTACGTACTGCACGGTTAATTTGCCATCCTTAGGCATGGGGGCGTCTGCAATACTGTATCTAAATTCAAATTTGCCTCCATCCACTGTTTGAAAGGTGAGGGTTTTGGTTGGGCCAAGCAAGACAATGACGGTTGCTCCGCTCAGTGCCCGGCCCTGGTTGTCGGTAACAACGCCTTTAAATGTTACTTGTGTGTGTGCTAAAGCTGTTATTGCAAGTACAGCCAAGGTTCCCAAAAATTTCTTCATATTTTTTGTTTTGGGAACAGGGAAAATGCAACGGAGAAGGTAATGATTGATTTTTTTGCCGCCTCACGCCTTTGGTCAGCGTCTCACGGAAATATCGCCTTCCCTTCGCAGGAATTACCCTGTTCAGGTTCTACGGGTATTATCTCAGCCTTCGTTTTAAAGAAAGCACCCCGGGATCTTACGTTTTGGCGGTAAACGCCCTACGTTTTAACAACACAAAGTAAATACAGATTTTTTTAAAAACCTGTAACTTTTTAATTTCATCGCCGTTATACCTCCATAAAACTCAATTTAACCATGCAAAAATTTATATTATCCGTATGCCTAACAATATTAATTGCGGGCACACAAGCGGTTGCACAGAACGTGGTATATGATGCCAATGCCCAGGTAAGAAAAGTGGACCATTTCACCAAGGTAAATGTATCAAGCGCTATAACGCTGTATTTATCACAAGGCAAAGAAGAGGCTGTTGCGGTAAGTGCCGGTGACGAAAAATTTACAGCGCGTATAAGAACGGAAGTGCGTGATGGTGTTTTGAAGATCTATGTTGAAAATGGCGCGTGGAATAGCTGGAACTGGGGTAACCGCAAACTGAAGGCTTACGTTACAATAGTTGATATTGACGGTTTACACGCAAGTGGCGCATCAAGTGTTAAAGTAAGCGATCCGTTAAAGGCACGCAATAATTTTGACCTTGAGGTTAGCGGCGCATCAACTGTAAAATTTGATGGTGGTGTTACAGCAGGTAAAATAGACATGCAGATTGATGGTGCCAGCAATTTCAGATCATCAGTAACAGCAGATGATATTAAAGTTAACCTTAGTGGTGCATCGCAGGCTGATGTTAGTGGTAAAAGTGCCGGTTTAAATATAGAAGCCAGCGGTGCAAGCGGCTTTAATGGCTATGGCCTTGAAACAGAGAATTGTACAGCCGAAGCAAGCGGTGCATCAACCGTGCGTATTACGGTAAATAAAAAATTAGATGCCCAGGCAAGCGGCGCAAGCGGGATTGATTATAAAGGAGATGCTGTTATCACTAACCTCAATGTTAGCGGTGCCTCAAACGTTAAAAAAAGAAGCTAAAACAAGCGAACTTTAATAACAATGGGCCCCTAATCGGGGCCTTTTTTATTAATATCTGCCTTTAATAAATCTTTGATTTCGA
>JABDGS010000036.1 GCA_013285915.1 Bacteroidota bacterium
AGTCTTAACGGGCCTCGGCTTCAGCTACTGCCATGGTTTAATACACTTTTAGTCTTTTGTAAACCTTTTGTATTTACCAGTTTCATACCTAAAAATTTACCAATAATAGGTTCTACAATGCTTTGCCTTTCCTTCATTAACCGCTTAGCTTTGTCAATCAGCGATGATCTTTGTTTTTAAATGCTGCAACTGTTTCGTGGTATTGATGAAGGTTATACAGGCAATTGCCAAATGCAGCAGACAGATGATGCTTCAGCAAGTGAAGTACGGTTAAAAATATCAACTACATAAAATACAACAACCTGGTAAGCCATTAAAAAAAATAAGTACAAATACGCAGTATTTTTTGTGCAAAATGTGTTACATCTAAGATCATACTTAACAAAAATTTCATTTGTTTTTAACTTTATTCATAACATTTATCTTCTCAAAAAAAGCACTTTTGAATTTGCAAGCAAATTGAAAAGTGCGTTTACAGCTTAGCGCTTTCAATTGCTCTGTTAGTGCTTATCAATCATCATCATCAAAGACGTACGCAATATTAAGAGTATGTGAGAAGTCGAATAATTTCGTTTTTCATCATTTTGATTATCACAATTATTTTTTACAAAAAGCAACGCCTCGGATGTTACCAAATATGCGAATCGATAAAACTTTAAACGAAAAATACCCCCTCAAAGCCACGCTTTAAAAGGAATGATTGTTTTAACAATGATGCCGTTGATGCAAATACCGGACTATTTTTATGGCTGATTTAAAACAGCCTACCCGTTTATTTGTAAGAAAAGAACATGCTGTTTAATGGTGAACATTATGATGGCGCAAATTTAGTTTTTGTTTTTAAAACAAATATTTTTAGCTCCTGCCATGCTATTATTTTGGCATGATCTATTGAATTGTTTAACAATTCCTAATAATGGGCAAAACAACCGTATTAAAATTACCTTAACATCTTTTTCACATAATCTCATTTGCCAGCGGGTTTTTATTTTTACTATCGTTTTAATGCAACCATGCGCTTTTGTACCCTGCTAGCATTTATCGGCTTAATATTCATTACCCCTGCTGCCAGTGGGCAGGCTGTTACGCATTTTACCAATTATACTAACGATGATGGGGTGCCGCAGAGCACGGTGTGGAGCATTGGGCAGGACAAAAATGGTTTTATATGGGCGGGTACCGCCGACGGCATTTGCCGGTTTGACGGTTATACATTTCACACATATAAAACTGCTGCTAAAGACAGTAATGCTATAAACAGCGATAGAAGCTGCAGCTTTTATACAGATCATGCAGGTAATTTATGGGTCGCATCGTTTAAAGGGTTGAGCCGTTATAATGCTGATGCTGATAATTTTACTAATTGCCTTGCCTACCAGCCGGTAAATGAGGCCGTGCATGTAAACAGGATATATGGAGAAGACAGCAGTTTTATATGGGCAGGCATGGCCCATTACGGCCTTGTTAAAATAAATAAGGCAACACATAAGGTTTACTGTATAAAAAAGGCCGGCGATGAAGATTTTAGCACCTGCCCTGAGTGGGATAATGGCTTTGTTGCAGGCAATAATGTGTGGTTTTGCTGTGGTGGCAGCATAATGGTGTACAATAGCAAAACAGGCAGCCTGCAAAAAATAAGCCTGGGGTTTTATGCAAGGGCTGTTGCTAACCTTAACGATACGGTGCTAATGGCGCAAAGCCGCACAAAAAGTTTTTTTATAAACAAACGTACCTGCGCTTTTGCCAGCAAAAGCTGCAACCTGGCCAGCGACAGCGTTGAGGTATATAGTATATTTATAAATGGCCCGGAGCAGGCCATCCTCGCAACAACAAAAGGAGTTTATTATCTTAATACTGCTACCGCAACAATTACTGGCTACCTGCAAAACTTTGGGAATGAAAACAAAAAAGCCTTTGCTTTAGCGGTGTGTATTTACAAAGACAGATCAGGAAATGTGTGGATAGGCACTGATGGCACAGGGTTGGCCAAAATAGCATTTCAGTTCAAAAAATTTAAGCTTTATGCATCGCCAGGCGCAGCAAGTAATATGGTTAAAAGCATTTATGCCGATAGCGCTACTCTTTATACCGGGTATTTTAATAACGGAATGGATATTTTTAACCGTGCAAGGGGCTTTATAAAAAATGTTTCTGTAGCTGCCATGCCGCATAGTACAGGCAACAATGTTTATGGCATTGCCCCTAACACCGGGCAAAGCCTTTTGCTTTATACATCAGGCCCAAACCTGCTTTGCCTTTATAATACTGCAACCAGCCGGCTGGAAGAGCTATACCGGCCTTTGGCAAATGCCATTCCCGGTTACAAAACAAAAAATAACAAATACTGTTTTTTTACACGCACGCGGGGCAGCCGGGTTTTTATAAGCTTTAATGAATATCTTTTAAGCACCAGCATGCCGTTTGAAAAAAACACTGTGCCGCAAATTGTTGGCAAATTCAATGGCCTGCTGGTGGGCGCATGGTGGGAGGGTAGAAAAGGCCGGTTATGGATTGGCACTAATAACGGACTGTATTACGGTGAAGCTAATAACTGGCAAAAAATAAAATTGCCTGAAGACATACAGGTAATAACCATAAACCAGGATGATGCTGGAAACATGTGGGCGGGTACGGTGCATGGTATATATGTTATTGATGCCCGCGACAGCATAATACAACATTACACCGTTGCCACCGGGCTGCTTAATGAGGTTGTTTACGGCATATTGAAAGACAATGACGGCAATATGTGGTTTAGCACTAACAAAGGCATAGGCGTATATTGGCGGGCACAAAAAAAGTTCAGGTATTTTACAAAGGATGATGGACTGCAGGGCAATGAATTTAATACGGGCGCTTATTTTAAAGCTGCTGACGGCGAGCTTTTTTTTGGCGGTATAAATGGAACAAACTCTTTTTACCCGCAGGATATTTTAGACAACCCGTATACGCCGCCGGTGCAGGTTACCGGAATAAAAGTTTTTGACGACCCATACAACGCAGGTATACCAAGCTGGCAGGTGCATAACATTATATTGCCCTACACAAACAATACCCTTGCATTTGAATTTGCCATGCCCGAGTTTACCAATACCCTGAAAAACCAATATGCATGTATGATGGAGGGCGTTGATAAAGGCTGGCTTTACCTTGGCAGCAAAAACACGGAACGGTATGCCGGCTTAGCTCCTGGCCACTATACATTTAAAATAAAAGCGGCAAATAACGACGGCGTATGGGCAACTCAGTTAACTACTATAAGCATCACCATTGTGCCGCCTTATTGGCAGCGCACGTGGTTTCGCGTGCTATATATTATATTGGCCGTATGCCTGGTTGTGGTAATTGCAAATTATCTTCAAAAACGAAAGTATAAACAACGGTTGGCTGCACTTGAGCTTCAGCAAAAAATACAGCTGGAACGTGAACGTATAAGCCGCGATCTGCACGATAATGTTGGCACCCAGCTTAGCCTGATAAGCAAGAACATTGAGGACGTTTTGCACCCGCTTAAAAACATTACTGAGGAGGAACGGATACGGAAAGTAAAGTCAGCAGGCCAACGCTCATCTGAGGTTATCTCCACCTTGAGGGAAACTATTTGGGCGCTAAACAAGGAGCAAATAACACTTGAGGAGTTTGCAGACCAGTTGAAAACATTTACGCACAAACAGCTTGAGCATTATGATAATATAAACGTAGCATTTAACGAACATCCCGGTAACTGCAGCGTGATAGTGCAGCCTGCGGAGGTGCTTAACCTTTTTAGGATATGCCAGGAAACTATTGCGAATACCGTTAAGTACGCCGAAGCCACCCAACTCATCATTACCATTGCTGCAACTGAGGGAAAATATTGTATAATTATCACTGACAATGGCAAAGGCTTTAACCCAGCCCTTGTTAACAGGAACAGGCACTATGGGTTGCAAAACATTCAGCACCGCACGGCTGAAATAGGCGGCGCTGTGGAGATAACATCCAGCCCAGGCGCCGGTACAACAACCACTATTTGTAAAAAATAATGCAAATGCACTATTGTTTTTATGTATTTCACTCGCCACTTTTGTACCATGCCCTATAAAATAGCCATTGTTGAAGATAAAGCGCCGGTACTTACAACCCTTGTTGAAGAAATAGAGGTTTGCGGAGGCGCAGAGATTGTTTTTACAGCAACCAACGGGCAAGAATACCTTGAGATGATGAAGCAGCTGCAGCCCGCCCAATACCCGGCGGTTGTTTTAATGGATATTGAAATGCCGGTAATGGATGGTATAGAAACAGTAACTGTTAGCAGCTCACTGTACAATGGCGTTGAATATATTATGTTTACCATTTTTGATGACGATGAGAGGCTGTTTAATGCGCTTAAAGCAGGCGCAAAGGGCTACTTACTGAAGCATGAGCGCGGGCCAAGGGTGCTGCAAGCTGTGGAAGAGTTAGTTGAGCGGAATGGCGCCCCTATGAGCAGCAGCATAGCCCGCAAAACGCTTAATATACTGGTTAACGGGCCACAGCAAAAAACAACACCCGGTCACCCCCCACCCTTGCTGACACCCCGCGAAATTGAGATTTTACAAGGGATAGCCAACGGCCTTGATTATAAACAAATGGCAGCCAAATTATTTATAAGCCCCAATACGGTGCGCAACCATATTGCAAACCTGTACAGCAAGCTGCATGTTACCGGCAAGGCGCAAGCTATAAGCCTGGCCGCAAAAAACAAGTGGCTGCACTAACAATTAAACCGGCTCTTTTTATTTCCTTAGGTTTTGTATATCGCTCCTTATTTTTCGCCCCTATTTTGAACGAACTTATAGCCCTTGCACTGCTAAAGCTTGCGTCTTGCCCAACTTCCATAAGTGCAGCTATAAATTTGTTTGGCATTAATTTTTTTGCTTTTTACTATTACTAAAAAAGCTGTCAAGCACCTTAAAAATGATGCATTTGCACTATTGTTTCTGCCGTTTTTTTCATACATTTTTACAGCGTCTAATATCCACCCGGTAAACGCCCTCGCCGGCCCTATTGTACACTTCAGCACTAACTATTAACCATAATTGCAAAAACATAGGCTTGGCCACGCCATGCCGTAAGGTTATAGCTGTATGGGCAAAAGGGTCACGGGCTATTGGGATTTTTAAAGCTAAACACTTTTAAAACGGTTAATATGAAAAGGATCTGTACCCTTTTTGCAATCATTTTTAACTTATTGCTTCAATTGTTGGGTATACAGGCAGCGCTGGGCCAAATTGTTAAGCCCGGCACATTTACGTATACCACCCCTGCCGTGCTTGCAAAAGGCAGCGCCATTACCCCCTTGGCCCCCACATTTACGGCTGGTGTTGTAAGCCAGTTTTCTTCTACCGTTTTCAATAGTCCTAAAGGCCTGGGGGTTGATGCTTCTGGCAACGTATATGTGGCAGACTATGGAAACAATGCTATTCAAGAAATACCAAAAGCTGGTGGCGCCGCTTCAGCCTTCGCCCCGGCGTTTACTTTCAGTAATCCCATCGGTGTTGCGTTTGACGCCGCTGGCAACATGTATGTGGCCGACGCCGGAAATAGCCAAATTGAAAAAATAGCAAAAGCAGAGCTGTCAAAGGCCAGCCCCTCTGTAACCGTTGTTGCCAGTGCGTTCAGCCAGGCAGGCATGGCGGTTAATGCAGCAGGCACATACGTGTATTCCATTGACGCATATTTTGGGGTGGTTGATAAAATACAGGTTTCCGACGGAACGGTTGCGGCACAGCTTGGTTCTGGTTTAAACTATGGGAATAGTGTAGCGGTTGATGCTTCAGGCAATGTATATGTTGCCGAAAGCCTTAACAATACCATTCAAAAAATATCGGCGGCCGATGGTTCGCAAGCACAAATAGGCCCAACTTTCAGTTCTCCTTCCTCCCTGGTGCTTGATGCAGCAGGAAATATATATGTGGGCGATGCCGGCAATTCCACCATAAAAAAAATATCGGCAGATGGCATCATTGTAAGCTCGTATGCAACAGGTGCAGATTATCCTTATGGGTTAGCTATTGATGCATCAACTGGCAATATGTATGCATCAAGCGGCGGCTCCGGCATAGTTGAAAAAATAGCCAGCAACGGCACTATAGGCACAACCTTTAGCATAACCCCCACTGCATTGCCTGCAGGCCTTTCTTTTAGCACTGCAACAGGCGCTATAAGTGGCACACCCACCGCGGTGGCATCTGCAACAGCTTATACTGTTAAGGCAACCAACAGCGCAGGCAACAGTTCTGCAACTATAACTTTGTCAGTTATCAGCTCGTTAACGTTTTCCTACGCCAGCTCATCTTATTTCTATATCCAGGGACAGCCAATAACACCTGTATCTCCGACGTTTAGCGGCGGGACTTCGCCCAATTACAGCATATCGCCGACGCTGCCGGCCGGCCTGGGCATTGATGCGCCAACCGGTATTATCAGCGGTACGCCAACGGCTGCCAGCGTTGCAACAAGTTATACTGTTACAGTGTCAGCAAACGGTGATGCTGTAACGGCAACCATATCAATTTCGGTAATCAATATTGCCCCTGCTGCCTTCGCCTACACATCGCCGCAATCGCTGCAAAAAGGCGCTGCCGTTACACTATCACCCGCCCTTTTGCCAGCTGGTACGTTAACCCGTCTTGATTCTCTGTTTGCGCAAGGGCCTATAGCGGTTGACGCGGCGGGCAATATATATGAAGCTGGCACAACCGGTATTAAAAAAATAGCGGCTGGTACCAGCACTGCCACCACGCTTGCTCCTGGCCTTATTGTTAGCGCCATGGCGGTTGATGCACCAGGCAATGTGTATATAGCCGTGACCGAAACCAATGGAAATAGTACGATCAGGAAAATAGCGGCAGCAGGCGGCTCGCCGTCTACACTAAGCACGCTCTCATTCGCTGTAACAGCTTTTACGGTTGATCCAACTGGAATTATGTATGTAGCGGACAACAGCAGTATCTATAAAATACCTGCGGGGGGTGGTACCGCAAGCGCGGTAGCTACGGGCTACTCCGGTTTTAACTGCCTTGCTTCAGATGCAGCCGGCAATATATATTTTAACGATTTCACCACCAATATTAAAGAGATGGCAGTGCCTGGGTACCAGGTAACCACATTTAAAACAAGCTTGTATGCTTTCAGGATAGCCATTGATGCCATTGGCAACCTGTATGCGATAAACGGCTATGATATTAAGAAAGTAGCAGTGGCAGATGGCTCGGTAAGCACAGTTTTTACTACTCCCGTAAGCACCCCCCCGCAGGGCATAGCGCTTGATGGGGCTGCTAACGTATATATGGCGCTTACCGGCACGGCTGTTAAAAGGGTTACCCAGGCCGCAGGCACGGCTTCCTCCTATGCAAGTGGTTCGTTGCCTGCAGGGCTTGCTGTAAACCCATCAACAGGCGCCATTACAGGCACCCCAACCATTGTAAGCGCACAAGCAACGTATGCAGTAACGGCAACCAATAGTGGCGGTACTACCAGCGCAGGCATACAAATAGCCGTTGTTGACCTTACCCCTTCATCACTTTCTTATGCCGGCTCGCCTTATACATTTACGGTGGGGCAGGCTATTACTGCTGTTACCCCATCGGTAGGCGGCGCACCCACATCGTACAGCGTAAGCCCGGATCTGCCCGCCGGCCTTTCTATAAATACAACTACCGGACAGCTAAGCGGCACGCCGACAGCCGTAAGTGCGCAGGCAAGTTATGTTGTAACAGCTGCTAACGGCCTGGGCAGCACAACTGATACTATACAAATAACGGTAAACGATATTGCGCCTTCGTCGCTTTCATACAACGGTTTCCCCGCAACCTTTACGGTAGGACAGGCCATAAACGCGGCTGCGCCATCTATAAACGGCGGCACAGTAACATCATACAGCGTAAGCCCTGCGTTGCCCGTTGGCCTTGCTATAAATACAACAACAGGTGTTATAAGCGGCACACCAACAACTGCAAGCGCAAAAACAAGATATACTGTAACCGCAACTAACAGTGGGGGCAATACAACTGTGGATCTTCAAATTACGGTGGTAAACTTTCCTCCTGCAACCTTTAGTTATACCTCTCCTGTAGCATTTCCAAAGGGCTCGGCCATTGCCCCGCAGGCCCCCATATCTGCTGCCGGCAGCGTAACCTCGCTGTTTTCATTCTTCAACCAGCCCGGTGGCTTAGCTGTTGATGCTGCGGGCAATGTGTTTGTTGCTGATACTTATAACGGCGACATTAAAAAAATACCTGCTGACGGCGGTGCCATAGTTGTTGTTGGCGGCGGTTTTAACCAGCCGAACGGGGTTGCGGTTGATGCTGCAGGTGTTGTATACGTGGCTGATACGAAAGACAACGCCATTCAAAAGATACTTCCGGCCGGCAACATACTTCCGGTTGCTACAGGCCTTAACAACCCTACAGGCGTAGCCGTTGATGCGGCCGGTAACCTGTATGTGGCCGATGGGGGAAATAATGCTATTAAAAAAATTGCCCCGGATGGGTCTGTAACCCCAATTACCGTTGGGGGGCTCACTTTCATTCAGCCCCATGGCGTTGCGCTGGATGCCGACGGCAATTTATACGTGGCCAATACGGGAAATGCGCAAATTATCAAAATATCAGCGCTGGATGGGTCTGGCTTAATACTTGCCAATAGTGTGCCTAACTACGGAGTAGCCGTTGATGCTGCCGGCAATGTGTATTTCTCCGATTTGAATGGTAACAACGTTTTTGAAGTAACAGTTGCAGGAAATACCATAACGCTGGGTTCTGGCTTCAATGCACCCTATGGCCTGGCGGTTGACAAATCAGGCAATGTGTACGTTGCCGATATGGAAAACAATTCCGTTAAAAAAATATATGGCATAGGAGGCCCGGTATCCACCTACACTATTAGCCCGGCGCTGCCTGCCGGCCTTTCAATGGACGCTACCACAGGCATTATAAGCGGTACGCCGCAAACGGCAATAGTGCAGAAGTATTACCATGTTACAGCTACCAATAGCGCCGGCAGCGCAACCGCCAGCGTAGCTATAAGAATAACTCAGGATGTGCCCGGGGATTTTAGCTATAAGCTGCCGCTAATATTTACAAAGGGCATTACCATTGCCCCGGTATCGCCATCGCCTGTGGTTAAGATTGGTTCGGGCATAAGCAACGGCAACGGCGTGGCCGTGGATTTGGCCGGGAACGTATTTGTGGCAGATGCGGGGAACAAAGCAATCAAAAAGATCTTGCCAGATGGAAGTATCTCTACGCTTGCCTCCGTTACGGGCTATTTAAACGGCATTGCGGTTGATAATAAGGGAAATGTGTGGGAATCTGACGCGGTTAAACTTGAAGTTCAAAAAATATCAGCGGCTGGCAGCATGCTGGCTGCATATTCGAGTGTAGGCGTGCCGACCGGCGTGGCTGTTGATGCATCAGGCAATGCTTTTATACCAGACACCCGGAATTATAATATATATAAAATACTAAGCGACGGCACCTTCAGCACGTTTGTAAGCAGCCAGTTCACACAAAAGTTCACCGGGCTCAGGGGCATTGGCACCGATGCGTCGGGCAACGTGTATGTGGCTGACGGCTCAGCCGTTAAAAAGGTAACGTCAAATGGCTTCTTCATCAATACCGTTAACACTGGCCCGGTTAATTCGGCGGGCGTAGCGGCAGACTCCGCCTACAATATTTACTACACCGACAACAGTAACTTAAAGGAGATGGTGGCGCAGGATAACGGTGCAGACGGCGTGATAACCAGCCTGGATATTAATGCAGGCAGCACAATTACCGGTATTGCGGTTAGCCAGGCCGGGGATGTGTATGCAACCGTAGCTGGCGATACCACTGTTACAGAGTTTGTTACGTCTGGCGCACAGGCAACTTCTTACCAAATAAGCCCATCCTTGCCCGCAGGCATGGTGTTTGACAAGTTTACGGGCAAAATAAGCGGCAAACCAACCGAAGTTACAGCCTCCCTTTTAGACCGCAGGCCCGGAGCTGCTGGTTTAATAGCCCCGGCACAAGCATTTAGTGGCAGCACCCCAACTTATACTATTACAGCAATCAACGGCAAAGGCTACACAACGGCAACTGTAAAGTTTACAGTTGTTGATGTGGCCCCATCAGGGTTAACTTATGCAGGATCGCCTTATACATTTACCAAAGGCAGTGCAGTTGCCACTTCCGCTCCTTCCAACAGTGGCGGCACAGTAACAGCCTTTAGTATAGATCCTGCACTGCCTGATGGCCTGGCAATAGATGCCTCAACGGGTATCATCAGCGGAACGCCAACAGCGGTAAGCGCGCAAACAACTTATACGGTTACAGCCACCAACAGCGGCGGCAATACAACGGCAACCATACAAATAACAGTTAATGCTGCCGCGCCACCGGCATTTTCATATCCCAAGTCGCCTTATACATTTATCGTGGGCAATAGCAAAATTTTTGCTGACCCGGTGGTGGCAAAAGACCCTTCGATTACCTACAGCATCAGCCCTGCGCTGCCCGCTGGTCTTTCTATTGAGAAAGGAACGGGGGCGATATTTGGCACACCAACAACGGCAAGCACCCTTCAAACCTATACCGTCACAGCAACCAATGGTTCGGCACAAACTACTGCCACCATACAAATACAGGTTAATGATGTGGCGCCATCTGGGTTAACCTATGCAGGATCGCCTTACACGTTTACGAAAGGCTCTGCAGTTGCTACAGCCGCGCCTTCCAACAGTGGTGGCACGGTAGTAACCTATAGCGTATATCCAACATTGCCCGCTGGCCTCGCAATAGATGCCTCAACCGGCATAATAAGTGGCACACCGACAGCGGCAAGCACAAAAGCAACTTATACTGTTACAGCTACCAACAGCGGCGGCAATACAACAGCAACTATACAAATAACAGTAATTGATGTTGCAGCCCCCGGCAGCTTTAGCTATACATCGCCCAACGTGTTTGCAAAAGGCACGGCTATTAGCCCGTTGGCGCCTGTATTTGCAGCAGGCGTTATAACTACGGTTGCATCAGCATCTGACCACATTTTTGGCGTAACAGTTGATGGGGCCGGCAATGTGTATTTTGCTGATACGTACAATAACGCAATCAAAAAAGTATCCGCAGAAGATGGCAGCATAACCACACTTGCCACCGGTTTCAACACGCCCACTGATGCGGCGGTTGATGCGGCAGGCAATGTATATGTGGCTGATTATTTAAACAACGCTATTAAAAAGATATCAGCCGCAGACGGCAGCATAACTACTATTGGCTCCGGGTTCAGCCAGCCATTTGGCGTGGCGCTTGATGCAGCCGGCGATATATATGTGGCCGACACCTATAATAACGCCGTTAAAAAAGTATCTGCAACAAACGGCAGCATCACCACGCTCGCCACCGGTTTCAACTTGCCGTACAGGGTGGCCATTGATGCGGCAGGGAATGTTTATGTGGCGGATTATAACAATAGCGCTATTAAAAAGATATCTAAGGCAGATGGCAGCGTAACAGCCATCGGTACTGGCTTCAGTTACCCGGGTGGTGTTGCGGTTGACGGAGCAGGCAATGTGTATGTGGCTGACCACGGAAACAACGCGGTTAAAGAAATATTGGCATCAGATGGCAGCACAATAACAATTGGTTCAGGGTTCAGCCAGCCTTTTGCTGTATGCGTTGACGCATCAGGCAATTTGTATGTGGCTGACACGTATAACAATGCGATTAAAAAAGTAGCCGGCCCGGGCGGTGCGGTTGATGCTTACAGCATAAGCCCTGCTTTACCCACAGGTCTTGCCATAAATGCTTCAACAGGCATAATAAGCGGCACGCCCACAGCGGCAAGCGCACAAACAAGTTATACCGTAAAAGCCACTAACAATGGCGGTGATACTTACACTGCCTTAACGATAACTGTTTTACGAAGCAACGCCTGGACGGGCGCTGTGAGCACAGATTGGGCAGACGCTGGCAACTGGGGCCTGGGCAAAGTGCCATCTGCAGCAGACGATGCTGAGATACCTTCTGATGGTGTAACCAATGAGCCAACTATAAGCACCAATGTTTCTATAAACAACCTTACTGTGGAGGCAGGGCGCGCACTTACCGTATCCAGCGCATTAAATATAACCGGGGATATAACCAATGCCGGCACGTTTGATGCCAGTACAGGCAGCATAACCTTTAACGGTACTGCCGCCCAAAATATAACAGGTAAAATAACTGCAGGCGGCATAACCATAAATAATAACGCAGGCGTAACATTAAACAGTGATACGCTGAGAGTGCTTGGCATGTATACGCCACAAGCGGGCATGTTGATCACCAACGGGCTGTTAACCCTTGCTTCAAGCGCTGACAGCACTGCCGCTGTGGCCAATGCAGGCAGCAATACCAATTATATAGGCGGCAATGTAACAGTGGAAAGGTACATACCCGCCCGCCGTGCCTGGCGCCTGCTTACCGCACCATTAAATAACGCTGCCAGCATTTACGATAACTGGCAAAACCGCGGCATCCCTGATGGTAAAACAGGCGTAGAAATATTCCGCCCCGGCGGTGGCAACGGCTTTGATGCAGCAGGCGTGGCAGCATCCATAAAAACGTACAACAGGTGGGGTGATAGCTGGGATGAGTTAACAAATACAGATGCCACAACCCTTAGCGACGCCTTTAATACCATCTGGGCCAATAATGCCTTTGGCGTATTCGTTACAGGGCCCTTTGGCGCCATAAGCACCATAGGGCACAGCGCGCAGGCAACCGCCCTAAGGGCAAGCGGCCTATTGCAAACCGGCACACAAACATTCTATGCCAATGCAGATCCCGGGCAGTATATCCTGTTAGGCAACCCATACGCAGCCCCGGTAGATTTTACAAATATCGGCGCCACAGGCATAGCTACATTCAACATCATGAACACGATGTGGGTATGGGATGCGGCGAGGGCTGGCACCAGCCTTGGCGGGTATGTACAGTTTAACTACGACCCCGGCACCGGCACGTACGACCAGGACATAGATGCAAGCCAAACCAAGCAAACGAATATTATACAAAGCGGGCAGGCATTTTTTGTGCAGGCAATGGCGTATAACCCAACAATAACCATTAATGAAAGCGACAAGGTTGATATAAGCCATAGTACCAACAGTGTATTCTTTGCCCCAACAGGCAATAATAACGCCCAGCAGTTGAGGGTAAGCCTAAGCCGCAGCATAAATGGAACTATGACAGGCGTGGATGGCGTATTGATGAAGTTTGGGGATATATACAAGAAGGCATTAACTGATGATGGCCCCAAGATGTTTAACTATGATGAAAACCTGAGCATAAAGGCAGATACCAGCTACCTGAGCATAGAAAGGATGCCGCTGCCGGAAGATAAAGACAGCATATTCCTTGATGTATATGCGATGAAGGCGAAATCAACTTACTCATTCACCTTCAACCCGCAAAACATACAGGCAGGTAAGCTGCGGGCATGGCTATATGACAAATACCTGGAAGCCCTTACACCGGTAAGCTTAACCCAAAGCACTACAATAGCGTTTGCAACAACGGCTGACAAAGCCAGCAGCGCCGAAGGCAGGTTTGCAGTGGTGTTTGAGACGCAAGGTGCACTGGCCACTGTGGTAACAAAACTAAAAGCATGGCAGGATGATAAAAACATACAGGTTGAATGGCAAACAGTTACAGAGCAGGGCATACAGCAGTACTCAGCAGAAAGATCAACTGACGGGCAAGCCTTCAGCCAAATGGGCAGCAGCATTAAGCCACGTAACAGCAACAACACTGAAACTTACGATGCAACAGATGATGCCCCTGCCGCAGGCGATAACTATTACCGCATAAAACTGCAAAATGCCGACGGTACAACAAGCTACAGCAATACAGTGATGGTAAAACTGCAAAAAGGCGCGGCCAGCTTAAGTGTTTATCCTAATCCTGTACAAAAGGGCAGGCAGCTGCACATGTTACTGAACAATTTTACCGCAGGCAAATACACCATCATGCTGTACACAAGCGAAGGCAAACAATTGATACAAAAAACCCTTCAGCTTGATGGCATTACCACAGCACAGGACATTAATCTGCCACAGGCTTTGGCAGCAGGCAGTTACAGGCTGATAATAGTAAACGAGAATGGCAATGAATGGAAACAACAGGTGATAGTGCAGTAGCAGCATTCACAAATAACACAACAAATAAAAAACAAACTCAATAACTCAAAAAACATTACAAAATGAAACCAATAACATCACTGTCATTAATTTTAGCAGTTGCGCTTATTGTCCTGCCTTTTGCTACTGTACTTGCCGGCCCCGGCGGCCTTGGTGGCGCACCCGATGGCGCACCCATTGATGGAGGCATAAGCTTGCTTGTAGCAGCAGGCATAGGCTATGGCGCAAAAAAAGCAAGGAACGCAAGAAAAAAAACAAGGCAGAAAGAAGAGAACAGCGGGTGTGATTTATAATAGCTGTTAATATTCTATTCTTAAATTTATAACAAACCGAGCACCGGAATCTTACACACCGGAGCCCGTTATATAAAGGTAGTAGCAGCACACATAAACTTCCATATTTAAGTAAAGTGAACTTTTTCGATTGAAAAACTTGCCGGATTTGGGTATAATGCGGGGTTCTGCGGTTATAGATAACCTGTTAGGGGGGACTTCAGCGTTGCCGGACCATTTATTCCAGGCAACTTTCTGTCGAACCATTATCTTGTAGTACGGCCGCTGTTTTCTGGACACATATAACTCAAGGTGGATAGGGTATAAACCACACTGGTTAACCGAGCCACTATGGTTCCACAAGGGGTGTATGTCGGCATCGAACGGCTGGGCTGAGGCCTTTTTTATCTACAAGTTCCCCGGTTTTCTCACTATCATCCCTTCATATTTCTGCCATTTTTTATTGCAAAAAAGGTGCAGTACAAAGTGCAGCACATTTGAGCGGAATTAACAGGAAATAACGAGTATTGCCAGCACATAAAAAAGCCGCTCAAATCATTAAGATTGAGCGGCTTATAACATTTTGAAATACACTCAAGGGTTTTTAGCCCCTTGGTTTGAGTTGCCCGACCAGGACTCGAACCTAGGCGTACAGAACCAAAATCTGTCGTACTACCACTATACTATCGGGCAATTCCACCCCCGTTTTTTCGGATTGGGCTGCAAAAATAGGCTTGCGACAAAAACCTGCCAAAATTATTTGCTTTTATCTGTACAAATTAAGCAATAAATAATTGAGCATAAAGTGTTTATCTTGCAAACGCAAAATAATAATCCCCTTATAACATGCGTATAACCAAACTATTGCCTGCAATTATTGCAATTATTGCCGCTACGTTTGCACAAGCCCAAACCACAAAAGAAAAATGGAAACTTGTATGGCGCGAGGATTTTAAAGGCACCCGGTTAGATACCACACGCTGGGGCCACGAAGTTGACGATCATGGCGGGGGTAACCATGAATACCAGTATTATACCGCCCGCGATACCAACGCCTACGTTAAAGGCGGTATGCTGCACATTCGCGGGCTTAAAGAAGATTATAAAACAAGGCATTATACCAGTGCACGGTTAACCACCCAGCATAAAGCTACTTTTACTTTTGGCAAAATGGAGATACGGGCTAAAATACCTGTTGGCCATGGTTTGTGGCCCGCTATATGGATGATGCCGGATAACAGCATTTATGGCCCATGGCCTTTAAGCGGTGAAATTGATATTATGGAAACCAAAGGCCAATACCCTGATACTTTATATGGCACTGCGCATTTTGGCCCCTCACCACCGCATAACAGGTGGAAAGGTGCACTCACCGAACATGAGGCGCCTAAAGGCTGGGGCGACGACTTTCATATTTACGCACTTGAATGGAAAAAAGATACGCTTGCATGGTATGTTGATGGTAAGAAATACCATGAGGTAACAAAAAGCGATGTTACAAATATTCAGGGTGTGCCCTACCCTTTTAATGAGAAGTTTTACTTTATATTGAACATGGCCATAGGCGGCGATTTTGTGGGCGGCAAGCCTGATGACAGCGTTTTACCAGGCGAGTTTTTAGTTGATTATATAAAGGTGTGGAAACTGCGTCCCCCTAAAGGGGAATGAGCCCCATCCCCTAAATGGGGGTAAAGAAATGGAACGCAGATTTAAAGGATTACCAGGATAAGCAGGATTTTTTAAGTATTTATTTTATCAGCGTAAATCGTGAGTATCAGCGGTATTTACGTTCAATCAAAGACATAGAACGCTGATTTATGGGATCGAGTTAATGAGCAAGATTTTTTTAAGTATTTATTTTATCGCGTAAATCCAGAATATTGGCGACATCTGCGTTCAATCATACAACATGAAAAGAAGAAAATTTATACAACAGGCGGCACTGGCTGGTGCTGCAGTAACGTTAAGCAAGTTTGCAAAAGCTGGTAATGGCGTGGCAGACTTTCCCGTAGTGCGTGTTGCTGAAAGCCAGCGCAAGTTTAAGAGCGTTGCTGTTGAAAAAATTATTGCCGAGGTGCAAGGCAATATCGGCAATAAAGAAATTGCCTGGATGTTTGGCAACTGCTTTCCTAATACATTAGATACTACGGTTGATTTTGAAATGATTGACGGCAGACCCGACACTTATGTTATTACCGGTGATATTAATGCTATGTGGCTGCGCGACAGCAGCGCGCAGGTGTGGCCGTATCTTCCACTTTGTAAGCAGGATGCAGATTTGCAGCAGTTGATAAAAGGTGTTATAAACAGGCAGGTAAAATGTATTTTAAAAGACCCTTATGCCAACGCCTTTTATAAAGATGAGCATAAGATAAGCGAGTGGAAGAAAACCGATATAACCGACATGAAGCCTGGTATACACGAACGTAAATGGGAAATTGACAGCCTTTGCTACCCCATACGTTTAAGCTACGGTTATTGGCAGGCAACCGGCGATGCAACTGCGTTTGATGAACAATGGGTAGCCGCGATGAAACTTGTCGTAAAAACTTTTAAAGAGCAGCAACGGCTTGACGGGCAAGGGCCATATACCTTTCAGCGCGAAACATCATGGGCTACAGATGGCGTACCACTTAGCGGCTATGGTTACCCAGTAAAGCCTAACGGGCTTATATGCAGTATGTTCAGGCCGAGTGATGATGCAACGATTTTTCCGTATTTGATACCAAGCAACTGGTTTGCGGCCGTAAGTATGCAAAAACTTGCTAAAATAAGTTACTTTAAACATGATTTGAATATTATTAAAGACATGGCGGAGCTAAGCCGGCTATTTAATTCTTTAATGAGTGAGGGTGTGATTGAAAACCGCAATTATGGAAAAATGTTTGCCTACGAAATTAATGGTTACGGGAGCTATAATTTAATGGATGATGCAAATGTACCTTCACTCCTATCTCTCCCATACCTCGTTGATATTGGACTTGATGCAGATGGCTTTGACAAAAAACTACTGGATCAGTTATTTTTAAACACCCGCAAATATGTTCTCTCCGAAAACAACCCCTTCTTCTTTAAAGGCAAAGCCGCTGAAGGCATTGGCGGGCCGCATGCGGGTGCGGATATGATATGGCCTTTAAGCATTATTATGCGCGGGCTTACGTCAACTGATGATATCGAAATAAAACATTGCATTGATATGCTGCAGCATACCCATGCAGGCACAGGCTTTATGCATGAATCTTTCCACAAAGACGACCCCACCAAATTTACCCGCAAATGGTTTGCCTGGGCCAATACCATTTTCGGCGAGTTTATATGGAAGGTATATCGCGAGAGGCCGCATCTACTAAAGTAGTCACAAGGCAAAGGTCAAAAGTCATTAGAGCGCTGCTTATAATTTTGTTTTAATCAATTTTTGTAGCAACATTTGCTTATCCCAGTACCCCCCTTTAGGGGATGGGGGCTTATGAACAAAATACTCATATTCGCGGCATTTATACTGTTAGTTGTTTTAGCATCATTTGTACGTGGTGACAAGAAAAAGAAGGTTGTGTTTTTTGGCGACAGCATTACGCAAGCCGGCGTTGGCCCCAAAGGCTACATAACTGTTATGCAAAACATGCTGCAACAACAAGGTTTAAATAACTATGAGCTTTTGGGTGCCGGTATTGGCGGTAACAAAGTGTACGATCTTTACCTGCGTATGGACAGCGATGTTATTGCCAAAAGCCCCGACATAGTGGTAATATTTGTTGGTGTTAATGATGTTTGGCATAAACGTACTTATGGCACCGGCACCGATGCAGATAAATTCGAGAAATTCTACCGCGCCATTATACATAAGTTGCAGGGTAATAACGCCAAAGTAGTTGTTTGCACACCAGCATCCATCGGCGAGAAAACTGATTTTAGCAATGAGCAGGATGGCGACCTTAACAAATACTGCAATATCATCCGTCATATCGCTTCAGATGAAAATGTTCCTTTAGTCGACTTGCGTAAGTTTCTGCTCGATTACGACATGGCCAATAATCATCAAAATGTTGACAGAGGCATATTAACCGTTGACGGCGTACACCTTAACGACAAAGGCAACCAGCTTGTGGCTGAACAAATGTGGAATGTGATCAAGGATGTTAAGTAAATCCCGAATATCAACGAGTATCACTTTACAAACGAGTACGACCATGTATACACCACAAGCCCTATTAAATATGCCGATGCAGCAAGTACAAAATTATCGGCTGCACCCCATATTAGAATGCCTGCGGCAGAAAGTACACCCAGTGTTATAAGTGCTATGGTAAAAATAAAAACAGCCCTGTGGCTTTTTAATTTTTCAAAGTGCTCAAACCGGCTTACAGGCAGGGTTAACGTAATGAGTATAAACGACACCACATATTGATACCCGTCTTTAATTACCGCTAACTGCCCACCAAATATGCCCGCGGCAAGGGCGCCAACCAAACATACAGCAACAACTGCGGCAATATACTTTTCAGTTTTTGTTAAAACATATTTTCCTTCGCTGCTAAATAACAGCACCATATTGGCTATTGAAGTGCCCACCCATGAAAACACCACGAACAGAATATAGAGCGCGATAAAAACATACGCTACTTTACCAAAACCTGCGGCGGTTGAAACCTTAGAGAGTACCTGCACCGATGCCAGTATAACAATTATAACTGCCCACCTTGCTTTTTTTGATTTTGCCGACAACCAAAGCGAAAACATAAGCATCCACCGGTATGGCAGCAGGTTTGCTTTCAGCGATTCCTTGTACCCCAACCTCGCCCGGTTATTATTGGGATTGATACGCAACGCCTGCCTGAAATGTTCGCGCGCCTGTTTATGCTTGCCTGCTTCCATAAAATGCCAGCCAAAATTGGTGTGCGTAAAATCATCATCGGGGTCAATGCTTAATGCTTCTTTTATAGTATCAAACGCCGCTTCTTTATTCTTTAGCCTGAACAACGCCTGTGACCGTGCATTTAAACAAGCCAGGTCGTGCGCGTTTACAGCAAGCCCCTGGTTTGCCTTTTGCAATGCTTCATTATACTCGTTTTTGTCAAGGTATATGTAGGCATACAATCCGTAATAAGCCGATGCGTAGGGATTAAGCCTTATGGCCGAATCAAGAAATCCCTCCGCAGCATAAGAGCTTTTGTTCCTGTAATGCGCAAATGCCAAAAGATAATGCACATAATCTTCTTCAGGTTCAATGGCGAGACAATGTTCAAAAAGTTTTAGTGCTTCAGCATATTGGTTGTTGTCAAGCCTGCAATGCCCTATTATCTGCAAGGCGTCTGCATCGTTGGGGTTGGTTTGCAATACTGCTGCCGCATGCTGCTCTGCATCCTTGTAACGCTTTTGCTTTAATAATATCCTTGCCCTTTCAATATGACCGTGCCTGTTTAATTCGCTCATTTTTTCAGGTTAAGATATTGCAGAATATCGTCGTACAAGCCGGTTTCATTTGCATACAATGCATAGTTACGCGCAGTGGCAAACCATTCGCCCGTAGTAGCACGATGCTCCTTTACCGCTTTTGCAATATCCTTTTGTGTTAATGGTTGCAATGCCCCTTTACTAAGGCTTTCTTCCAGCTTCATCTCTGTGGCAATATCTATAACAGCTTTCAAATCCGCACCACTGTAACCCTGCGTAAGTTTGGCAATTTGGCCGGCATCAATTTTTTCTGCAGGCTTATCTTTTAAATACGACAGTAAAATATCTTTCCTGCTTTCTTCATCCGGCGGCGCAACAAAAATCACCCTGTCAAACCTACCCGGCCTGCGAAAAGCGCTGTCAACGCTCCATGGCGCATTTGTTGCCGCCAAAATAAGTACGCCGTCATTATTATCTTTCACGCCATCAAGTTCTGCCAGAAACTGGTTTATTATCTGCCGCATAGCGCTTTGCCGCATATCTGCCCTGCTGGCGCCTAACGCGTCAACCTCGTCAATAAATAACACACAAGGCTTATTTTTACGCGCCACCTGGAATATTTCGTGCAGGTTCTTTTCACTATTACCCACCCACATATCCAATATATCATGCAGGCCCAGGCTTATAAATTTTGCATCTATCTCGCCCGCCGTTGCTTTGGCAATAAATGTTTTACCACATCCCGGCGGGCCATACATTAAAATGCCACCACCTGTTTTTTTGCCAAAGGCCTTGTACAGATCTGGGTTTTTAAGTGGCTGAATTATTTTTAACGATATTTCATTTTTTAGCTTCTTCATGCCCCCAACATCACTAAATTTCATGGTAGGCTTCTCCATAAAATACTTATTGCCCGGTTGGCTTAATTCCTGTAGCAGCATATCCGGATCGGCACCTGTATCGCTGGTTTCGTTGCTTGCCGCACGCAGCACTTCATCAATTTCTGCATCACGAAAATTTGGTTGCTCTTGCAGCACCTGCAAATACAGGCCTTTTGCCTGTGCAACCGAGTGTTCCTTTAACAGGCAGCGTACAAATTTTACTTTACCGTCAAAGGTCAAAGCCCCCTCCTGCTGCAATTGTTCAAATAAAATTATTGCGGCGGAATATTTTTGCTGGCGTAAATACACTTCGCTCAAGCCTGTCAGCGCTTTTACATTCCCGTTTTGCCTCCGGAGTATCTCGGAGTATTGGTCCGATGCATCGTTTACCTGGTTCTCCTTCATCAGCATATCCGCAAGGTGCAGGCGAAGGGGTATGTTGTTAGGTGAGATCTGCAAAGCTTCTTTCAATTGTTCAATCATCTCATTCATAAACTAAGTCTATATAGTACAAATATAACGCTGTGCCCATCAGCCCTTTAAACTGGCTGTCTTAATTTACCAAAATATTAGTTTCAACCCCTGCGTACGCATCCACCATCATCCAGAATACGACTGTAGGTTAAGGACCTAAAGCCAAAAAGTAGCCAAAAGACACACAAACGCCGCCATTTCGTAGCCAAAAAATAAGCCATAGAAATATCTAATCTATTCATTATCTGCATGTTATGTTTTAACAACCATCATATTAGTTTTTCTTAAATATCATCGTATACAACCGCCGTTTTCTAACTTCAAACAAACGCTTACTCTCACCTTTATATGCCTTTATTACTACCATAAACTAACCCTGCAACTGAACTTACTTTTCTCCTGCTTTTTTACTCACTTTTGACTTCTCACTTTTGCGCCTCGCACTTTGTACTTCGTAAATCGTACTTGCTGCTACTATATATATAAAAAGTGCTGTTTTGTCCGCATAAATTGCAATGTTTTTTCAAAAAAAGTTTTCATGATCAATTTCTCACTATATAAACCACACGCAAAAAGCCCCGCAAAAAATTGCAGGGCGCCTACAAAAAATACACGCACATGATTGTATAAAAACCGCATGTGTAAACGCAGTTTCTATACTATAAAGTACACGGCGGTTATAAAAATGTTGCATGTTTTACAAAAGATCCTTCGCTTCGCTACTTATTTTCATCCATACTCCGGTTGTACCACTCTTCACTAATAAAAGCAAAAAGTCAGTTTTAGCCTGTACCTGCATATATACCAGGGTTAGTATTGTTCTATAACAATATATATATAACCCAATACATACCTCGCACAAAATGAAAAAACACATAAGCAGGCTGCTGCAACTACTTTTAGCATTCGCCATCTTCACCGGCATTTCACAAATATCACAGGCACAAACATCCGGCAACAGTGCCGCTGCAAAGGGCCTGGCGTTTAGTTTTAAAACTGGCGGCCCCATACGTGGCAACGCCGTCATAAATGGCAATACAGTTTTTTTTGGCAGCGGGGATGGTAAACTGTACGCCATTGACAAATTAACGGGCCAACAATACTGGCAATTTAAAACTGGCGGTCCTGTATTTTGTACACCTGCTATTGCAAAAAACACAGTATACTTTACAAGCAGGGATAAGTACCTGTATGCCTTGCAGGCAGCTACCGGTAGACCTGTTTGGAAATTTAAATTTGGGGAAGATGTAAGCGCTCAAAACTTTTGGGATTATTATCTCTCCTCGCCGGTTGTTGAAAACGGCGTTTTATATATTGGCAGCGGAGATGGCTTTTTGTACGCACTTAATGCGCAAACCGGCAATGTTATTTGGAAGTATAATGCATCATCACGTATACGTTCAACACCCGCTGTTGAAGGCGGCAAAATTGTTTTTGGTACCATGGCCGGGTATGTTATTGCGGTTGATATGAATGGGAACGAACAATGGAAATTTGCTACCGACGGCATAAAGAAAAAATTTACAGATAATGATCTTGACAATACATCCGTGTTTTGCAACCCTGCTATACACAGCGGCGTAGTGGTATTCGGCGGGCGCGATTTTGTTTTATATGCGCTTAGCCTGCAAACAGGCAAACAGCTTTGGCGTTACAACCATCCCAATTCCTGGGTGCTTTCTGCCGGCATAAACGATACCATTGCGCTGGCCGGCAGCGGGGTTGCCGCCTTTGTACATGCAAGCAACCTAACCACCGGCAAACAGCTTTGGCGTTTTAAAGCGAAAAGCGCCGTTTATTCTTATTTCACTTTTGCCGGCGGCCTTGTATACTTTGGAGACTTGACAGGCAATATTTATGCGCTGGATTATAAAACAGGCCAGCAAAAATGGGTATTCCCCATGGGCAGACCAGGCTTTTCAACACCGGTAGTATCGGGTGGAATGTTATACTGCAGTTCTGATGAGGGCCGCTTATTTGCAGTGCATACAGTTGGCAGCAGCGATACAAGTTTTATACACCCAAAAAGGTTTGTTTACTGGCAGGGAACAGCAAGCGATTCAGGCTACCACGATTTTGGTTTAAGTATTGATCTGTGGGTGCGTGATTATTTAAAAAGGCAGGGATATGAACAGTTAAACGCAACAGCGTTAAAAAATTTTATGACCGGCGCGCTGGGTAATGCTGCGGTAAGCGTGGTTGTTTTTGCCGATAACAAAATACCAAAAGAGCTTGTTGACCGGGATGCGCCGGAAAAGTCGTTAATACGCAAATACCTGGAAGCTGGCGGTAAAGTTGCTTTGCTATCGCAAATAAACCCATTATTTGTTATAACAGATCCCGCTACCGGCTCTATTCAAAATGTTGAACCAACAGTAGCATCAAAAGTGTTTGGAATTCACTTCTCAACGCAGGATTTTGGCAATGGCCTGCACTACGCACCATACACCGCCGAAGGGCACCGCTGGGGCTTGTGGGGCGATTATACAATAGGGTTTTGGCCGATTGACCCAAAAGAAGTAACCACTGTTTTAGCAACCGACGAGTATGGCAAAGCAGCATCCTGGATAAAGAATTATGGCGGCCCTGAAGGCAGCGGATTACTGGAGTTATCAGTAAACCCGCCCTGGGTACTCGGCCAGGATTTTTTCCCTATGCGCGCAGCTATTGAATATGGTATTTGCTGGTAACTTCGGTAGGGCGGATGCATAAAAACATTTCTAAATAATACCACCCCTGCGGTGTTTTGGCGGCTTTCGTTTTAAAAGCCTGAAAGGCTGACATTATTGTAGAAATATGCAAAATAAGTAACGCAAACCCCGAAGGGGTGGCATTATTCTCCGCTCTGCGGAACTTGTAGTTCTGCAGGTTTATGGTGTTGCTTCCAGCAACATAATTTGTCGCCTTTGGCGACATCATACTACTGCGGAACTGTAAGTCCCGCAGAGCGGGCAAACGAAAATTTGAAATGCGCTCTGTTTTCCTCATATTCCATACCTTTTGTATTTTCACAGAATGAAGAAGTTTTTTTTGCTGTTTGTTTATGCAATTGTATGTTGTTTTGCTCACGCACAGTATTCGTTAAGGCTGGTAGTAACAGGCGTTGCTACAAAACAACTGGATGAAATTTATGTGGCGGGTAATTTTAATAGCTGGAACCCTTACAGCGATTCATTTAAGCTAAAACCATTTGGCCGCGGCCGGAAAGCTATTGTTTTAAAAGACATTTCCGCCGGCAGCTACCAGTTTAAATTTACACGCGGCAGCTGGAAAACGGTTGAAACCACTGCCAAAGGTGTGGACATTGCAAACAGGGAGGTGCAGGTTAACAACGATACATCGGTAAATATTACAATTGATGGATGGAAAGACGATTTTCCTGATAAGCCAAAACCAAACACCGCTACGGCGCAGGTACAGGTGATGGATACGGCTTTTTTTATGCCGCAGCTAAACCGTTACAGGCGTATATGGGTATACCTGCCTAAAAGTTATAATCAAACAAAAGGCAAATCATACCCCGTTTTATACATGCAGGACGGGCAAAATCTATTTAATGTACAAACCGCCTTTGCCGCGGAGTGGGGCGTGGATGAGTGCCTTGATACATTGCAGCAGCAAACAGGCAAGGAATGTATTGTAATTGGTATTGATAACGGCGGTGACAAAAGATCAACAGAATACAACCCGTATGATAATGATAAATTTGGCAAAGGAGAAGGCGCGCAATATGTTGAGTTTTTAGTTAAAACACTCAAGCCATTTGTTGATGAAAAATACCGTACTATAAAAGATGCGCAGCACACTTCTATTGCAGGCAGCAGCCTCGGCGGGCTTATATCGCTGTACGCGCAGATGAAGTACCCAAATGTGTTTGGGGCTTCGGGCATTTTCTCACCTGCTTTCTGGATCGCTCCGCAATTAAATGCAGAACTTACAAATATAAACTGGTCAAGCTTTCAGCGCTTTTACTTTTATGCAGGCAAAAATGAAAGTGAAACAATGGTTAGTGACATGGATAAAATAATAGACCTTATTCAAACCAAACATCAATACGATATTACCAGGTCTGTGTACCCCCTCGGGCAGCACAGTGAAAAATATTGGCGCGATGAATTTGATGATTTTTACAGGTGGCTTATGAAGTAAAGCATTTACGGTACGCGGAAAATTATTTAATAGTTACGGCAGTTAAGCGCAATATTTGCAAAAGCTAAACACCCTTCAATATATTTATTTATTAATCCCCGGGGCGGCCGGGGAAAGCCAATGACAAATTGGCAAAACTGTGGTTATATGAGTAATAAATTTCCATTAACAGGCATAAGTTCAGTGGCGATACACAGCGGCAACAAAAACTTTTCAGAGGCATCTCATTTGCCGCCTATTTATGCAACATCAACTTTTACATTTGATACTGCAGACCAGGGCATGAGGCGTTTTGCCGGGCAGGAAGACGGTTATATTTATACGCGCTGGGGTAATCCCACTTTTACGGTTGCTGAAGAAACCATTGCAGCGCTTGAGGCTTTTAATTTAAAAGACAAAGATGGTAAGCCGTTACAGTTAAAAGCCTTTCTGCACGCCAGCGGCCAGGCTGCTATGACAACCATGTTCATGAGCAATTTAAGTGCGGGTGATACAATACTCTCCCACTTTTCATTATATGGCGGCACGCACGAGTTTATACATAAAGTGCTTGGGCAAACCGGTATTAAAACCATTATTGCAGACCTGCGCGATTTGAATGTTGCAGAAGATATTATAAAGAACAACCCCGCCATAAAACTGGTGCACATTGAAACACCGGCTAACCCCACCATACAATGCGTGGATATTGATGCAGTGAGTAAAATTGCAAAGCAGCATGGCCTGATCGTTACTGTTGATAACACGTTTGCCACACCTTATTTGCAGCAACCATTTTTATACGATGTTGACTTTGTGTTTCATTCTACTACAAAATTTTTAAATGGCCATGGCACAGCTATTGGCGGTGTACTTGTAGGTAAAGACCTTGGGTTTATGAACGGCAAGGCATACAAATGGTATAAGCTTTTGGGTGGTAATGCCAATGCATTCGATGCCTTTTTGCTGATAAATGGTATGAAAACGCTTGAAGTGCGCATGGAGCGCCATTGCAGCAATGGTGTTATTGTGGCTGACTTTTTAAACAAACACAAAGCTGTTGCTCAGGTTAACTACACGGGCTTAACATCCCACCCCGATCATGCAACCTGTTTAAAGCAAATGAAACATCCCGGTGCTATGATGAGCTTTGAATTAAAAGGTGGCCTGGAGGCCGGTAAAAAGTTTATTGATAAGCTGCAAATGTGTGTAAGGGCTGTTTCGCTTGGTACCGTTGATACACTTATATCACACCCGGCATCTATGAGCCATTTTGGGGTATCAAGGGAACAAAGGCTGGAGTATGGTATTACCGACGGCTTGATTCGTTTAAGTGTTGGTATGGAAAACGTAGCCGATATATTAAATGATCTTGACCAGGCGCTGGCTTAGCGTTTCATCCCAAAAAAAATTTAACAACAAACTGTTTACTTTAAGCTCTGCATACTCTGTGTTTCTTCAACTCCTGCATTACTCCGTGGTTAGTCATCCTCCGCAAAACTTTAAACTTCAAACTGTAAACTTTAAACTCATTTAGTTATTATACCGCAGGCTCCTGTTGGCTTAAGCAATGAAAGCTGCCCAGTCCCCAAATAATATCTGTTGAATCAATACCCACTACTTCACGCGTAGTAAACCAGTCTGCAATAATTCTCAACGCTTTATCATCTTTATCACACTTGAAAGTTGGCACAATAACATATTTATTACTAATGTAAAAATTCGCGTATGATGCTGGCAGGCTTTGCCCTTCATAAATAACCTCATCGGGCATGGGCAATTCAATTATGTTTAATTGCTTGCCGTTCAATAACCGCATCTGCTGCAATTGCTTAAGGTTGTGCTTTAGCAAACCATAGTTTTCATTCAGTGGGTTTTCTTCAATAACGGTCAGCACGGTGTCTTCATTTACAAATCGCACAGTATCATCAATGTGACCATCAGTGTCATCACCAATAATTCCTTCATCTACCCAAAGTACCTGTTCAACACCATAATAATTGCACAAATATTCCTCTATCAGCTGCTGGTTTAAATGCGGGTTACGGTTTGGATTTAGCAGGCATGCAGTAGATGTCATTAAAGTACCGTTACCATTAAATTCAACAGAGCCCCCTTCCATAACAATACCCGGGTAATAAACGGGTAGGTTATATTGCTTTGCAATAAGCGTGGGTATAACATCATCCAGGTCGTATGGCGGATACTTGCCGCCCCATGCATTGTAACCCCAATCAACAATTACTTTTTTGCTTTCAGCTTTTGGGTTTATAAGAAATGCAGGCCCATGGTCCCTGCACCACGCATCGTTGGTAGGGTGAAAAAAGAATTGAATATTATCCATGTTTGCACCTGCATTAACAATATGTTCTGTTGCAAATTCACGCATTTTTTCATTCGCCACGTTAATACAAACTTTCTCACTAAAAGAAAGGTATTTTATAAACTCTGCATAGCGTGGAAAAATTGTATTGATCTTACCTGGCCAGCTCGCTTCCTTATGCGGCCACGAAAGCCACGTTGCAGTATGTGGTGCAAATTCAGCAGGAAAATAATAGCCTAATTGTTTTGGTGTTGTATGGTCCGAAAGACGGGAAGTCCGCAAGTCCGGAAGATTGGCAGGCTTAGCATTTAAATCTTTTGTTGGATCCAGCATAATAGTCAAAAGTTAATCTAATGAATTCCTCAACGCATTCAGCATAACCAAAAGTTCTTCACACATTCTATAAATCTTATCAAAATCGGTGGTGTCAATAATATTTCTTCTTTGGGCAAGATAAATACAACCAACAACTTCTATATCTGACCTGATTGCGATACCAAGAAATCGTTTAAACTCCGGGTTAGTTTGCCCGGTTGATCCCTCGGCAATGTTTAATGATACCGAATCAGCAGCACGTTTTATTTGGCTTGCTAAAACATACATCTCTTCCTTCGGAAATTTTTTTACAACATCACTTACAACACCCGGCAATTCCAGGGCTTTTTGCCAAACCAAAAGTTTCTCAAATTTAAAGGACATAGTTATTTTTTACGCTATGGAGGTTCTTTTGATTAACATTTACATTGGCCTTCTTCCGGGCTTTCCGACTTTCAGACCTGGGCTGCTTTGCTTGGTACGCTGTTCTCTTTCTTCCCGACTTCCGGTCTTTCCGTCTTCCGGACCTTACACGCCTTCTTTCTTCCCGACTTCCGGACTTCCCGTCTTTCGGACCCTACGCCTCTTCATCAATATACCGCTTTGTAATAGGCGCGTAGGAATCTATTCGCCTATCCCTTAAGAAGGGCCAGTGTGTTCTATATTTATCAGTTAGTGCTGTATCAATATCTACAACTGTAGTTTCTTCTTCTTCGTGTGATGCCTTGTAAATTAAATTGCCAAACGGATTTGAAACAAATGAACCACCCCAAAATTTCATCGCGCCGTTCTGTTCAAAGCCAACACGGTTTACGCTTACCACGTGTACGCCATTAGCAACCGCATGGCTGCGCTGTATAGTTTGCCATGCGTTATATTGCTCATCATTTGTGTGGGTATCCTGGCTGGTTGCCCAGCCAATGGCTGTTGGGTAAAATAATATCTCTGCTCCCATCAGTGCTGTAATACGCGATGCTTCCGGGTACCATTGGTCCCAGCAAATAAGTATGCCTATGGTTGCAAATTTTGTCTTAAAAACCTTATAGCCTAAATCGCCGGGGGTAAAGTAAAATTTTTCGTAGAAGGCCGGGTCGTCCGGTATATGCATTTTACGGTACTTGCCTAAATAAGCGCCATCGGCATCGAGCACGGCAGTGGTATTATGATAAATACCTTGTGCACGTTTCTCAAACAGCGATGCAATAATAACCACACCAAGTTCTTTTGCTACTTCAGTTAAAGCATCCGTAGCCGGGCCGGGGATAGCTTCAGCCAGCTTAAAGTTTTCATAGTCTTCAACATCACAAAAGTAAAGCGATGTAAAAAGTTCCTGCAGGCAGACTATCTGCGCGCCTTTTGCTGCTGCCTCGCGCACTTTCGATATCGCCTTATCGAGATTTGTTTGTTTATCTGCGGTGCAACTCATTTGCACCAGCCCTACTTTTACTTTAGACATGCCGTAAATTTGAGGGTGCAAAAATAGAGAATTAACTGCATGATAGCAGGCAGGAAGATTGCCGCGTTCAAAATTTAACCTTGCTTAATATTAAGGGGTAGCTGAATAATAAATTACAACGTTATGCCCTGCCCATTCTCTTGAGAAAGCTTACATGCGAAGCTACCGCCTGGTGCATGCGTGTATACTCAATATACCCTACGTTGTACTCAAGGCAAACCTGTTTTACAATTTTGTTTATAGCAGGATAATGTATGTGAGATATTTTAGGGAACAAATGATGTTCAACCTGGAAGTTTAGCCCGCCAACCAGCCATGATATAACAGGGTTGCGCGTAGCAAAATTAGCAGTGGTTTTTATTTGATGAATAGCCCACTCATCTTCCATTTTTGATGTTACAACATCAGGCATAGGAAAATGTGTGTGCTCAACAGTATGTGCCAACTGAAACACTATGCTTAATATAAAGCCGGCAACAAATGTTAGTATCAGAAAGCCCGTAATAGTATCCCAAAAGCCAACCATGCATATTGGCAGCACAATAAATAACGAATAGCTTACTACTTTATAAATCCAAAACCACGCATGGTCCATCGGCTTCATTTTTTTCAGCGGTATATCTCCTACTTTTTTTATAAAATATTTTTTAAAGTCTGAGAAAAATATCCAAAATGCATGCAGCAGGCAATATAAAAACCAAAAATAGAGATGCTGGTACCGGTAAAGAAAGTGTTTTTTTTGCGTAGGGGCCATGCGCAAAAAAGGCTGTGCATTTATATCGTCATCCACGCCGTCAATATTAGTATAGGCATGGTGTATCATATTATGTTTTACGTCCCACATAAAGTGGCTGCCACCCAAAAAGCCTAATGTTACCGCGGCGGCTTTATTTACAACCTTGTATTTGCTAAAACTGCCATGCGCGCCATCGTGCATTACATTAAAGCCAATTGCAGCGGTTAGCCCGCCAAGAACCACGCATTCAAATACCGCCCACACGGCTGATGGCGTATAAAACACCGCATGTATATATACCGACACCCACGCAATCAACAGGAACAGTGCTTTTATCCACAATTTATAATTACCTGTTGATGACTGGCCCGTGCGGTTAAAGTAATCGTTTATTCTTTTTTTCAACTCGCCGTGAAACGACTGGCCGGCCTGCGTAAATTTAGGTGTCTGCATTTTATGATCTTAAAAACCAAACCATTCAATAAAATTGTTTTCTTTCGTGTTTTTACAGGCAGGGGTTGTTATTTCTATATTTTATTTCCGCGCACTTTGCACTTCTAATTTCGCAAGGTACTTTTACGTTGCGTGTTTTATAAAACCATCAAAGTTCCTAAACCCTATCATCTTTGTTGTTATATATCCTTCCGCGTATTCAACTCCAATCCTTTTACCAAACATTAACGCCCGCGACCGTATTACATCCATAAAATCCGGTGTTGAAATATATGTTTGCGGTTCGCTGTTATCAGTGCTGTTAAACTGGGTGGTATAACAAAATATCGTCTTCATTTTTTGCTGCAGAACAGCTGAGATATCTATTACAAAATCCGGTTTTAAATACCTGTCCTGTATATAATGAAAAACGTAGGTGGGCCTCCATGGCTCCTGTTTTACGCCGTCAATATCAGTTTCTATTTTAACAAGCCCTGCAAGAAAACCCGCATCTGAAACAAGCTTTGAGCTTCGGCCATGGTCAGGGTGCCTGTCTTCCGGCGCATTGCATAAAACTATTTCGGGTCGGTACTTGCGCATCACTGTAATAACTTTGCGCAGGTTAGTTTCATCGTTTTGAAAAAAGCCGTCAGCCATTTCAAGGTTTTCTCTTGCCTGCACACCCATTACTGCTGCTGCATCCGCTGCTTCCTTCCTGCGTGTTTCAGCATTCCCTCTTGTTCCAAGCTCACCACGTGTAAGATCAACTACAACTACAGTTTTGCCTTCCGCAACGGCTGAAATTAATGTTCCCGAACAACCCAGTTCAACATCATCGGGATGAACGCCAAATGCCAAAATATCTGCTTTCATTGCCTTTGTTAAATGATATAACAGTTTAGCGCTGCAAAGGTAAATTAAAAAAGCGGTAGAAAGTGTTAAGTATACAAAAACATCATCTGCGCACGCCATACATGCGTTCTACATCCTGTACTATCTGCTCCATATTGGCGTCAGCGCCTTTGGGGTCGTAGTTCTGCCTCAGGTTGCTGCCAAATACAAGCGCCACAGTTTGCCAAAAGGCCGCATTAACGGTGCCTTTATACTCTTCAATTATTTCGTAGCAGTTATTGCCTGTTTCACGGTAAATAAGCTTCATCAGTATCTTTCCCTGGTAAACTGACAGTTGCGTCAACTTATCTGCAAATTGAGACTTCAATTCTTTTTCGCGGGAATGTATAATAGCCTTTCGTTTGCTTTTATCGCTTACATTAACCAGTTGCAGGTTTATCTGGTTCATTATTTTTGATGCGGAAATTGCAAAAGGGTAAGTTACATATACAGCGTTGCGCAGGCGGCTCCATTCAGCATAATATCTCTTCCATTTGCCTGAAAGCCTGGCATATAAAAACACCGGGGTGAGGTATGAGCAGGGTATAGTATCGCCATTTGCCTCAATACACGCATTTACGCGTATTGTGTCAAACTCGCCATGCCCGTTTTGCGCTGTTGCCTTTATTGAGCTTAGGGCGATGCAAATAAATAATATAACGCTGTGCTTTTTCAAACAGATAAATATGCACGGTAAAAATAGAAAATTACCCCGTTATTAATGCCCGGGGTGCACTAAAAGTACCTTAAATGAAATGTTATTGTTTTGATAAAAGGAAAATGCGTGGAGGGGCAAAATGCAATAGCATCGCTATTCTGCGGTTACCATTTCCTTAACTACAGAAAGTTTGCCTTTTTTAACCCTTTGCACCACGCTCATAATAAAACCGGTGACCATAATAATTACCGATACCCATACAAAATTTATAAAAGGAAACTGGTACACCTTAAGTGTTATTATTGGCGTCATGGCCCTGTTTTCTTTCACGCCAATTTCAAGCGTGCGTTTTTTTTCATCTGCAATTTTATTAAACTGTACTACAAGCCCTTGCGACAACACAGTATCAGGCAGGTTTCTGAAAGCTTTATCTTTTATAGCAATACCTGGCCTTAAAACATAACGGCTGCCTTCTTTTGATATAACAGTCATGTCAAGCACCATGCTCATCTCGCCCGGCTCAAAAGCACGCTTGTCATCAGGCGGGTTAACCAGCGTTTTATTCAATACTATCATTCCGTTTGAATAAAAAATGGTATCGCCTTCTTTTAAAGCTACCGGCCTGAAGGTGCTTGTGTCCTGCTCACCACCACTGCCACGAAATGAAGTAACATAAACAAACAGGTCTTTATTCCAGTAATGCTTTTTGTCAGGATTAAATGCAAACCCTTCTTGTCCTTTGGTTGCCCTTAGCACATCAGGGTATATATAAAACTCTTTGTTGGTCTCTTTTTCATCAAACTTCAGCTCAAAGTATTTCATCTTGTCCACCGCGTTGGCAGTATCACGCAGGTAAGTAACATCGTACTTGCCCATATCTGTTTTTACCCCCTGGAACAAAGTAAGGTTTTCAACAGGGTCCTGGTCTTTTGTTTTCTCAAACAGTGCAATACCGGTAGTGTTCCAGCTAAGCACTTCTTTTTTGCTTGATGATATAAGTATGCCCACCAGCAGCAACGCAAAACCAATATGCGCTACGGATGCGCCGCCTGCTTTTATTTTGCCTTTTAATCCTAACCATATATAGCTTGCGTTTGCCACAACCCCATAAATAGCACCAAATAATGCTATATGTATAGCTACCATAAAGCCGCCGCCTTTTTTATCATAATTCATGTAGCCTGATAAACTTATGGCAAGGCTTATAAAAAGGGCAATTAATGTTGGCAACCAAATTTTGCGGCCGAAAAAAGCTTTCGGCGTATCCTTATACCTGAAATATTGCGTAACAGCAGTAAGTATGCCGAGTATAATGGCGATAAACACCTGTATTTGGTTATATGAAAAAGCCTGGTCTTCAGCGGGGGCAATATTTTGCGGAAACCATTTTTGAAGGAGTTTTACTGAATTTTTCCATGTGTTTAACACCGGCACAGATGTTTGCGCGATGATAATAAATGCAGCTAAAAACAATACCAACGAGCCGATAAACATCCAAAACTCGCGGCTGTATGTTTGTTCTTCTTTCTTTATTTTTGGTATTGATTTTTTGTTTAACTCAACTACAAAAAATACAAAGGCAGTTATAAAAGAAATAATAGTGAAGATACTTGCAACATAAACAGCCAACAGGTTAGTTACAGCAAAAATGGTAACATACAACCATCTTGTGTTGATGTTTTTAGCGGATAGGACAGGAACAAACCACACAAACACGCTTACCATCATATACAATTGCTGCGTCATGTCCGACCCTACAAAAGCATGCACAGAAGTGTCGCCTAAAATGCCGCTGCGGGTAAGAAAGGTTGAGTATAATATAAGGATAAACGAAAAGAAGTATAAAATGTATGCGCTTTTTAATGAGTACCCGCTGTTTCTGTATACCATGTTGGTATGCAAACCCGCAACCATCACAAGCCATGGTACAAGCGAGGCATTTTCAACAGGGTCCCAGCCCCAGTAGCCGCCAAACGAAAGGCTTTCGTAAGCCCAGGCGGCGCCCATCATAACACCGGTACCTAACACAGCGCCTGAAAAACCGGCCCACGGCAATACAGGCCGGGTCCAGCTATGGTCGTTATTAACCATGCCCGCAAAAGCAAAAGCAAAAGGCACAATGGTTGATGCAAAACCCAAAAACAGTATGGGCGGATGTATAACCATCCAGTAATTCTGCAGTAAAGCATTAAGGCCAGATCCATCCCGCAAAAATGTAAGATAGTCCTGCCGCAGGGTGCCATCCGGGTTAAAAAACACCGGCGCCTGGCTTGGGCTGAATATCCCCTCATTCCTTAATAGTAAAAAGGGGTTGCTGCCTATTTTAACATCAAAAATGTAAATG
>JABDGS010000037.1 GCA_013285915.1 Bacteroidota bacterium
AGCATAGCGGTGAATGGCGCCAATAAAGGCGTCTTTACCACCGCCTATCATGCCCATTCTTAATTTTCTGTTTAGCATTTGTGTAAATTTTTTTATCAGTAAGCGGATTTAAAAGTAAAATATTTTACATTTACTTCCTACTAACAAATAAATTATCTGTTGATTAATTTGTTTGCCAGTAAAAAACTAATTGCTGTTTTTTGTTGAATAAACAAATTTACAAGCCTTGCCTGTATTATAATTCAGTTACTTTTAATAACCTTTTGAAGATGCCGCCGCACCCCTTAAAAATAACTAACAGTTGTTGTTGATCTTATTATTCTGTTATTTATACGCAATGAAAGAGTTAAAAAAGAAAAAAGTTTTTGTTGTCAATTATACATTTAATACTTTAACCCAAAATTTCTAACGATTATGCCAACTATCAACCGTAAGCAGTTGTTTCTTGCAGCCCGTATAGCCTTAATATTTACGGCTATGACATTTGCTTTCCGCGCATCACTTGAAGGTGTGTGGGGCACTGAGTTTCATTTAACAAAAGAACAGTTAGGCTGGATATTTAGCCCGGCTTTTTGGGGTTTTACCCTAGCTATGATTTTTGGGGGACCACTGGTTGATTTTCTTGGAATGAAGAAGATATTGGTTTTTGCATTTGTGGGCCATATTGCAGGTGTTATTATATACCTGGTAGCAAAAGATGCAACAACCTTATTTATTGGTACTGTGTGCATAGGTGTTGGTAACGGTATGGTTGAGGCTGCGTGTAACCCTTTAACCGTAACCTTATACCCCGAAAAGAAAACGGCCATGTTAGGGCGGTTTCACATGTGGTTTCCCGGTGGTATTGTTATTGGTGGCCTGTTATCATATTTATTTTTAGACATGGTACATATAGACTGGCATATACTAATAGCCACACTGTTTATACCCGCAGCAATTTATGCGTTCATGTTTATTAAACTTGATTTCCCTAAAACTGAAAGGGTAACAAGCGGTGTAAGCACCGGCAAAATGTTTATGTCGTGTTTAAAGCCATTATTCCTGGTAATGGTTATTTGTATGTTTATGACCGGCGCAACTGAATTGGGCACCAATACATGGATAGTTCCATTATTATCGGGTGCTAACGTTTCGGGCATTCTTATATTAGTATTTATAAAGGAAAGTGAGCTGCCTGCAGATAAACGCATTGATTTTATTACCATTGTTACACCAAACTTCGCCCATTTTGCACCAGCAATGATGGCTTTGGAGCATGGCTTTAACGTGGTGATAGAAAAACCGATAACTTTTACTATTGACGAAGCCAAACAACTGCAGCAAAAAGTTGCAGAAACGGGCCTATTGTTGTGCCTGACACATACTTACAGCGGTTACCCGCTGGTTAAACAGGCCAAACAGATGATGAAAGCCGGCGCTCTTGGTAAAATAAGAAAAGTATGGGTTGAATACCCGCAGGGCTGGCTTAGCAAATTAAGTGAACGCGAAGGTAATGCACAGGCGGCCTGGAGAACAGACCCGAAAAGAAGCGGCAAAAGCGGTTGTATGGGCGATATTGGTACACACGCCGCACACCTTGCTGAATATATTACCGGTTTAAAAATTACGCACCTGTGTGCCGACCTTAATATTATGGTAGAGGGCAGGATGCTGGATGATGATGGTAATGTATTGCTGAAATTTGAAAATGGCGCAGCAGGCGTTTTAATGGCCAGCCAGGTTGCAGCCGGTGAAGAGAATGCATTGAAAATACGTGTTTACGGTGAAAAAGGTGGTATTGAATGGGCGCAGCATGAGCCCAATACGATGTTGGTTAAATGGCTTGACCAGCCCACACAAATTTTACGTGCCGGCGCCAATTACGGCGACAGGCTTTCATCGTTTGCCACCCATAATGCGCGCACACCGGGCGGCCATCCTGAAGGTTACCTGGAAGCATTTGGCAACATTTACAGGAACTTTGCATTAAGCCTGTCTGCAAAACTTTCAGGCGGAGAGCCTACACCCGAAATGCAGGACTACCCAAGAGTTGATGAAGGTGTTAGGGGCATGGCATTTATTGATAATGTAGTGGCCTCAGCAAAGAGTGAACAAAAGTGGACAGAGCATAATGTGTAAAAAAACCTACCCACGTTTGGCACGGCCGGGCGGGCCTGGAGGGACAAGGGACGCATCGCACTATTTGGTAAAATGGTTTAACTTTAAGGCATGGTATTAAATTTAATTTCTTCAAGCCCCGGTATTTTAAACGGCAAACCGGTAATTAAGGGAAGCCGGATAAGCGTTGAGATGATAATAGAATGGCTTGCAACCGGCGCAACGGTGGAAGCCATTTATGAAAGGTACCCGCATTTACCACAAGGCTCGGTTCAACAAGCTTTGCAGTATGCAGCTCAATTTTCAAAAAACGAGATACTGATTGAAGAAGAAATTCATGATTAATGGAATTGCCATCCTTTTTTGCCGATGAAAATATTCCATTTGAATTAATTCAATGGGTGAAACAAAGGGGGCTCAGCATTTCAAGCATAGTTGAAGAACAGCTTTTTGGGATTGATGATATTGACATAATACATAAGGCTTATGGTGAGAGAAAAATTATCCTGACACAGGATAGTGATTTCGGGCAAATTATTTTCACACAAAAGGTTCCATTTTTTGTGATCATATATTTAAGACCAGGCCACTTTAATGGCTCTTTTCATACAGCTACATTTGAGGCGATTCTTAAAAACCTGGCGGAAGTGCATGAGAATATGATCATCATCGGCCAGAGGAAAGACAATAAAATTAAAGTACGTATAAGGCATTTATAAATACTTAATTGCCCCTTTAGGGGTTTAACATTTTAACCTATATGACAACAGTAAAAGGCCCGGGCATATTTTTAGCGCAGTTTATGGGTGATGCTGCGCCGTTTAACTCACTAAAAACAATTTGCGAGTGGGCTAAAAGTATTGGTTTTGTTGGAGTACAAATACCCACATGGGATGCACGCTGTATTGACCTGCAAAAAGCAGCCGAAAGCAAAACGTACGCCGATGAATTGAAAGGCACTGTTGAAGAAGCCGGTTTGCAGATAACAGAGCTCTCTACGCACCTGCAGGGGCAACTTGTGGCTGTACATCCTGCTTACGATGTAATGTTCGATGGTTTTGCGCCGGCCGCAGTACATGGTAACAGCAAGGCCAGGACAGAATGGGCAGTAAAGCAATTGCACTACGCCGCAAAGGCAAGCCAAAATTTAGGACTAAACGCACATGCAACTTTTAGCGGGGCATTATTATGGCATACCATGTACCCGTGGCCACAAAGGCCCGGCGGATTGGTGGAAACTGGTTTTACTGAACTTGCCAAACGCTGGTTACCCATATTAAATGCTTTTGATGAGTGTGATGTAGACCTGTGTTACGAAATTCACCCGGGTGAAGACCTGCATGACGGTGTTACTTATGAAATGTTTTTAGAGAAAGTAAACAACCACGCAAGGGCTTGCCTGTTGTTTGATCCATCGCATTTTGTATTGCAATGCCTTAATTATCTTGAATACATTGATAATTACCATGAACGTATAAAAATGTTTCATGTAAAGGATGCTGAGTTTAATCCAACAGGCAAACAGGGCGTGTACGGTGGTTACCAAAACTGGATTGATCGTGCCGGGCGCTTCCGCTCACTGGGCGACGGGCAGGTTGATTTTAAATCCATTTTTAGCAAACTGGCGGCTTACGATTACAAGGGCTGGGCAGTAATGGAGTGGGAGTGCTGCATTAAACACCCTGAAGACGGTGCAAAAGAAGGCTCGGTATTCATCAAAGACCACATCATACGTGTTACAGAAAAGGCTTTTGATGATTTTGCAAATACCGGCAATGATGAAAATTTTAACCGCAGTGTTTTAGGTATAAACTAATAGCAATAACTTTATCGCGAATATTAATAACCTTAAAAATTTCCAAGTTTTGAAAAAGTACTTAGCAGTATTAGCCCTTGCGGGCGTTTTTGCGGCCTGCGGCGGTGGTAGCGGCAGCACAAAGTCAGGAGATTCAACAGCAGCCTCGTCATCATCTTCAGCTGGTGACATTACAGCAAATCCTGACTATATAAAAGGCCTTGCGCTTGTGCAAAACAATGATTGCCTTACCTGCCACACGATTTCAGATCCCAAAGTGGGGCCTCCTTACGAAAAGGTTGCTGCTAAATATGCAGGTGTTGATACTGCGGTTGACTATTTGGCAAAAAAGATACTTTCAGGTGGTGAAGGCGTTTGGGGCGCTACAAAAATGACACCTCACCCTGCTTTGCCATTAGATTCAGCAAAGCAAATAGTTAAATACATACTGTTGCTGAAGCCTGCTGCTACTAAATAGCCGGCGGCTCCATAGCCTTGTTTGAAGTTTATTATTTGCAAAGAGTAAATTTACGCTGTATGAAATATATTCTAACGGCTGCGCTGGCAGTTGTGGTATTTGCCTTTACGCCATTAAAAAAAGAAAGGGGCGATGCCTGGATAAGCCTTTTTGATGGTAAAACTACCAATGGCTGGCATACCTATAACCAAAGTACAGCAGGTGCTGCATGGAAGGTTGAAAACGGCACGCTTCATCTTGATCCTTCGGGAAATACCGGCAGGGGCGACCTTGTTACCAACGACGAATATGAAAATTACCAGCTGATGCTGGAGTGGAAAATATCAGAAGGTGGCAACAGCGGTGTTATTTTTAACGTGAAAGAAGACAAGAAGTATGAAGATACTTATATGACAGGCCCCGAAATGCAGGTACTGGATAATGATAAACACCCTGACGGTAAAATACCCAAGCACCGTGCGGGTAACCTGTACGACCTGATAGCTGGCCCGGATAAGGTAAAGCCAGTTGGCGAATGGAACAAGATGGAAATAATTTGCAACAAAGGCAGTTTAAAATTTTACCTGAATGGTGTTAATGTTGTTACAACCACCATGTGGGATGACAACTGGAGAAAAATGATAGCAGGCAGCAAGTTTAAACAATGGCCCGACTTTGGTACGTTTACCAAAGGCCATATCGCCCTGCAGGACCATGGCAACAGTGTTTGGTACAGGAATATTATGATAAAGAAATTGTAGCATATTAAAGCTTACATATTAGAATGCCGCTATAAAGGCGGCATTTTTTTTGGATGATAGCTTTATAATGTTTCGCTGTGCATCACCAGCAAGGCTATTGCTTTTCTCTTTTTGTTTGCAGCCCTAAATACAAAAAATATCGCGGCTATTGCAACAATAACAATACAGGTAATTATAAGCCATTTGTATGGGCTGCCGGCGGGTACAAGCTGCAGGGGCTGCACATTGCCAACAATAACAAGATTGGCCCAATAGTAAGGCAATAAATGCTCTCTGCTGCTTTGCATGTATGCAATTTTGGCCTTCCGGAGGGCCTCGTCTTTAGGTATGCCTGCCGCAAGATAATGGTTAAACGAATCTGTTATTGTGTAAATAGCTTCATCATCCGCCTTCCATAACGTAGCAGCAACTGCGGGTATGCCTGCTGCCGAAAAGCCACGCGCAAGACTGTAAATACCTTCGCCGGCAGCCTTTTTGCCGGCATTTGTTTCGCAGGCGCTTAGTATTACAAGCTGCGTAGCAGGGTTTGTAAAAAAGCTAAGCTCAGAAAGATAGATGGAAGAATCGCCCATATACATAACCGGCTCGTTATTACCGCTGTCAGCGCTCGCATGCGAAAAAACAGTAACCACACTATAAGATGGCGCGCTGCTAAAAAAATTCCTTCGTGTGGCATCACCACCAATAAACAAGCTTGAATTGCCGTAATAACCTGATGACTGCCTTAGTGCATTATCCGAGCCTGTTAGCTTTACTAACCTGCTTTTAGCAGGAAAGCTAACGGGCGCAATACCAAAAAAATTGCCGTCTGCTTTTGAGGTATTAAATTTCCGTAATAAATAACCTGCTGAATATACGTAGCTGAATGTGTAATTATTAATAAGAAAATTTTTGCCTGTAGTATCAGTACATAATGCTTCGAATGGGATTAAAAAATCATCTGTACAAATAATTACACGGCCCGGTGGCAATTGCAATTTTTCAAACAGTTGTTTGTACAACCTGTTGGATAATTTTGAAAATGCCGGGTAACCGCTATTAAGCCTGCTGCCATCTGCGCAAAACTGCTCGAAAGCAACTATGTCATTTTTGGTAAACTCATCAGCTGAAAGCCTGATAAATTTTGTTTGGTTAACTGATGTAACCAAAATATATACGGCTGAATCTGCAGCAAAATAATGAATGAAGGACTGACTGTTCTGCTTCAAATATTTTTGCACGTCATCAAGGGAAGGAATATTATCAGCATATTTATACCGGGAATATGCAGGGCGTTTTGTTTCAAGCATTCTTGTGTAATGCTCTAAAGCATCTTTTGCCTGCAGCAAAATAATCTCCTGTTGGGCATAGCCGGGAGAATTATATTCCAGTGCAGATAATTTTTGCTGCTGTTCAATAACATTTACCTGTAAACGCTCCTGTTCTGCAAATTCAGCTGCAGGTAATTGAGCGGATGCTCCTAATTCATTCAACGCATCCCCAAGCAGTACACTCCTGCTTTTCTCCATAAAATAAAACGCCAGTGTTGTATTATTTTCAAGATAGGCTGCTTCAAGGGCGTAACCATAAAATACCTTAGCATGGTCGCGCCAATATAACTTGCTCTGTTCGCCGGTTTGTGCATTTCGCATCATTGTAAGCAGCGTATCAGTAAGCTTTGCAGTTTGTAAGGCAGCATCTAAATACTGGCTGTTTTTTGTTTTCGTGAACAAATAGATAAGCGTTTCAGTTTTATTGCTGAAGATGGTATAAAGCAACTCTTTGTTGCCTATTGTTTTAAGCTTTTCTGCAGGTGGGTTTATTAAATTATCGGTGTTGGCCGTGTGAAGCAAATAATTTTGTGCCTGCAGGTTATGCTGCATGCATTGCTGGTAATCTTTTCTGCCAAAATAAAGAACATCGAGATCTGCTTCAGCTATTGCTATTCTTTCAAAATTTCCCGACTGTTTTGCATAGTTAAGTGCGTTAAAATAACACTCCTTTGCTTTATTGTAATCATGCCCTACATTAATATAATAATTTCCAAAGTCAACATAATCATCCGCTACTTTCTCAGGGGCACCAGTACTTTTTCGTTGCTTTATTGCATGTATAAAATATTTTATCGCCTTTTCGCCATCACCTAGCTTTCCAAATACCTGTGCTCTGGTTTTAAAAGCCGATGCAAGCTGGTCGTAATTATTTTGGTCGGCCCAGGCTAGTGCGCTATCGGCATCTTTTGCTGCCTGCTGCAAGTGCCCCTGGAAAAGCAACGCCGATGCCCTTAAGTTATAAAATCCCAAAACTGTTGCATCATCACCTGCCCTGGTAGCCTCAATAATGCCCTGGCTGCTTTCTTCTTCAGCTTTTTGGTAATCGGCTTCCTGGTATACCAGCAATTCCACAAGCTTTGTTCGTGCAGTCAATCCAATGTTGCCGGGTCCAGGAAATTGACTGGCAACTTGTATTGAACTATCTAAATACCGCAAAGCCTTTTCATACAAGTGAAGAGACTCGTACAATAATCCCAGGTTGTAATAACTTTTTGCTGCAAAGCTTTTACAACTACCCTTAACACCACTCATATTTATTCTCACTGCCAGTAACGTATTATTTATAGCCTCATTACCTGCAATTAAGTTGTCCATGCCGTACCTGAGGGCACCAAGCCTGTGAAAAATTCTTGCATAAACCGAGTCATGTTTTAAGTTTGCCGCTTCAAATTGACTTTTAAGCGCGAGTACCTCTTTATATTTTATGGCGGGTGTATACGCTGTGTTATTTTCAACCGCGATAAGTTTATCCCAAATGCATGTGCTGTTATTGCACTGGGCACCAGTATTAAATGCTATGCCCAGCGCAATAACAGCAACGCATATATTTATCACGTATGTTCTTCTTATCGGCTGCATATTTTAATTATTCGCGGGTCTTTTTATCATTATGTTTTGCCCTCTTATAAAACCGGTAAGGGCTGCATTTGTATGAATGAGATGCTGTGCATTTAACATGTTTAATACCGCTGCCCTGTTTGCCTGGAATGCGCCAGCCGCGTTTAACAGCAAGTGATAATTGGCGCATATTTGGCCTGTTGCTACAGGCGCAGCAAACGATGAGCCGTTTAGCGTATGTGAAGTGCGGAATGGATTGGAAAATAAATAGTTTGGCATTACATCCGCATTAACGCCTATATCCACCACATTAGCCGAGAAATTTTGCGTGCCGCTAACAGTAGCATTGTGTGTGATAGGGTCTTCAAAAACGGTGGTTACAGCAATAACATTAGGCAAATCGGGGTCGCCTGCAAATGATGCCGGGTAAAAAGCTACTTTATCAAGGTTGCGTATATTTTCATCAGGTGTTGTGTTGCCCGCAGCAGCTACAAGTAATATATTATTTTGGGTAAGATATTTTTGTATAAATGCTTTAAACAGGGTAGCATAAGATGTACCGAGCCCGGCAGGATCATGCTTATCGGGAGCATAATAACCAAAGCTCGCATTTATTATTTTGGCACCACGGTTTGCAGCATAACTAAACCCGCAAAGTGCATTAAACAAATTACCTGTACCGGCCTTCGTAACAATTTTTATTGGCAGCAGTTTTACCCCGGTACCGCCAAGTGCATTTACCTGCCCAATTATTAACGCAGATACTTTTGTGCCGTGCCTTTGGTTAAAGTCATCTTCCCAAAAGCCATTTGTTGGGTTTGCCGAAAAATTCCAACCGGTGGTAGCTGCTGAATTAACGATGCAGGAAGGTGAGCTGCTTATATAAAAAAACCTGTTATAGCTAATAAGCGTGGAATCTATCCCTGAATCAAATACTGCAACGGTCACCGAATCAGTGTACGCTTTGCCAAATTTTATTTTGGCGGACGGTGGAATTTCAGAGCTGTCTATAGCATCTGTGTAGGGAAACTCAAAATTGTAGCTGTAATATATTGGCCCGTCATCACCGGTTAAGGGATTGCCCGTAGATCCTCCGCCGCCAGAAGCTGTTTGGTGTTGTAAAAACAGGTCTGGCCCCTGGCCTTTTAATAATATCAGCGAATTATCGCAGGTACTGCAATAGGCTGCAGTATCAATGGGGCCTAACCCCTTAACATTATTGTTCAGCCAATTGTTAAGGTCTGCCCTGGTAGAACCAGGTTTTATCCAGACTATCATGCCAGGGAATGAATCGTTGGTATACCCGTTTGTAGGCGGGTTACTTGATTGATTATCGTTACAGCTGGTACTAAAAAACAACACCCCAGTAAGCAAAATGGAAAGAAAAAACAGCCCTTTAAAGGATCTTTTTATGTTAAACCGTTTCATGTTTTTATGATTTAGAGATGTGATATGTAATATGTGAAACCAAAAGTTATTTAATCGCTCCTCACATTTTCTTAAGCCAGTCCTTAGCCTGCCCGCTCCATTCCGTGTTGCTGTCAGCTTCCTGTTGCAGTAGTTGTTTTGCCTGCTCCAGGTCGCTTCTGCTGCCTCTTTCCATCAAGGTTATTGCTTTTAAAAAATTTCCGGGGTTACTTTGCAGCTGCATTTTTGCAAGGCTGTCAAACTCATGCAATGCTTTGTCGTAATCCTGCGTAAAAAGGTAACTAAGTCCCAAATATTTTTTTTCATCCGCATCACCGGGATATTTTTTTTGCAGTAGCTCAAACATTTTTTTAGCAGCTGCGTAGTCCTTGTTATTAAATACCTCAACCGCCTGCTGCATGGTATCGGATGGACCAAGGACATTATTAATATGAGAGAAATTTTTATCTGCAAAACCACGCGCCAGGCTGCCGGGTGATGAATTTTGCGTTATAAAATAAACCGCCACAAACAATATAACGCAGGCTGCTGCGGCATAAGGCATCATACGGCGCACCAGGCTTCTGCTTACAGGTTTAATATGTTGTATTTGTTCTGCTGAAGTGGTTTCTGCCCACTGCTCTTGCTTTTGTTGTAAAAGCTGTTGGCGAATAGCCTGCCTGGATGCTGCGTAAAAAGCAACATCGTTTGCAAAGGCTTCATCATCAATGCACCTTTGCTCAAAAACCTTTCGCTCGCTTTCGCTAAGTGTTTGTGTAAAGTATGCTTCAATATAGTTGTATGTTTCTTCCATTACAATTCTGTTTAGATAGTGGATATTCAAATTGCCGCATAACGCCCGCTTTGGGTTATGTAACCCTATTTTGTGTTAGGCTTAATGCGTTCCCTCAGCTTATCCAGGCAGCGTAAGCGTGTTGTTTTTGCAACCGCAACGCTGTTATATAACAGCCTTGCCGCTATCTCCCTGTCAGTAAAACCATCTTCAAACAGTAACAGTATTTCCCTGCATTTTTCGCCAATATTCGCCAATTGTTCTTTTATTGCTTTTATCTTTTGCGCGTCTATTAGTTTTTCAATTACATTTTTTGCGGCATCTGGCAATTGCTCTAAAAGATCCGGCAAACCTGCTGACTGATGAACACTTTCCTTATTAGTCGTGCTTTTTCTTATGAGGTCAATACATTTATTGGAAAAAATTTGGAAGAGGTATGTTTTTAAGGATGAACGCCCGTCGAAACTGCCACTAATAATATTGTGTATTGTTGCCAAAACCGCGTCGCTGTACATACTGAAGCTATCATCGCGGGTTAGATTGTATTTGCGGCAGCCTTCGTCAATAAAATAATTATACACAAGATATAAATCTTTTTCCCGGGCTATACGTTGGCTGTAGCCTGATTTTAGTCCCTGAAGTATTTCTTCGTCGTGGGTTACCAATTAAAGTGGGGCTTTAAGATTACCCAATTTACCTAATTTTTATTTCAGGCTGTTGTTTTTTTTTGTTTTCAATGTTTCCTTCTTTATTGTTTTTACGATTCATATTGTGGCAGGGTTACCCGGCTAAAAAAAACAAATCATTCTTCAAATTATTTAAAACTTACAAAAATGAAAAAGTTAATTATCGCTTCCATAGCATTGGTAGCATTAACAGCAACCTGCTTTGCAGGTACAAATGAAGTTCTGTTTAAAAACCTTAAAAATGCAGTTAACAGTGTAAAATCCGCAACCACCTGGACATCTGCCGGCAGCTACAAAAAAGCCGAATTTAATTTTAGCGGCAAAGAAGTAAAAGTTTACTTGGATGCAGACAACGACGGCCTGATTGGGTTTAGCGTTAAAATTGGACTGGATGAGCTACCCGCCGGAACCACTGATGATGTTCAAAAGAAATTTAGCGGATGGGCTATTACCGACAAGATTATGTTTATTGATGAATTTGGCAAAAGCAACTATTATGTACAGGTTACAAAAGATGACCGCAGTATTGCACTAATAGCTACACCAAGGGGCAAGGTGCATATTTTTAGCCAAATGCCATAGCATTGATCAACAAAATATTCGGGGTTTGGCCTTTGTTTGATACAAAAAGACCGTTGGTTTATACCATGCGGTTTTTTTGTTTTTAGTAATACTGCTATCGTATTAGTACGGTTGTGCCTTTTTGAAAATATTGCTGCCCGTTATCGGTATTTGTATAGCTAAGATACCATGCGTAAACTCCGCTGGCCTGTGCCACGCCGTTTATTGTCCCGTCCCATTTACGGGTCCAGTCTTTTGTTTCAAAAACAAGCTGCCCCCACCGGTTATATACCCTGAATTCAAGGTCTTTTGCTTTATAAGCATTTAACGGGTACAGGTAGTCATTAGTGCCATCTCCATTGGGTGTAAATGCAGTAGGCACGGCTATATAACAGTTGTACAACACTTTTACCTCAAGATACGAGGTGTCATAACACGGGTTGCTATTCTCAACTACAAGACGAACAGGGTAATATTTTTCTCTTGTAAACTCGCCATATACCTGGGCGGGAGGGTTTTCCTGGGTGCTTGAGTACCCGTTACCAAAATACCAGTTCCACGAAATAATTTTTCCAATACTGCTATCAACAAAAATGGCTTTATCGTTCGGGCAAAGTATTGATGGCCCCGTAAACCTTGCCTTAAGCTGGTTATCAAGTACAAAAGCCTGCAACGATGAATCGGTACATACCCCATTGGAAACTAAAAGCGAAGCAGTTTTGTTACCATAATCTTTATAGATCCTTGTAACATCTTGGATTAAAAATTTGGTTCCGTCATCAAACGTCCATTGCCAGAAATTTACCCCGTTATCACTATTATTGGTAAGAACAAGGGTATCTGCCTTACAGCCCAACTGCAATTGAGCATTGAATGCGGCGGAAACGGTATCACTCGTTGTAAAATTTAAACTTTCTCCGGGTGGTGTTTCAAGGTCGCATTCGTCAATAATTGTATTGCCATCACTGCCTTTAACCAGGGTAACCTGGTAATTGCCTGCAAGGTTAATGGGAGATGCCAGCTTTATAAAGATGATATTACTTAAGCCATTACCATCGCAGTTGGCAAAAGCACTTTTTATTGTAACAGGGTGCGGCCCTGAAATAACAAAATCGCTGCCGTTTGGCGCGATGGAACTGCATTGTATATTTTTCTTAAAAACCAGTTGCAGGGTATCAGGCGAACAACCCACCGGAGTTATGCTGTCAAATGGTACCGGCTTATCAGCCAGCACAGTAAATACCGCACTATCGCCAACTGGAACAAAGTTGGAACAAATATCCAGTAACGTATTTTCGTCGTTGCCTGTTTGTGCTGATATGGTATAAGTACCGTTTGGCAGGGGGTTGCTTAGCGTAATAATAACTGAATCCATATCAAACCCTGTTTGACAGTTATTACCGGCCACTGAAGTGATAGTTGCCAAAGCAGGCGTTAATTTAAAATCGCTGGCATCGTTTGACAGGCTTGAGCACTGCATTTTTTTATTAAGCTTAAGGCCGATTTTGTTGCCCGCACAATTAGGGATTGCCGAAGCGAACCTTGGGGGAAGGGTGTCAGTAATACTGGCCGTACCGCCGCCAAACGAGAGGTCGTAACCGCTTTGATTATCACCAGAAAAATGGCTTATCATCAAAAGGTAGTTATGGCCCTGTATAAGATTTGGTGGCTTGCTGTATGTAGGGGGATTTGGGTTTGTGCCGGGTATGGTTGCGCACTCACTTAAATTTGCGGCTAATGTAGATGTGCCGGTTTTGCCAGTGGTACCAGACCAATTGCACACTACAAAAATGGCTTTGATCGTGTTTGGGTCAGTGCTGAAAACTATGGCCGGGTCCCGGCCGGTTACATCAAATATTTCCCAGTCGTAATCATCACCCAGGTTATGCGGAACAATATTAAAAACCAGGGTGCCGCCTTTAAAACAGGTAAATTTATACCAATACGGATTCTGATCCTCGTAAACCGCGCCGTCGCCCGTGCAGCCATTTACCAAAATGCCGCCGTTAACACATATAGGAACAGTATTTTGGGTAAATACGCTGCTGCCGCAAACGGGAAAAGCTGTTTGGGGCGTTTGCCCCAATGTTGTACACTGGCTAAAACAATTTGTATACGCAAGCCCCCCAAAAAGCAGCAGTAATAACAACGTTCTTAAAAACATACACTAATTGACTTATAAAAATAGGGTAATGCTGCAATACACAGCTTATTTTAACAATAAATGATTGATCATTTTACCTTATCAATACCGACGTTCCTTTGAGCGAGTATTTTTGATTTGTATCAATATTGGTATAATTAAGAAACCAAACATATACACCTGCCGGCTGAAGGGAGCCTTTAAATGTACCATCCCACCTATTTGTCCAGTCCTTTGTTTCAAAAAGCTGTTGCCCCCACCTGTTAAATATCCTGAACTCAAGGTTTTTTGCCTTGTAGGCACTAAGCGGGTAAAGGTAGTCATTAATGCCATCCCCATTTGGGGTAAAAGCAGTGGGTACTGCAATATAACACGTATACAAAACTTTTAGGTTATACAAAGCAGTATCAAGGCAGCCGGCACTATCACTAACGATAAGTTTTACAGCATAGTATTTGTCGCCCGAAGAAAAGGGGTACTGTTGCGGCGGCGGGTTTTGAAGCCCGGAAACGGCGCCATTGCCAAAATTCCACGCCCATGCTGTTACTTTCCCAATACTGCTATCTGTAAAAACTGCTTTATCTTCCGGGCAAAGCTGCGGCGGTGATGAAAACCTTGCTTTTAACTGGTTATTAAGGGTGAAGGTTTGGGTAGCGCTGTCAGAACAGGTGCCATTTGACACCTGCAGGCTTACAGATTTGTCTCCGTAATTACTGAACAACCTGGTAACATTTTGTGTATTATAAGCTACGCCATCATCAAAAAGCCAATCCCATTTTGTAACACCGTTAGCCCCATCGTGGTAAAGTTGCACCGTATCCTGCGTGCAACCCAACTTTACCTGCACATTAAACGCCGCTGATACGGCGCTGCTGGTAGTAAAGCCAACCGTTTGCCCTGCGGGCGTTTGCTGGCTGCATTCATCAATTATCGTATTGCCATCGTTGCCTTCCACCAGCTCAACCTGGTAATTGCCCCCTGCCAGTATGGGCTTTAGTAACGTAATTGTTATTGTTTGCGTAGTGCTGTTGTTGTTACAATCACCTTTTGCCCTTTCTACGGTTACTGCCTGGGGGCCGGTAACAATAAAATCGCTGCCATCGGCGGCAATGCTGCTGCATTTTATTTTTTTGTCAAAAAACAGCGTTAGCTCTTTTGCCATGCATGGCGTTACAGGCATAATACTATCAAAAGGCGTAGGCGGTACATACTCAACAGTAAACTGTGCACTATCGCCGGGTGGCAGCTCGTTACCGCAGGCATCAAGCAATGTATTGCCATCGCCGCCCCTTTTTGAATAAACAGTATAAGTGCCCGGCGGTAAAGGCTTATCAAGTGCCAATACCATACTGTCCATATCAAAACCAGTTGAACAATTGGTACTATATACGCCTGTAATTTTTGCAAGAGCTGATGAAAGAGTAAAATCACTGCCATCGGCTGCAAGGCTTGAGCATAAAACACTTTTGCTAACATGCACGCCAATTTCGGTTCCCCCACAATTGGCATTTGCGTTTACTATTGCTGGCTGGGTTGTATCTGTTATAACCGCTGTTCCCCCACCAAAAGACAATGAATAGCCACTTTGTGAGTTTGTGTAGTGGCTTACCAATAAAATGTATTTGTGGCCCTGCTGCAGCAAAACGGGTTTACTGAACGGGTTTGACTTGCCCGGTACCGACGCACAAACAACAAGTGCCGGGTTGCCCACGGCCGCCCCAGTTTTACCGTAGGTGCCACTCCAGTTGGCTTCTACAAACAAAGTGGGATCTGTAAAAATATCGTCCGGCCTTATTGCATTTGTAACATCAAATATTTGCCAGTCATAATCGTCGCCAAGGTCGTTTGGTGTTATCAAAAATTCAAGTGTGCCAAATTTGTAACAAGTGAACTTGTAGAAGAAGGGGTTAACACCCTGGTATTGCCCGCAACCACTTATGGGAACAAGTGGTTCGTTACAAATAGGGACTGTATTTTGATTAAAAATAGCAGTGCCACATATTGGAAATGCCGATGCCGGATACTGCCCCAACGTAGAGCATTGTGTTACACCCTTCACGGTTAAACATATACCCAGCAAAAACAGCACAATTCTAAACAGCATATTTTTTCAATGACTTAAAAAAACAATGCACAATTGCATGTGTTGTTAATAAAAATATACCCTTTACCCTTTAATACTTAAGCCGCCCCGGAGTTTGTGCCGGTACATGATGTACTGAGATGTGTAAAAAGGTTGTACGAAATACACACGTGCTGGTTGAAGGCTGCCATTGAGTGTGCCCTTTAATTGAAATTCTGTCGCGACAAAAGTAGCGGTATATCAACCACAAAGATCAACCAGTTATAGAATTACCTCATTTTGGCACATTTAAATTATGGAGACGGATTATACAAGCTTGTGTTATATGCCTGGGCCATGTAAAGTAGCTAAGGTTTAAAATCTGTCATACTCAAACGGGTGGTGCAAAAACTGTACTCATCAATATCATTGCTGCTAACTATTACAAGCCTGTTGCTGCAATAGTTGTTTATAAGGCTATGGTATAACTCATATCCCGGCGCATCAAGGTTAGTGCAGGGTTCATCTAATAGTATAGCAGGTACATCAGAAAAAACGGCCTGGGCCAGTTTTACACGCTGCTTCATACCGCTGCTGTAGTAGCGGATTTGTTTGTCTGCCGCTTTCTCCAGATCAATTTCCCTGAGAATTGAATTACTGGTGCAACCACTAATAAAAGGCTTGAATGTTTGATGAAATTGCAGGAATTCCTTTGCGGTCATTTCTTCCACAAGCTCGAGGTACGGCGCTGCGATAGAGATATGTTTGTGCATTTCATCGGCTGGCACCGGGGTATTGTTAATTGTAAACTGCACACTCCCCTCTGCAATATTAATTGCTCCTGCAATAGCCTGCAGCAATGTGCTCTTACCGCTTCCATTAGGACCAGTAATGGCGTAGGACTGACTGCTGTTAAACGTAAAATTCATTTTACGGAATATCCAGTCCCGGTTAAACCTCTTACCTGCATTTTGTACAACTATCTGCATCTGCCGCAAAGTAAAGCAAAGAAGCTGACAGTTGGCAGCCGGTATTTGACAGCGCTGACCGGAAAATAGCAACTTTTTTACACGACCAAGCCACAAACAAAAAAGCTATAAAGATTCAAAAATCTCCATGGCTTTATGCATTAAATCTGCAATCCGCAAATCTGCGATCAATCGTCTTCTTCCCCGGCACCTTTGCTGTATCTCTTAATTATGCCCCTGCCGCTTTCGCGTATAAAGGTTACTATTTCGTCGCGCTCATCAGTAGCCGGTGCTTCTTCTTCAATATATTCCAGCGCCTGGCTTATGTTCATTCCTTTGTTATATATAACGCGGTAAATATCCAGTATATGGTTTATTTGGTCAAGGCTAAAACCCCTGCGCTTAAGGCCAACACTGTTAACACCGCCGTAGCTTAATGGTGAACGCACTGCTTTAATGTAAGGGGGAACATCTTTGCTTACAAGGCTGCCGCCGCCTATGTAAGCGTGCTGGCCAATATGCACAAACTGGTGTACAGCGCAAACGCCTGCAACCCATGCCCAATCGTCCATTATTACATGGCCTGCAAACTGGCTGTTATTACTCATAACGCAGTTATTGCCGATAATACAATCGTGTGCTATATGGCTATAAGCCATAATAAGACAATTGTTGCCTACCTTGGTTTTAAGCCTGTCAGTGGTGCCACGGTTTATGGTTACAAACTCGCGTATGGTTGTATTGTCGCCTATTTCAACATAAGTTTTTTCGCCGTTAAATTTTAGATCCTGCGGTGTGGCAGAAAGTACAGCACCCGGAAAAATACGGCAGTTTTTGCCTATGCGGGCGCCCTCCATTATGGTTACATTACTGCCTATCCACGTTCCCTCACCAATTTCAACGTCCTGGTGAATAACGGTAAAGGGGTCAACCTTTACATTTTGTGCCAGCCTGGCATTTGGGTGGATGTAGGTATGTGGATGGATCATGTAAATGATTAAAAAGTTTAAAAAATATTTATAATGGTTTACAACCCTCCAAAGACTTGTTACAAAAGCTTTGGTTTAACGCGTATCAATTTCTTCTAACTATTTGAGCAACAAGGTCAGCCTCCGTTGCTACCTTGCCGCCAACATATACAGTGCCTTTCATGTCGCAAATCCCCCTTCTTATGGGTTGATTTAATTCCATCTTTAAAATCATTGTATCACCCGGCACAACTTTCTGTTTAAACTTGCAGTTGTCGATCTTTAAAAAATAAGTATCGTATTGGCCATCTTTCATGGCATTTATGCACAGAATGCCGCCTGTTTGGGCCAAAGCTTCAATTTGCAGCACCCCCGGCATTACGGGGTTATTGGGAAAATGCCCCTGGAAAAACCATTCATTGAATGTTACATTCTTAATGCCCACTATACGTGTATCGGTAAGTTCAATTATTTTATCAACCAGCAGGAAGGGAAAACGGTGTGGCAGTGTTCTTTCAATATGGTCTAATGCGTATACAGGCGGCTGGGCAGGGTCGTACATCGGCACATTTTTAATTACATGCTTGTTTTTACGTATGTATTGTTTTATTTTTTTTGCAAACTCAACATTGGTGCTGTGGCCAGGCCGGTTTGCAATTATTCTTGCCTTAATGGGGTAACCAATAAGCGCCAGGTCGCCCACAACGTCTAATAGCTTGTGCCTTGCAGGCTCATTAGGAAACCGTAGTTCAAGGTTATTCAGGTACCCTTCGCTTTTTATTTCAACTTTTTCCCTGTTAAATGCTTTTGCAAGCCTTATCATTTCCTCTTCAGTAACGGGTTTATCAACTACCACAATAGCATTGTTAATATCGCCGCCTTTTACAAGGTTGTTGTCCAGCAGCATTTCAAGCTCATGCAAAAAGCAAAACGTGCGGCAGGGAGCAATTTCTGTTTTAAAATCACGAATGGTTTTAAGCCCGGCATGTTGTGTGCCCAATACGGGGCTATTAAAGTCAATAAGCGTAGTTATCTGGTATTCAATTGATGGCAGGGCCACCATCTCAACCCTTTTTACATCGTCGTAGTGATAAATGTTCTCGTCAATACTGTACCAGTTTTTTGCAGCTTCCTGCTCAAAAACCCCGGCTTCCTCTATTAAATCGGTAAAAGGCAGGCTGCTCCCATCTATAATAGGTATTTCAGGCCCGTTCAATTCAATCAAAACATTATCAACCCCCATACCTACCAGGGCTGCCAGAATATGTTCAACGGTGCTTACTTTAACATCGCCTACCTGCAGGGTGGTGCCACGGCTAACATCAGTAACAAGATCGCAATCGGCTTTTATAACTGGTTGATTTGGAAGGTCAATACGTTGAAATTGGATACCAAAACCGGGGCTTGCCGGTTTTAATGACATATCAACCAAAACACCGGTATGCAACCCGGTACCACTAATATTTATAGCAGCCGCAAGAGTATGCTGTTTGTCAGGATTAAAGTTTGAATTCATATTTTGGTATGTGGCAGGCGACTGTACTGAACCGACTGCAGTTGCACCGCTCACTTTGTGCCGAATAGCAAATATTCAGCTAATGAGTAATTAATATAAGGGCAAAAATAACAATTTTATAATTGGCTTAGCCTTAAACGCTATTTGTAACAGTTTTATAAGAAATTATAACAATACTTAATTTAATATAAATAATTTATAAAATAGATACAGGCGGAAACACGATTTTAGATGCTGATTTTTATAAATAAGCCTTGTATTAAATATTATTACAATATTTCCTTCTCCGTAATCAATTGATGTACCAACTTTTCAAGCTCGCTTATTCTTTTCTCCATTTCGGGCAGGTTACGGCTTACCGCCTGGCTGCGTAAAGCGCTGGTATAATCAAAGGCCGGGCTGCCGGTTACGGCAGTATTGGGCGTTTTAATTGATTTACTTACACCACTTTGCGCATTTATCTTGCTGCCATCAGCAATGTGAATATGGCCTACAACGCCTGCCTGGCCCCCAATCATAACATTATTGCCAATTTTGGTGCTGCCGCTAACCCCCGCCTGGGCTGCTATCACCGTATTGGTGCCTACTTCAACATTGTGTGCAACCTGTATAAGGTTGTCAAGTTTGGCGCCTGACCTTATTATAGTTGAACCAATGGTAGCCCTGTCAATACATGTGTTTGATCCTATTTCAACAAAATCTTCCAAAACCACATTACCTATTTGCGGCACTTTTTTATAACTGCCATTAGCCTGCGGCGCATAACCAAAACCATCACTGCCTATTACCGTGCCGCTGTGTATTGTTACATTATTGCCCAAAACACAATCGTTATACACTTTTACGCCCGCGTGCAAAATGCAGTTTTTGCCCACTTTTACATTGTTACCTAAAAAAACACCCGGAAAAAGCTTTACGTTATCGCCAACCTCAACATTTTCAGACAGATACGTGAAAGCTGCTATAAACACATTACTGCCCACTTTTGCAGTTTCGTGCATAAAAACCGGCTGCTGTATGCCATTAAGCTGCTGGGTAACCATTTCCTGGTATGTATTCAATAAGGTAGCAAAAGCAGTATAAGCATCCGCAACCCGTATAAGTGCCGCGCTAACCGGTTGTTTAAGTTCAAGGGAGTTGTTTATTATTATAACAGAAGCCTGGGTTGTATATAGATATTCCTCGTATTTGGGGTTAGCTAAAAAGGCCAGTTGCCCCGGTTTAGCTTCTTCAATCTTTCCAAACGATCCTGCCGCTGCCATCGCATCTCCTTCCACCGTTCCATTTATTAGCATGGCTATTTGTGCTGCCGTAAATGTCATGTTATACGTTTGTCTTAAAGCTGCAGGTTATATAAACCTGTGGCTAATGGGGGTTAAACTAATTCGCAAATGTAAAATTTTTTAACCTGCATCGAAAGGGTTTCATGTATAAGCGGGTTATCAACCTGCGAAATACCCTTCACCGTTCCGTCTTTAAACAAAATATTTATGTGCTCATCCGCAAGGCGGTATGTTGTATTTGTCGCTACGCCGGTAAAAGCAAAATACCTTGCCTCGTTTACGGATATATTATACTTTGCTGCCAGTTTTTTTCTTTTTTCCTGTACTTCGTTTTCGTCAAAAGGCATGCCCTGCAACCTGCATTTGTATAAATTCCGGTTTAGCAGCCCCTTGCAAAGAACTGATAATACTCTGTCTGGATGGCGTGCCCATTTTTTTACAGCAAACATTAAATCGTCATCATCAAGCATGCAAAACTCATCCAGTGCCTTTTTATCCATTGTTCCCGTAAAGCTTTCAAAAAAATAATCTAACGGTGACGAAATCTTTAATGTTACATCTGTTGTGTTAAAAATTTCCTTAACACGCTCAACTATTTTTATAAGCATCTTTTCAGAGGAAAGCACCGTTTTATGCAGGTACACCTGCCAGTACATAAGCCGGCGGGCCACCAAAAATTTTTCAACACTGTAAATTCCTTTCTCTTCAATCATAAGCTGGCCGTTATGCACTGTCAGCATTTTTAAAATGCGGTCGTAACCAATTACACCTTCACTTACGCCGGTAAAAAAATTATCACGCGTAAGGTAATCCATACGGTCAACATCAAGCTGCCCGCTTATAAGCTGGTGTAAAAAATGTTTGTGGTATTTACCGGTAAATAATTCAATGGCCAACTGTAGTTTGCCACCCAGCTCGTCATTCATACGGTGCATCATCTTCAGCCCAATTTCCTCATGGTCCGTACCAGGTATTAATATATTTTCCAGTGCATGGCTAAACGGGCCATGCCCAATATCGTGCAATAAAATAGCCGCTTTGGCTGCTGTTTCTTCGTCGGTTGTTATATCCGCACCTTTGGCTTTAAGTTCACTAATTGCCTGGCACATTAAATGGTACGCTCCCAATGAGTGGTGCAGCCTGGTGTGCACAGCCCCCGGGTAAACAAGATACGCCAGCGCCATTTGATGTATCCTGCGCAGGCGTTGGTAATACGGGTGAGCAATAATATCAAGTATCAGCTGGTTATCAATAGTAATAAAGCCATACACGGGGTCGTTAACTATTTTTCTCCTGCTTAAAGGCATACTGGCGGCAATTTGTTAAATATCCTGTTAAAGAAAGCGGTCAAAAATACAACTTTAGGGTTCTACATGAAATTTGCGTTAGGATTGCAGATTGGCGATTGCGGATTGCAGATTTACAAGGACCTGATTGAACAAGAATTAGAAGGAGTTGTTTAATCATTTGCAGGTAAAAAAGCCTTAGTTTAATTGCCAATGTATAATACTTCTTTCAGTAAATCTGCAATCCGCAATCGCCAATCTGCAATATTATTACTTTTATAAACCTAATACCGTTTAGCTCATGGCGATTGCAACTATACTTTGGGTAGATGACGAAATAGAAAGCCTACACTCTCAAAAGATCTTTCTCGAAAATAAGGGCTACGAAGTACATACATTAACCAATGGTTTTGAGGCTATTGATTTTGTAAAAGAGCACCATGTGGATGTTGTTTTGCTTGATGAAAGTATGCCCGGCATTACAGGCCTTGAAACGCTTCAGAAAATTAAAGAAGTTAACAGGCAAATACCGGTGGTGCTTATTACCAAAAATGAAACGGAAAACCTGATGGATGATGCCATTGGCAGCCAGATAACAGATTACCTTATTAAGCCGGTTAACCCCAACCAGGTTTGGCTTAGCCTTAAAAAAATAATTGACAATAAAAGGCTGGTAGCCGAAAAAACCACTACTGCCTACCAGCAGCAGTTCAGGCACCTGTTTATGGCATTAAACAGCAACCCCGATTATAACGAGTGGATGGATATTTATAAAAAACTTGTTTACTGGGAGCTTGAGATGGAGAAAAGCGACAGCCCCGAGATGCGGGAGGTTTTTCAAACACAAAAGCAGGAAGCTAATACGGAATTTTTTAAGTTCATAAGTAAAAATTACGCGGGGTGGCTTAAACCAGGTGCAACCAATATACCAGTTATGGGGCATAACCTTGTAAAGCAAAAAGTGCTGCCAAATGTAGAAAAAGGTACAACGACATTTTTTATACTGATCGACAACCTGCGATATGACCAGTGGAAGGCTATACAGCCCCTGTTTGCCGAAAATTTTCGGATTGTGGAAGAGGATACGTTTTACAGTATTTTACCCACCGCTACACAATACGCGCGCAACGCAATTTTTGCGGGCATGCTGCCTGTTGAAATAGAAAAGCAATTTCCCAATGAATGGAAAAATGATGATGATGAAGGTGGCAAAAACATGCACGAAGAAGAATTTTTCAGGGCGCAGCTGAAGAGGCTTAAGCGCCCCGACATAAAATTCAGCTATACTAAAATAATACACCATACAGACGGGCAGCAACTGGTAAATAACGTGCATAACCTGCTGCAGAACGACCTGAACATTATTATTTACAATTTTGTGGATATGCTTAGCCATGCGCGTACCGAGATGGAAGTGCTGAAAGAACTTGCCGCTGACGAGACCAGCTACCGCAGCATAACCCGCAGCTGGTTTGAGCATAGCCCGTTAAACCAGGCGCTTAAAAGGATAGCTGATAAAAAAATAAATATTGTGCTTGCTACCGACCATGGCAGCGTGCGTGTAAAAACGCCGTGTAAAGTAATTGGCGATAAGCAAACCACTGCTAACCTGCGTTACAAGCATGGGCGTAATTTAAATTACGATCCCAAAGAAGTTTTAGCCTTTAGGGACCCTCGTGAAATTGGCCTGCCCGTGCCTAATGTAAACTCCTCTTTTATATTCGCGAAGGAAGATGGCTTTTTGTGCTATCCCAATAATTATAACTATTACGTAAATTATTACCGTAACACGTTTCAGCATGGCGGGGTGAGCCTTGAGGAAATGATCATTCCCGTTGTGAAGATGGTGAGTAAGTAGTTGATTGGTAAGAGAGGGTTGATTTGTCCATTGGTAAAAGCTGGTTGATTTGTAAAACCCGTTGAGTAGGAAAACAAAACACTCAATATTCAACACTCAATGCTCATTAGCAGCAGCGGATTGAGTATTATACTCTGTGATAGGAATTATGTCTTTGGGTCCTTTTTCGACTAACTAATCTCCAAAGGAATCCTTGGGCAACTGGTATTTACCTGTAACTCATTTTACTAATCAACTGATCAACCGGCCCTTACTAATCTTTACCAATCAATTAATCCTCCTTCTTCTTCAAAACAATCTGCTCATTTATCAAGGCATATACTTTGTCGAAAAATGTTTTTAAACCGGCATATTCATCACTGGAAAACAGTGCGCGGTTAAAATTAAATGAGTGGCGTATCAGCACCTGGTTGTTTGCGGTTAAGAATTCGCGTTTAAACAATATGCTTGAGTCCTCTGTTCGTATCGCAATAGACTTTGGTAAATCTTCAACACTAAAATTCTCCGGCACTAAAACAAGAATTCTAGTAACATACGATTGGTTACACCCAAAATCAATATCCGAATATCTTATACTGTCTTTAAACGGGTTCTTTTTGAATAGTGAGAACATAAACGGGTTAAGAAAATACAGGTTGTCGGTATTTGACAGCGTTGCATGAAAATTAATTCTGTGCAGCAGTGTATCCGAATCATCGTTTTCATGCTCAGTTGTTGATGAGTCAATTTTAAGGTCTTCAGGCGTGTCGGAATCAAGCAGCTCTTTTGAATCTTTTTTCTTCTCTTTTTCCTCGTCTTTTATCTCTTCTGCTTTAGCAATACCCGTATAAATTATACGCCCCATACCGTGCATAACGCCGGTACTGTCCATTTGGGCATTAATATATAACTCAGTATTCATAAGGGCGCGCCTATCGCTGATCATCACCCATTTGTGTACATCTTTATCAACTATCAGTGCTTCGCAGTTAAGTACATTGGCCGGTGTTGTTTTGTACGACAGGTTTTTTTGCGTGCAATCAAGTACAAATACCGTGTCGCGGTTTACGGTTAATATATCTACAGCATTAAACTGGCTTAGGGTAGGGAATGAGCGGTCAATTTTACCATTATCGCGCGTGCTTATTAAAACAGGGAAGCAATTAATATTGGCCTTCCTCAGCAGGTTAAGCAACAAAATATTCATTTCAGCGCTGCTGCCCGATTTATCTTTTATGCATTCAGCCAGGTCGCCTGAAAAGAATGTTTGCTCGCCATTCCAACTGATCTCCCTTTTTACATACTGGTAAACCCTGTTAATTATTTCGCCGGTATCTTTCAATGCTTTTACTGAATCAATAAAAGCCTCAGAACCCGGTATGGCTTGAGTAAACTGTAAGCCAAAAGATGCCGAATGCAGCAGTTCAATATTATACATGCTCCACCGGAAATTGTCGTCAGACGAAAAAAAGCCTTTATTCATCATTGCAAACTCAACCCTCTGCAGGTTGTCCTGCAGGCATGTCATTAAGGGTTCTGGCTTAAAGGCAGGTACGTTGCGCATGGTAAATGCCCTTTTGCCTTCATTATAAAAACTCTTGTTATACGTGTTTTCAGATGAGTCTTTTTCAATTGGCAGGCTTGCCACAAAGTGATATTTCATATCGCCTATACCCGAAGGATAGGTAATGCTGCATTTTGTAAAGCGTGATGGCAACAGCTCCTGGAAAAACCATGGCGCAATATGGAAGCCGGTTTTATTTATTTTGGTATAACGGTATTCAATAACCGCACCTTTTTTTAAGTTAGGAAATGTAAAGCGCACTTCGTTATGGGCGGTTTTGCCTTTGGCCTTCTCCTTAAATATTTGGTCTTTATCAAGCTTTTGTGTTACAATATTACCCTGGTCATCAAGTGTAAACATTACTCCTTCAATGTCTGTTACTTTTGAAATGCGGCTGTTGCCAACATAAGGTATTGACACAGATGCATTTTTAAAACCGCTTTCATCAAATATTTTTATTCTTAGCCTGTATTCAGTAGTTATTTTTGGGGCGCCGGTATAGCCATCAACAGTAAAAACTACATTTTCAGTTCTTATTAAATTCATGGCATTGGCACTTTTATCAAAAGGGCAGTCTTTTAACAGCATGTCGGCCATATCAATTTTGCCAAAATCAGGCAATTTTTCCTGGGCCTGTATTTTTGAAGAAGCCACGCAGGCAAGCATAGCAAAGGATAACAGTATTTTTCTCATCATTTTAAAAGGGTTGTTATAAATATACACTTAGTTATCTTTTCGTTTAATTAAAATATTATCGTTAAGCAACGCATAAATTTTATCAAAAAAATCTTTCATGCCGGCATACTCCTCTTTTATAAAAAATGGCCTGTTTACCCTAAGGCCCATTTTTATCTGCAGCCCTTCGTTATCCTGGTAATACGATCTTGTAAAAACAATGGCAGAATCAATCATTGCAATATTTTTGTCGGGTGGCAACTCACTTACAATAAAGTTTGCAGGCAGCTTAATACTCATTAGCGTAGTGTAAGATTGTTTGCTGCCAAAATCAATGTCGGTTTTGCGTGAGGTATCATTAAAAGGGTTCTTTTTAAAAGACATGAGGAAAAACGGGTCGAGAAAATAATAGTCGCCCGTTTGCTGTAGGTCAAGCTTAACATTGAATGACTTGATGAGGGGTTTATCTGCATCATTTAAGTTCTCTGTTTTGGCGCTGTCAATTTTTGCGGCAACATCACTGCTTGTAAGGCTTTTTGAAGGTTCATCATCGTCATACTGTTTTGCAGCAAGTATATCTGCCCGCGCATAATCAAAATAAGAAACGTTCACTTTACCAGTTAACACACCACTGCGGTCTATGCCGCCCTGCATACTTATATCACTCTTCATTATTTCGCCCTTGCTTTCAATATGCAGCCAGTTGCTGGTGAAAAGGTCTGCAATAAATGCATTGCTGTTAAGCACGTTATAGGGCGGTATATTGTACGACTGGTTTTTTTGCGTTCCGTCAATTATATAATATTTATTGCCGTTAAAAGCGAAAATATCCACGCCATCAAATTGTGTAAGGCTTGCAAAGTACATATCTGTTTCCCCATTGGCCCAGGTACTTACCAGTAACGGCAGGCAACGTACACCCACCTTCCGTAAAAAATTAAGTATTAATATATTTATTTCAGCGCTGTTTCCTTTCCTGTTCTTCCATACCTCGGAGAGGTCGTCTGCTGATATAGATTGGTAACCATTCCACTGCACAGTACGGGTTACCCAATGATAAACAGCATGTATTTTATCAGCATCCTGCTTCAAGGCCTTTATTGAATCAAGGGTGCCTTTGGTATGTGGTATGTCGATACTAAACTGGCCCCCGAAGTAGGGGGAGTTAAGTAATTCCACCGTATATATCTTCCAGTCATCTTCAATTGTCTTGCCTTCAATAGCGGGCCTGTGCCCCCTGCCTGGCAATATTGCAAATGCGATGCGTTGCAGGTTATCATACAAGGTTGACATCAGAGGCTCACTATGCATGGCCGGAACATTTTGCATAATAAAATTCTGCTCAAGCTTTTTGTAATGCCCGTCAAGCGCCTTTACTGTATCAGGCCTGCTTACATAAGGCAATGTTGCATGCACCTGCATTTTTATATCAACATCCGAATTATATTTTAGCTTACAAACTGATAACTGTACCGGCAGATCATTTTGAAATAGCCATGGATCAAAGCCCGGCCAGTTTGCCCTTTCAACCGTATATTTGTATTCAACTACTGTACCTGGTTTTACTTTGGGAAAAGCAAACCGTATATATCCGTTTCCCTTTTTAGATTTTTCAATAAAAAGATCTTTCTTTTCAAGTTTTTCCGTAAGTATATTACCCTGCTCATCAATATTATACACGTAAGCCGCTATATCAAGAATTTTGTCTATTTTATTTGAGCTTATAAACGGTATTTCAATACTTGCACTGCCGTAGCCATTTTGATTGAATATTTTTATACGCGCCCACCTTTCAATATCAATATACAAACCACCCTGGGTTACTTCAAACACGGCATTTTCATAATTAACCAGGTACATGGCGGGTGCACTCTTGTCAAAAAGGCACTCTTTTAACTGGAGGTCAGTGGTATCAACCTGGCCAAAATCAGGCAGTTTTTCCTGGGCGCGCGCAGTAAATGCAAGAAAGATTAGTAAGGCAAAAAAGGTTGAAAATGCTTTTGCCATTGTATGGCGGTTTTTTTAGTAAAGCAAATATAGGCAGCGGGTAAACAATAGGTTTAAAATAGCCTTAATTCGCGGGGTTGAGGCTTACAGCAGCTTCTCATTATTCTTGTGCCTGCTGGCGTCGCGTATATTCTTCTTTTCAAAATTCTTTTGCAGTGCTTCGGTTAAGTTAACACCTGTTTGATTGGCAAGGCATAGCAATACCCATAAAACGTCGGCCATTTCGTCGGAAAGTTGCCTGCCATTGTCTGATTCTTTAAAAGATTGCTCGCCGTAAGTGCGCACCATCAATCTTGACAGTTCGCCAACCTCTTCCATTAAAATGCCTAAGTTGGTAAGCTCACCAAAATAACGCACACCAACTGTTTTTATCCATGTATCTACTTGTTGCTGGGCTTCTTCAATAGTCATGGCAGTTTGTTATTTTAAGATATTTAAATAGCAGAATACTAAAATTAATTGTTTGCAGGTAACCAACCATTAAAATGTGCCTGGATACTACGGAATACACACCAGAACCAATTTTCATTCGTGTTATGCAAGACATGTTTTGCAACATTGGTTTATTACTTCTTTTTAAAAACTAACTGCTCATTTAGTAATGCATATATCTTTTCAAAAACTTGTTTAATAAAGGGGTATTGCTGGGCGCCGTAAGCTGCATTTTGCAATTCAAAATCACTACGTACTATAACCGTGTTATTTTCAACAGCAATAATGCGCCTGAAAGAAATGCTGGTATCGGGCAGACGTATTTCTTTATTGGCAGGTAACTCAGTTACCTCAAAATTATCAGGAAAACTTATAGACATAACAACTGAGTAAGCCTGGTTGCACCCAAAATCAATATCAAAACGCCTCGCAGTGTCGGTAAAAGGGTTTTTCCTGAAGGAAGAAAGTGAAAGCGGGTTTAGAAAATAATAATTGCCGGTTTGCTGCATATCGGCTTTAAATACAAAGCTCCTCATAAGCGCTTTCTGGTCATCATCAGTATTTTCTTCCTTACTGCTGTCAATTTTAATGTTAATAATATCCTGCCCAAGAAAATCCCTGCTTTCGTCGTTATTAACTTTACCGGGTGCAGAAAGCGTATTGGTTTTTGCATAACCATAAAAATATTCACTTAGGTTGCCGGTAAGTTTGCCATTGCTGTCAATAGCCGCCTTAAGGTTAATACTGCTGCTTAACAATACCCGGTTGTCTTTAATCTTAAACCACATGCCATGCTTTTTGTCAATTACCAGCCCGTAATTATTAAATACGTTAGCAGGTGGTATGGTAAATGGCAGCTTTTGTGCGGCATCAACTACATGCCAGGTGTTGCCATCTGCAATTAATATATCAACACAATTAAACTGCCCAAGACTTAAGAAACCCATATCAACTTTTCCGCTGTTAGTTGTGCCCGTAATAATTGGGTAACACTCAACACCTGCCCTCCGCAACAGGGTTATTGCAATAAGGTTTATTTCTCCGCTGTTGCCGCGTCTCTTACTCCAGGCGGCGTCAATATTATCTGCAAAAAAACTGTATTCTCCATTCCACTTAGCTGTATTTATTGTGTGCCGGCAAACAGCAGTAATTTTTTCATATAAGGGTAGTTTTTTGACGGAATCAATAAATGGTTTTACGCCGCCTACATCCTTTTTCAACTGCGCGCCGAAATATGGGGAATTAAGGAGGAAGGAAATTACATCAGGCCATTTGGTTTCAACCGCGTCGTTATTCCGGGCCACCTCCTGTGGAAGAATTGAAACTTCAATTCTCTGCACATTATCCTTAACGGCACCCATCAGGGGCTCGTATGTAAACGCAGGAATATTGGCCATTGCGTACGTTTCATTTACATTGCCATAACTGCTGTCGCGGTATTTTTCTACAGGCATAGTCGCTGTTACGCGGATATTAGGGAACAGTATCTCGTTATAGCCTATCGTGCAAACAGACTTTCTTGTTGGTATGTAATCGTCAAATAGCCATGGGGTAAGATTTAGTTGAAAGTCACTCTTTTCAAAATATTGCAGCTCAATAATGCTTCCTGCTTTTACACCAGGAAAAGCAAAGCGTACACTATTGCCGTCGCCTCTTTCGGTCACCCTGAAAATGTCATTTTTCTCCAATACCTGCTTTACAATTTTTCCTTGTCCGTTAAGGTTATATGTAATAGCTGAAATGCTTTTTATCTTATCGTCACTTTGCCCAAAGTAGGGTATGGCTACTGTAGCAAACTTAAAACCGCGCTGGTTAAATATTTTTATGCGTACCCTTTTTTCTATATCAATAAAAACGCCGCTAACGGTAGAGTATATGTGTGCGCTTTCATAACTCAATAAGTTCATCGCATCGGCATTTTTCTCAAAGGGGCATTCTCTGAGTTGCATATCTGCAATATCAACGTTGCCAAAATCGGGCAATTTTTCCTGTGCTGCGGCAGGTAAAATAAAAATACAGGCTGTTAACACAGAAAATAGCTTAGCTACTTTTCTCATTCACGGACGGGGTTTAATGGTAACAAATATATGTAGCTGGCAAATACCAGTGTTTAAAACAGCATTAATTAACCGGTGGTTTTTAACAGTTGCATATGCCTTCGGCAGAAGGTATTTACTAAACGAAAAAGGTTCCGGCAAAACCGGAACCCCAATGTAAAACTATACTCACTAACAACTATTTTGAGCGATTGCACTATTTCTTTTAAAATAAATCTCAAAATCCCTCAACCCCAAAATCAGCAATACTACAACAATCCTTTACCCAGCAGGTATTCTGCAATTTGTACCGCATTGGTTGCAGCGCCTTTGCGCAGGTTATCGCTTACTATCCACATATTTAATGTGTTGGGTTGGGTTTCGTCGCGGCGCAGCCTGCCAACAAATACCTCATCTTTTTCATGCGCCCATAAAGGCATTGGGTACAGGGCATTGGCAGGGTCGTCCTGCACAATAACACCTGGTGAAGCTGCCAACAATGTTCTTACCTCATCAACATCAAAATCATTCTCAAACTCAACATTCACGCTTTCACTATGGCCGCCAATAACCGGTATGCGCACAGTGGTAGCAGTAACGCGTATATTGTTATCACCCATAATTTTTTTGGTCTCATTCACCATTTTCATTTCTTCCTTGGTGTAGCCATTATCCAAAAACACATCTATATGCGGTATGGCGTTAAGATCGATCTGGTATTTGTACGCCATTGGCCCTTCCTGGCCGTTACGCTCGTTAAACAATTGGTCCACTGCCTTTTTGCCGGTGCCGGTAACGCTTTGGTAGGTGCTTACAACAATGCGTTTAATACCATATTTTTTATGCAGTGGGTTTAGCGCTACTACCATTTGTATGGTTGAGCAGTTGGGGTTAGCAATAATTTTATCTTCCGCAGTTAACACATCTGCATTTACTTCGGGTACCACCAATTTTTTTGTAGGGTCCATACGCCACGCGCTGCTGTTGTCAATAACGGTAATACCGGCTTCGGCAAACTTTGGCGCCCATTCAAGGGAAGTACTTCCGCCCGCACTGAAAATAGCTACTGCAGGTTTTGCGGCAATTCCGTCTGTCATGCTAACCACCTTATACTTTTCACCCTTAAACTCAACTTCCTTACCAACAGAGCGTTCGCTTGCCACCGGTACAATTTCAGATACCGGAAAATTTCTTTCTGCTAAAACCTGTAACATTTTGGTGCCAACCAAGCCTGTAGCACCTACAACAGCTACTTTCATTTTTGTTTTTTTTAGTTCATGTTTCACAGCTCATGGTTTGCAGCCACGGCGTATGATGGTTAAAAAATGGTTCTTTCTCTTCTCCCTTTACGGCAGGGAATTAAAAAAGCCTTCCCGGTTTGGAGAAGGCTTTTTTTGCTTTTTATGTTTACCATACGCAAACTTTAAGCAGCTTCTCCGTGGGAGACGTACTTCTTAATGTTCTTTATATGTTTCATTGCTTGCTTCATTGCGGATGCGAAAATAAACACGAATTATTATTACACCAAAAGTTTTTCTTTTAACCGGTTTAGGGCCATGCCCAAAAACATATACCGGGAGTGCCTTTATTTTTCTTGTCAAGTTGTTAAACAGTTTTAATTTTGTAAAAAGAGATATTATGAAAACGATGGGGGTAGGGGAATTTAAAGCGCAATTCTCAGAGGTTATTGAACAAATAAAAGTATGGGTATCTAATAAATAAAAGCGGGGGAGGAAATTGCTTTAACCTTTGGTAAAAAAAAAAGAGGTGGTTGGATATTTTGTACCAAAGATAAAAGCAAGGGCACCGCAGCGTAAACTGGGTATTTTAAAGGGTAAGGCGACAGCTGTTTTTAATGACGGCTTTAAAATGACTGAAGAAGAGTTTGCAGGCTTATGAATTATTTATTAGATACCCATACTTTTATTTGGTGTGTACTTGACCCGGATAAATTGCCAGGCGGGGTTGTAAATGTGATTAAAGATAGTTCGAACAACATTTGCGTAAGCGCAGTAACCTTTTGGGAGATCTCACTGAAATTCTCTTTAAAAAAACTTGATCTGCAGGGGACTTCACCCGATAAATTTCCATCATTATCAATTCAGACCGGATTTAAAAATATTCCATTACTGGCTGATGAGTGTGCAACTTATCATAAACTTAAAGTTATAGAACACAAAGACCCGTTTGACAGAATACTTATTTGGCAGGCTATAAACCAAAATTTAATATTCGTGAGCAAAGACGCAAACGCTGCTGTATATATTAAGGAGGGACTTAGCATTTTTTGGTAGACTTTAGCCACTTTTAGATCTCATTTTTACTTTCGCAGGCCGAAATATTATTTATTTAATACAGGCGCAACTTAGGTTAAAGCATACATTTACTGCCTAATTTTTATTAATCTAAACAACACCAATTATGATTGAAGCAAAAGGATACGCGGCACAATCGCCCACTACAGACCTTGCACCATGGGCTTTTGAAAGGCGCGAAGTTGGGCCGCATGATGTTCAGTTTGAAATTTTATTTTGCGGCGTTTGCCATTCAGACCTGCATCAAATAAGAAACGAATGGTTCCCAGGTATATTTCCTATGGTGCCGGGCCACGAAATTGTAGGCCGGGTAACAAATGTTGGCAGCCATGTGAAGAAATTTAAGGTGGGCGACCTTGCAGGTACGGGCTGCCTTGTTGACTCCTGCCGGGAATGCGATAGCTGCAAAGAGGGGCTGGAACAATATTGCGAGAACGGTGCCGTAGGCACTTATAACAGCTACGAGAAAGATGGAAAAACACCTACCTATGGCGGCTATTCAAACACCATTGTGGTTCATGAAGATTTTGTACTGCATATATCACCCGATCTTGACCTTGCAGCCGTTGCACCGCTACTGTGTGCAGGCATAACCACCTACTCTCCTTTAAAACACTGGAAGGTGGGAAAAGGGCATAAATTAGGAGTTTTAGGGCTTGGCGGCCTTGGCCACATGGCCGTTAAATTTGGGGTAGCATTTGGCGCGGAAGTAACTGTGTTAAGCACATCGCCTAAAAAAGAGGAAGATGCCAAAAAGCTTGGGGCGCATAAATTTGTTGTTACCACTGATGAAGAACAGGTTAAGGGTGTAAAAAGATATTTTGACTTTATACTTGATACAGTTTCTGCTGAACACGATATTAATATGTATTTATCACTGCTTAAAAGGGATGGAACACATATATGCGTAGGCGCACCATCTGAGCCAAGTAAAATACATGCCTTTAGTTTGTTAGCGGGCAGAAAAAGCCTTGCCGGTTCAGGTATTGGAGGGTTGCCCGAAACACAGGAAATGCTTGATTACTGCGCTGAGCATAACATAGTTTCGGATATTGAGCTGATTGACATTAAAGATATTACTGCCTCATACGAGCGCATGCAAAAAGGTGATGTACGTTACCGCTTTGTTATTGACATGGCCACCCTTTAATATCTACCTTTTGGAGCACTATATAAAAAGCATTGGTTTTTACGCCAATGCTTTTTTATCATCATTATTATTTTGCCTATCTAACTTACTTAACTTTCCTTACCGTTTTTTACTTCCTTTACTGGCTCTTACTATTCCTTACTGATCCCCTACCAAATCTTTATCCTCGCACTATCTGGTACATACATTTTGTCGCCGGGTTGCACATTAAAAGCTTTATAGAAGGGTGGAAAGTTCATTAAAGGCCCGTTAACGCGGTACATAGCCGGTGAATGCGGGTCAACGTTAATTAACTGCCTTATAAGCTTGTCGGTAAGCTTTTCTTTCCAAATTTGCCCGAGCGATAAAAAGAAACGCTGGTCGGGCGTAAAGCCGTCAATCTTTGTTGTGTCCTGGCCTTCTTTGGTCATTTTAAAGGCATCATAAGCTATTGCCAAACCACCTATATCTGCAATATTTTCACCTGTAGTAAGTGAGCCATTTATGTGCAGCGTATCAAGCATGGTAAAGCTGTTGTACAGGTTAATAACCTTTTTTGCCTTTACCGTAAATTTATCATAATCGCTTTTGCCCCACCAGTTTTTTAAGTTGCCGTCTTTATCATATTGTGCACCCTGGTCGTCAAAACCATGTGTCATTTCGTGGCCGATTACCATGCCTATACCGCCGTAGTTAATTGCGTCATCTGCATTGGGGTCAAAGAACGGAAACTGTAATATGCCCGCTGGAAAAACGATTGCGTTAAATGTTGGGTAGTAACCCGCATTAAGGGTTGGGGGTGTCATATCCCACTCCATTTTGTCAACCGGCTTGCCAA
>JABDGS010000038.1 GCA_013285915.1 Bacteroidota bacterium
GCACAGCAAGCACATTGTCTTTATTCCATTGCAGTGCTTTATTGTTAGTTGCAATATGATATTCCCTTGCAACATCCCATTGCCCGGCATAACCACCTGCGTCTGTGGGCAGCGAACCTGTTTGGCCTATTTTTACACCGTTCAAAAAAGTTTCATCTACATCGTCAACCTTGCCCAATAAAATACGCAGGGTATCTTTCCAGTTTGATCTGTTTTTCAACGCAGAAGGCAGTGTGAAATGAAACCTGTACCATGCGTAGCCGTCATAATCTGTATACCCTTGCACCTCCCAGTCGCTGGTGGTATTAATAGTAGCCCAGCCTGCATCGTTAAAGGCCACATCTTTATATGCTGTATTATCACCTGTAATAAACCTTGGTGTTGTTAACTGAATATTTTGTTGCGCGTATAATTGTGACGACAATAATAAACAAACAAATACTGTATATTTTTTCATGGCGATGGCTATTAAATAAGGATGGCAAATGTAACAGATTAAGAGGATTAGATTTTTAAGCAGTTATTATCACAATTGAGGAAAGGTAAAATAAATTTTGGCACTACGAAAATTTCGTTATTTTTACGAAAATTTCGTAGAAATGGAAAAATTAACGCCTCAGGAAGAAATGGTAATGGAGGCCTTGTGGAAAACGGGCGAAGGCAATTTAAAGATGATCATGGAGAACATTGTTTCTGAAAAACCCTACACCACACTTGCTTCTACCATTAAGAAACTTGAAAGCAAAAACTTTGTAAAAAGCAGGTTGCTGGGTAATAATTTTCTATACAAGCCTGTAGTTACTGAAAAGGAGTATTATGGCACATATATTACCAAGCTTGTAAAAAGCCGTTTTGCAAATTCATATAAGCAACTGGTTAATTTTTTTGTAGAGCAAGAAAAAATTAGCCCAAAAGAGTTGAAGGAAATTATTGATATGGTTGAGAAAAATAAATAAACCTGCTATATGCCTTTGCTATTTCAATATGTATTGAAACTGTCTGTAAGCCTGGCAGTGGTATGGCTTTTCTATCGTGTTTTTTTAAGGCAGATAACTTTTTATAATTGTAACCGGTGGTACCTTAACGGCTGTTCACTGCTAAGTCTTTTTATAGCAGCAATTAATATTACTCCTGTTTTAAGCAGAACAAATGTTGATGGCCTGCCTTTTGTTGCATCCATCCCGGCTATTAGAATTTATAATGCAACTGCCACGCCTACCCTACATCCCAATGCGGGTAGCAGTGTTCCTGTTTATAGCTGGATAATGCTTGCTATAGTTATGGGTATGGCAGTGCTATTACTAATAACGGTTGTACGTTATTGCTCTTTTTTAGTGTTAAGAAGGCGGGCGACCTTGCTTGAAAATGGAGACATAAAATTGTATGGTGTTGATGCAGATATCATTCCCTTTTCTTTTGGTAAAAGCATCTATATAAATGCACAGAAACATACCAGTGAGGAATTAAAAGAAATAATAAGGCACGAGATGGTTCACGTAAGGCAACATCATACCGCCGATATTTTGTTTTCACAGCTTCTGTGTATTATAAATTGGTATAACCCTTTTGCGTGGCTTATACGTTCAGCCATACGGCAAAACCTTGAATTTATTACTGATAGGGAGGTACTGCAATCTGGCGCTGATAAAAAAGACTATCAAAAGCTGCTGTTAAAAATACTTGGCTTAAAACAATTCACCCTTTCAAATCAATTTAATTTTTCATCTCTTAAAAAAAGAATGATAATGATGAATAAACATTATAGCCATAAAGCACACCTGTTGCGCTTTTTAATTTTTGTTCCGCTGCTTGCTGCTTTGTTATTGGCATTCAGAAACCCTGCTATTGCAGTTACAAGTAAAAAGAAAAATAATTACCCGGTGGCAATATCGCCTGCCCATGATAGCCAAAAAACAAACGGAAATATTTCCAACAAACCGGCAAGCGAAGAAAGTGAAAAAGGAAAACGGAAAAAAGATGCTGTTGACGATTTTTTTATGGTTTCATCTTCATCCACCAAACAGGATGTTGAAAAACTAAAAGATATTTTAATAAAGGCTGGATATACCCTTGAAATAAAAGAAGAAAAATATAATGATGGCAAGCTGCTGGCATTTTCAGGTACATTGGGGGGTGAGCCGTTAAAGAACGACCTTACTACTTCTGTGGACTTTAATATTGTAAACCCCGTCACGTCTCAATTTGGCTGCAGCCCCTCAACCGGAAGATTAAAAACTTACGTAATAACAACATACACTCATACCAGTGTGACCAATAACTAATGCCAGAATAACAGGAACTAATTATCATCCTGCCCGATAAGCATATTTATTTAATTAAAAACAAGTGCTATGAAATATAAAATTGTTTCATTTATTGGCTTTGCCATGCTTGCATGTGCTGCTGTTGCTAAAAGTCAGTCAGCTGTGTTATGGCACAACCTTAAACAGGGGCCTTATTCTGTTGGCTTTAGAATGGAATGGAAATATGATTACGCCCGGTCGTGGGGCAACGGGGCCAGGCCTTTGCGGATTAATATCTGGTATCCTGCTGCACAAACAGCCACAAAAAAAATGTTGTATGAAAAATATGTTTTTGTTACACCGCCCGACAGCAGTTTTGCTGAGTATAACAATGCATTGGTAAAATATGATGTTGGTGATAGCACTAAAAGCCTTTTGGGTTGTTATGATGGCTCTCAATTGTATTTTAAAAACCTGCTTAAAACGCCTGTTAACGCGGTATTTGGGCCGGCAGTCGCTAACGGTAAATATCCTGTAATTATTTACAGCCTGGGCCAAAATGATTACACACAGGAAAGTACTGTATTGTGTGAATTTTTAGCAAGTAACGGCTATATAGTTATATCAGTGCCTCAGTGGGGGTCTTTGCCGCGCAAGCACTTTTTGATGATCGATGAGGAACAAAGTTTTGAAACCCAAGTACGCGACCTGGAATTTATTACAGCGATGGCCTGCCAAATGCCAAATGCTGATAGAAATAAAATTGTTGCGGCAGGCCACAGTATGGGCGGAGTATATTCACTGTTGCTTGCCATGCGGAATAAGAACATCCGGATGGTTATTGGCCTTGATGCATCGTTTACATCATTCCAGGAATCGTTTGCACTTAAATACTGGAGCCTGTTGTATTACGACCTATGGAATTTCAGGATTCCACTGATACAGCTTTGTAAAAAAGAAGAACCAAGAAACGATGAAGTAGTAAATGCATTAAAGTTCTCCGAGCGGTATATCATTACATTTCCAAAACTGATACACAGCGATTTTTCAAGTTTCCCTATGGTAACTTCATTGGCACCAGCAAATAACGTTGACGATTATGCTTTGCAGCACCGAAGCCAGCAGGATGCAGTTACGGGCTATGAGGAAGTATGCAGAATCTTCCTTAGTGCGTTGCAAAAATATTTATTTGGACAAGGTGATATAACGGCAACTAATGAAAAGATTGAATTTTTTAAGGCAACAGATGCACCGGGGGAAGAAGGGCTATATAATTTGCTTGTAAAAGACGGCCTTAATAAGGCTTCAGAGAAACTTAGACAAGCCATCGCCAATTATCCAGGTGATACTTTAATAAGAGAAAAAGCAATGAACCGCATAGCCTTTGAATGTGCAATAAGCAACAGGCTGAATGACGCTATTGGCATGTATATTTTAAACAGCATCGTTTATCCAAAGTCTGACGGGGTATACAGAAGACTGGCAGATGCCTACATTGATGCCGGAGATGCAGGGAATGCGAAACTTAACTATGAAAAGGCCCTGCAGCTAAACCCAGGTAATGAGGACGCTAAAAACGCGTTGGATAAATTAAAAGGGGAGTAGCAACATCATTGGTTTATGTTTTAATAGGTTGCCGCGGGTATTTCTTCTATTTTTTGCGGCAACACATTTTTTTGTGATACGGAAAGTGTTATAAATGGAGCATAATAACAGGTTAGGTTTAAAATGATCATTACGGCGGAGAAAAAATATAGCCCCATAAATAAAGCTATTGAAACATGAAATATAATTGTTGCGGTAAGCCACGCTTTGCGTGTTTTTTTGATATTGATAAACAAAGGATAAAACATCTCAAGCATAATAGTGCCCCAGCCAATAATTAAGAAGAAAGGTGTGTTATACAGAAAATCGAAGTTGATAATGTTAGTGGTATCGTAGCCGTGCATCATTTTCCATATTGATTCGCCATTTCGCCAATTATCGCCCAGGAGTTTTTCGAAACCGCTAAAAAAATAAGCAATGCAAAAATGTGCCTGCAAAACATGCAGGTATTTTACATGGTTGGTTAGCAGCGGCCTTTTTTTGGTGATATAGTTTTGTAATGAATATACTTTGCCCACCGGAAATACAACGCAATAAAATAATGCTATTGTAGTAAAAACATCTACACCATAATTATATGCATCAATTGAGCTGAGCAACGTAAGCTGCAGCAGCAAACTAAGGATGGCCGATACGCGGGAAAACAAGCCTGTCATAAGCAGCAACAGGCTAAGAGGGTAAAAAATGCGTATGGTTAGCAAAACCTGTTCAAAACTAACCGGCGTAAATGGGTGCAGGAAAATATGCACATCATATACCGAAGGGAAAAACTGGTAACGGAATATATTTAGCACATGCAACAGGTCCGGTGGTACAATGGCATGTTGCGAAAACAGTGTATCAAAATCAGGTTGAATAGAAATAAAATGCACCAGGCTAATAAAACAAATGCCGCATCTTAAAAATGCCAGCCAAATGGGGTTAGCGTTTGCAAAATTTATATTAAATATTCTTTTCATTTTTTAATGCTAAGCCTTACCTCTTTTGTTTTTAAAAGCGTGTATGCACGGTTACTTGCCGGGTAGTCCTGCAGGGTGGGGAAAATAACCAGGTTGTAGCTGGTGTAAAAAGTATCCTGCGTGCATTTGTTTTGGTAATACATTTTTACGGCGATGCTCTTAAATATTTTATCATAACACTCATCTTCAAGTGCGCTGGTTTTTTGTGTACTGTCGCTGTGCAAAATCAGGTAATCGTTTATGGTTGACGAAAGCACGGAAAAACGCATGGCTGTTTCAAAGCTTTTAAATTGGGGCATAATTTTTTGCCCATCGCAATCACCCACAATCAGCCCGTTTGATTTTATGTTAGGTGCAAAAAAACCATAGCCAGCGGCCGTGCCGGTTAACTTGCCATACAATTGTACCGGCCTGTTGTACAGCAGTAGGTTGCTGGCAGCGCTTTTTAACCTGTTTTGGGGTATTTTGTTAAACACGCAATATTTAACATAGGCGCTGTCTGCACACACTATAAAAATCAAAATAATATGCGCCCGGCCCCAGAGGAAAAATATTCTTTCTTTTACAGTCATACCATAAAGCCGGCAACACTTGTTGCCGGCGTTTTAAATGTCGTATAGGTACAGTTGTATTGCTGCGCCGATAATGTGATACCTGCATTTTTGCAGCGCTTTATATCAAGCCTAATACCTGTTTAATATTTGCATAATATCTCCCTTGGTGGGTGGTGGTGGTGGTGGAGGACATGCGTTGTAAATGCACGCCGCAGCAACTTCCTCTGGTTCGCCTACATCATAAATATTTTGTGTAAAAGCGCCTGTGCCAACTTTTGCTGAGGCGATTGAGAAGCCAGTAGTTTTATTGCCCAGGTATTTAAGTACTACATCACCATTAAATTCTTTAATGTTATACACTTTTTTAATAAGCGTAATAAACTTTTCTTTGTCGGCCGCGTTCATGGCAATGTTTGTTTTTGCCTGGTACATTTTATCAGTCAGCCTTGTAAACTTTAGCTGTTGCGGCTGCCTGAAAAATGAAAACAATGCCAGTGAACTAACACAAAGCATTGCAATTAATAATTTTTTCATTTTGTTAATTTAAAATTAGCCTACTCTATTTTTTGCTTACAGGCCTTTTCGGTTGGCTGCCTGTATGTTAAAAGTATACACCGGCAAAGCTTTTGCACCTGCCGGTTGGTGTATGTATAGTATTGCTTGGTAAGTGGCGGTAAAAATATAATAACTGGCATACGTGGGGCAAATGATATGAGGTTGGCCAACTCCCTTAAAACACCATTTCGCAAGCAATATGTGTATCATTCTTCTTTTTGCCAAGTATTCCCATCCCGTTACATAATTTATTTTAAGCCGCTATGGCAGCGCGGTATTTTTAATAAAACCAATAATAATTCTTCAAAACAATAAACGTCAAGCATGAAAAAACTAATTATTTTTTTCACTATTGCTGCCCTGCTGCAAACCAGTATGGCATCAGCCCAGGCAGAGAGAAACAAACAGTTTGATTTTTGGATAGGCAAGTGGGACCTTTATTCAGGGGGCAGCCAAATGGGTACAAATACTGTAGATTCCATATTAGATGGGAATGCCCTGGAAGAAAATTTTGTTGAATTTCCACCAGACCCGTTCCATGGCAAAAGCCTTACATCTTTTAACTATGCCACACAAAAATGGGAACAAACAACTGTTGATAATAGGGGGCACCACTCTTTTTTTGTTGGTGAATTTAAAAACAATGCCATGGTATTAACACGAAATTTTTCAAATGCAAAAAGTGAAAAACGCAAGCAGCGGGTGACATTTTATAATATCACCCGCAACAGCCTCGACTGGACTTTCGCGACTTCATCTGATGAGGGTAAAACATGGAGCACATTGTATACAGTGCATTATAAAAGGCAGGGTTAATTCCGTCCCGGCCTGGGCACCCAGTTTAATTTTATGCGTGAAATTGAGGGAGAAGCGGTTTCCTGCGTCTATCTTCGCAATATGAAACGACGCTCTTTTGTAAAAGCAACATTAACAGGTAGCGCAGGCTTGTTGTCTGCATCAGCATATGCCGCCTCATTCAAAGGGATAAAGAAAGAACCTGAATATTATGAATTACGGATATACAGTTTTAAAACCGATGTTCAGCAAAAGCTGGTAGAAGATTATTATAAAGATACTGCCATACCTGCGTTAAATAAATTAGGCTGCAAACATATTGGTGTTTTTACTGAGCTTAAACCGGTGGGGCAAACAAGGGTATTTGTAATTATTCCATATACCGGAATTGAACATATTGCAACTGTAAGTACTGCACTTGATAATGATACCCAATACCAGCAACAGGCTGCCGCATATTTAAATGCACCAGCAACAGCACCTGCTTACGAGCGCATTGAAAGCTCGCTTTTAAAAGCGTTTAGACACATGCCCAACATGGATGTTCCTTCAACTACAGCGCGCATTTTTGAACTTCGCCAATACCAAAGCGCCGGTGAAGCCGCAGGCAAAAAGAAAATTGAAATGTTTAACGATAAAGGGGAGATTGATATTTTTAAACGCCTTGGCTTTAAACCTGTATTTTTTGGAGAGACGATTATTGGCAATGCGCGGCCTAACTTAACGTATATGGTTACGTTTGAGGATATGGCTGCGCACGATGCACACTGGAAAGCCTTTGGCAGCGACCCCGAATGGAAAAAGATAAGCAGCGTGCCCGAATATGCCGATGCTTTGCTGGTATCAAAAATTACAGCCACGTTTATAGTACCGGCAAGCTATTCGCAGATTTAGCCGCAGTTTCCAGCGGCTTAAATACCGCTTTTTTGTATACAATTTGTGTAAGCACATCGCCTGCGGTTTTAAGAACGAGAAAAACAAGCGGTGCGGAGACGTGCAAAAAAGCCGGCGCCAATATCATAAGGTGAATAGGTACAATACGCACATAAGGCATAAAGAACATAGACCCTATGCTGATGGCTTCGGTGCGGTTACGTATTTTATCCTGTGTAAAATTTATGAGGCAGGCAGTGATCAAGATATAAAATGAAAGCTTTGCAAACTGCCAGTCAATGTTCTTTAAATTTATAACGCGGCTTAGGAAAAAGTAGTACACGAGGTGAAACATACCGTAGTGGAAAATGAAAAGAAACCCCGCGCAACCTTTTGTTGATAGCACATTATCGGTTTTAAGATCTTTAGCCGCATTGGTTACGGTAAAAATATCCAGCGCGTTAAATATTCCAATGCAAATGCTTTGTACATAAAAAAGCAGCAAAATAGTATCAATAGAAGAGGGCGTCTTAATATAGCTATATATCAGGAAGATATTCATGCCAAGTACCGCCCATAAACTTATATCAGTAAAATGGATCCGTTTAACCAAGGGTATTTTTTATAAAGTACGCGATAAATAATCATCAGTGACCTACCCACCAGCGGGTATAAAGGCTGGAGATTTGTTGAAGCAAGTAGCAAAAAAGTCAGTTTTAACATACACAAGCTTATAAACAAATATTAATTTGTTAGCAAACAATGTTTGCGAATGAAAACTGCCTTAATTTTTTCAACCTCGGTTTTAATGGCAATTAACGCTCTTGCTCAACAAACGCAAGCCGACAGTGCCTTCGCAGTGCGCAATTGGGCGTTTGCCAACACGCTATACGGGCAGGTATTGCAAAATGACAGCACAAATGCTAAGGCATGGTACAGGCAGGCCATGTGCTGCTACAGGCTTGGTAACAACAGGCAGGCCGCTATAAGCATGCAACAAGCAACACTTAATGGCATACACGGCGAAACCGCTTATTTTAACCTGGCCTGCTTTTACAGCATGGTGAAAGATCGTGAGGGAGCTGTTGGTGCACTTAAAATGGCAATAGCAACAAAAAACATTAGTGCGCAGGAAATAAAAAATGAGCCAGACCTTAGTTTTATTTTACAGGATACGGCAACCAGGCGAATGGTTACTAAACTTGAAAGCCAGCCCGACTGGATAGATGAAAATCCATCATGGTCGCCCGATGGTTCAAAAATAGTTTTTGAGTCGCACCGCTTTGGAGATAATGCGCAGGTTTGTATAGTAAATGCTGACGGAACACACCTGCGGCGCCTTACCAATAACCAAGATTATAACGGTATGCCCTGCTTTATGCCTGATGGTCAAAAAATTGTTTTTAGCTCAGGCGCACAATTTGGAAAAACCGGTGACCGTAATATTTTTATAATGAATATTGATGGTACCGGCCAAACACGATTAACACACAATAAGGGACATGATCATTACCCGAATGTGTCGCCCGATGGTAAACAATTAGTGTTTAATTCTGACAGGGACGGCCACCGTGAAATATACCTGATGAATATTGATGGCACACGGCAACAACGATTAACTAATGCTGCGGCGCACAGCGATTATGCATCATGGTCGCCGGATGGCAGCAGGATTATTTTTGAGTCAGTTCGTACCGGCTCTTGGGTTACCTATATTATGAATAAAGACGGAAGTAGTCAAACGCCTATTGCTGTAGCTTCTGCACCAAGATTTTCGCCCGATGGCAAAAAAGTTGTATTCCACAATAGCCCCTATGGCTCTTTTGAAGTGTTTATAATGAACAATGATGGTTCGGCTACCAAACAGCTTACAAACAATACTGGTGCTGACTCACTGCCCTGTTTTTCACCTGATGGGAAAAAGATAGTGTTTATTTCAGGTAAAGATGGGTTGCAGCAACTATATATGATGAATGCTGATGGAAGCGGGCAAAAGAAACTTGTATCAAATTAATTCAGCTGTTGCAGTAAGGGTAGAGCAAATGAGGTTCATATATTTTTCTACTCTGTAGTTAACCATCCTTCGCAAAAACTTTAAACTTTTTATAAACTAAAATAAAAAGTAGCCCCTTCATTTGGCGTGGCTTCAGCCCAAACGCTGCCATTGTGCTTTTCTATTATGCGTTTTACCAGGGCCAGCCCAACCCCGGAGCCTTCAAATTCCTGCCATGAATGCAGTCTTTGAAAAACACTAAACAGTTTATCAGCCTGCGCCATTTCAAAGCCTGCGCCGTTATCCCTCACATAATAAATAACGCGTTCATTTTCCTGTTTATATCCAATTTCAATACGGGGGTTAACCTTTTTAGAGGAATATTTTACAGCATTTCCAACCAGGTTCATATAAACCTGTTTCATCATGCCGCCATCTGCCTCTGCAAGGGGCAAAGGGGCAATATAAACATGGTACTTTTCCTTTGGTACATGCAGTAACAACTCATCGGTAACATGGCTTGCAACAGCATGCATATTTACCGTTGAGATCACAAGGTCTTTTTTGCCTGTTTGCGAGAAAGATAGCAGGTCATCAATCAACCGCCCCATGGTTTGGGTATTATCAACTATTGTGTTAATTATCCTGTCTGCCTTCGCATCCAGCTTTCCCGAATAATCTTCTTTAAGCATCGTCGAAAAACCCGTTATTGATCTAAGGGGTGCCCTTAAATCGTGTGAAACGGAATACGAAAATGCTTCAAGCTCTTTATTTGCATACTCAAGCTGCATAGTCCGTTCAGCAACTTTTCTCTCCAGTTCGTTGTGCGTTCTGTGCACATCTGCAGCCATGGTATTAAAGGCAAGCGCCAGTTTACCCAATTCATCATCCCGCCCCATGTCAACTGAAACCGGTGATAAATGATTACCCTGCGACATAGCGGTTGAAGCCTTTGTAAGATTGTTTAGCGGCCTTGTTATATTACGGCTCACAACCCATGCAACAAGTATACCCGCCGCTGTAAGTACAATGCCAATAACAACTATCCACCTTAAAAAAGTTGTTACCCCCTGCAACGCTGTTTGCTCTGAAAACGCGATTGTAACCAACCATTGGGTTTGGGCAATGGGCTGTGTATTTGCAATTAGTGGTTTACCATCCTCGCCGGTAAATTCAACCAGCTTGCTTTTATCAGCAACCTCAAATGGGGCTGTAGGCAAGGGTTTAAACAGGTCTGTCCAAAGGGTGCCATCAGTATTGCCAATATAAAAACTTGCGCCCGCACCCACCAACTGCGAGAATTGTTCAATACTTTTTGGACTGGCCCGCAGCGTAATCCACGAAATCACATACCCTATGGTACGTTTGTTATCAGCAATTGCTGAAATGAGCGGAAAATAAACAAAGCCGTCAATATTATATATCCTCCCAACCTTGCCTGTGCCCGGCTTAAGGCTGACTACTTCATCCTTTAAATTAATGCCCGCAGAAAGGATAGATTTAGTAGAAAAAACAAGGGGTAAAAGATTTGCATCAGTAAGCCCAATAAAAACCCAGGTACTGTCGCGGTATAATTTATCAAGGGCTTCACGCGTCTCTTTTTCAAATTGTTTGCCGCCTGAATTTATATAATCAATTACAGGTTTTTGCGTAGCTGTGGCGTTGGAAGTTTTTACCAGAAAATCTTCTGACTGGCTGAATGACGTACTTATTTGTGATGTTAACGAGCTAAGTCTTTCCGCAGCCAGCGAAAGCGTTGCTTTGCGTAAACTATAATAGTTGGCAAAGCCGTACGAAACAATTACTGCAAGCAAAAGCACACAAATTAAAAGAGGTAACCTTTGTTGTATGGACAAACGGCCAAACAAATTATTAGTGTGGCTTCTCATTGACGGTCTTTTAAGTTATAGAGCATATTTCAAAATACAAAGCGCTTTAACCGGATGTTCCTTGTACTAAATTGAATACCGTTAAAAATATGTTTTTTTATTAAATCAATAATTATTTTGTCGATTTAATAAAATTGCAAGTGCCATAATTATAAAGCACCAACGACCAGTTGCTTTTATACGTCATGATGAGCGCATAAATATTTTTTTATAACCGCACACCTGTTGTATCATAAACGTACATTCGGCAGAGGCCAAAACACATAATGTATTCGTTTTCAATTATTAAAAATAATGGTATTATTTTGGCACACTGAATGTATACTTAGCAAATACTTGTCAATTATGTTTAAAAACTATTTTAAAACTGCATGGCGAAATTTAATGAGAAATAAGTTTTACTCATTTATCAACATCGCCGGTCTTAGTGTTGGCCTGTGTATAGGTATGGTTATTTTATTGTGGGTTGAAGATGAATACAGCTTCGATGGCTTCCACACCAATGCTGAAAATATTTACAGGCTTGAAAACAGGGTGGGTACTGGTAACAGCACACAAATATGGAGTGCCACAGTTGCGCCCATAGGCATGCTGGTTAAACAGCAGTTGCCCGAAGTGAAAGATTACGTGCGTATTAGCGGCAACTATTTTTTTTCAGCGTATAGAAACGGGGATAAAATATTTAATGAAAATTATACCATACTTACCGACCCGCAATTTTTTACTTTTTTTGATTTTCCCCTGATAAAAGGGAACAAGGCTAAACCTTTTACCAATATAAACAGCGTTGTGCTTACTGAAACCAGTGCCAAACGGTATTTTGGCAATGCTGACCCCTTAGGTAAAACAATACTTGCCGATAATAAAGTAAGTTTTGTGGTTACAGGCGTAGTAAAGGATTTTCCAAAGAACAGCAGCATAAGGCCCGATATGATATTTCCGCTGGAGTATTTGCGCCAGCAACGTTATGGCGGCAAAATTGGCAACGAAACAATGGAGCACGACTTCAGGCAGTTTAATTACGATACTTACCTGTTGCTGCAACACGGTACTAATATAACAGCATTAGCAACCAAAATACGCAATATACACCTTGCCAATAAGGCAGATGATACAGATATTTTATACCTGCCGCAGCTACTGAAAGATATGCACCTGTATCATGCCGATGGCACACCCGGCGGTATTGAAACGGTGCGCATATTTACCATTATAGCTTTACTTATTTTGGCTATAGGCTGCATAAACTATGTAAACCTCTCAACTGCGCGCAGCATGCTGCGTGCGAAAGAAGTTAGCATGCGCAAAATTGTTGGTGCCGCAAAATTGCAACTGTTTTTACAGTTTATTGTTGAAACTGCGCTGCTGTTTATGTTGGCAGCAGTAATGGCAATAGGTTTAATGTATATGGTATTACCGGTGTTTAACCAGGTATCGGGCAAAGAACTTATTATAAACCTGGGCGATTATCATTTATGGATGGTTATTTTACTCACCATCACAGGTACACTTATAGCATCAAGTATATATCCGGCGCTGCTGTTGTCTTCTTTCCAACCTTTAAAAGGGCTGAAAGGCAAATTCTCTACCAGCACAGGCGATGCAGGTTTCAGGAAGGTTTTGGTAATTACACAATTTGTATTTTCTGTTGTTTTAATAACGGGTACTATTGTTATACGCGGCCAGCTGAATTTTATTCGCAGCAAAGAATTGGGTTATGACAAATCGTACACCTTGCACATGAGCATGCGCGAAATGGGCAACCATTATGATGCGGTTAAAGCAGAACTGCTTAGGCAGCCGGGAGTGCTTGCTGTAACAAGGGCATCAGACAGCCCGGTTGAAATAGGCGGCGAAACAGGCAGCAACGACTGGCTTGGCAAACAAAAAGGGCAAACATTAATGCTGCACCCGATGAGCATAGATAAAGATTTTATTCCATTTTTTAAAATGCAACTGGTACAGGGCAATAACTTTAGCGATGCAGCGGCCGATTCAACACATTTTATTTTAAATGAAACTGCTATTCGCGAAACAGGCATACAAAACCCCATTGGCAAAACATTTAAGCTTTGGGATACAAAAGGAACTATTTCCGGCGTTGTAAAAGATTTTCATTTTGCCAGTATGAAAGAAAAAATAGCCCCGGCAATATTTTACTATAACCCGCACAACGATTACCAACTGTTTATTAAAACCACAGGCAAGGATGCACCCAGGGCAATTGCCGCCGCCGAAGCGCAATGGAAACAATATAATGCAGGCTTTCCTTTCAGCTATACATTTTTAGATGAAACATTTGACAGGCTATACCGCAGCGAAGAGCAAACGGGCATACTGTTTAATGCATTTGCGGCTATAGCTATATTTATATCATGTCTTGGCCTGTTTGGCCTTGCCGCATATACAGCGCAGGTACGCACCCGTGAAATTGGCGTGCGCAAAGTGCTTGGTGCAAGTGTTACCAGCGTTATACAATTGCTTGCGGCTGATTTTGTAAAGCTGGTATTAATAGCAATTGTTATTGCTACACCCGTAGCATGGTACGCAATGGATAAATGGCTTGAGGGGTTTGCATATAAAACAAATATAAGCTGGGTTGTATTTGTTATTGCCGGCTTGATTGCAATAGGTATTGCGTTTGCAACTATAAGCTTTCAATCAATTAAAGCGGCATTGGCCAACCCGGTGAAGAGTTTGAGGACAGAATGATAAACGTGAATCGTCAATCGTGAAACATGAATGTGCACTGTCAAACTTCAATCGTGAAACGTCAGTCGTAAAAAATGAAATAGGTTGATAAATTCAACACTTAATATTCAATTTACAATGAAAAACAAGTGAGGCAAATGCTTTTTTAATTATTTAAAATTTGAGGGTTGAATATCAAATGTTGAGTGTTTGAATAAAGGAACTTTAAACTTTAAACTGGAAACTCGATCGAGTAAACTCCGTCCCGTAAACTTATCTTTGCCGCCCGCATGGAAACAGCAACGGCAAATATGGATTTAAGGGTGAAGATAACCAACAGGCAAATTTTACAAATTGCGTTGCCTATTGCCGTATCCATTCTTGTACCTCAGGTAAACTTTATTACCAACAATATATTTTTAAGCTCGCTTGGCGAAGAACAGTTGGCGGTTGCCGGTATTACGGGCGTGTTTTATTTAATATTTGCTGTAATTGGTTTTGGGTTAAACAATGGCATGCAGTCGCTTATAGGCCGCCGTGCTGGTGAGGGCCGGGTAAACGAAATAAGCGGGCTGTTTAACCAGGGTATTCGCATCGCATTATTATTTTCTGTTGCCGCTATCATCATTACATATTTTGTAGCACCTGTTGTTTTTAGCCACACATTACATAAAGCAGACCATATACAAATGGCCACCCAATTTTTATACATCCGTATATGGGGGTTGCCGTTATTATATATGTACCAGTTGCGTAACGCAGTACTGGTTGGTACCAATCACAGCAAATATTTGGTTGCAGGTACACTTGCTGAGACCATTACCAATATTGTGCTTGATTATGCACTTATAAAAGGCCGCCTTGGCTTTCCACAAATGGGGTTTAATGGTGCTGCCATTTCATCAATTATTGCTGAAGGGGTGGGTTTTTTAACGGTGTTTTTAATGATGCGTGCAAAAGGCATAAGCAAAAAACTGCAGCTGCATAACGATTTTTCGTACCAGCCAGCCAATACAAAACTTATACTGGTACAATCGTCCCCGTTAATGCTGCAGTTTATGATAAGTGTAACAAGCTGGGAGTTTTTTTACATTTTGATTGAACACCACGGTGAGCGCGACCTTGCTATAAGCAATACCATGCGCAACATTTTTGGATTATTCGGTTGTGTTTCGTGGAGTTTTGCGGCAACAAGCAATACAATGGTAAGCAATATAATAGGGCAGGGGCTGCAGCACAGGGTTAAGGAACTTATTATAAAGATCATGACGCTTAGCGTAAGCTTTGCCGCAATTATATTTATTATACTTAATATATCCGATGGTTTTTTGCTAAAAGTGTACGGGCAGGGTGATGATTTTATAAAAGCCGCTGTACCTGTTGTAAGAGTAGTATCTGCAGCACTTGTATTAATGTCGGTAAGCACTGTGTGGCTTAACGCAGTTACGGGTACAGGTAATACGCGTATTAACCTGCAGATTGAAATTGTGGCTATTACCCTGTATTGTATTTATGCCTATGTTGTTCTGGAAAAACTGAATATGCCTATTACCTGGGGCTGGGCGTCTGAGTGTGTTTACTGGACAGCCATGCTAATACCATCATTTTTTTACATACAAAGCGGTAAATGGAAGGGGAAGAAGATATAAAATGGTTACGGGTTACCGGTTGGGAGAGTGGTTATTTTTGCAAGGTTAATATCGTGGCAGAACATATACCTCACGTGGCACGCGCATAATGAAACCGCTATGCTGCTTCCATTTCTTTCCTCGCAATAGCTAAATCATAGGCCATTTGTACGCGAAGCCAATAAGCGGCATCGATATTCAATGCTTTTTCTATTTTAACTGCCAGCCGTGCTGAAATATGGCGCTTGCCTTTCAGCAGGTCATTAAGGTGCGGCGGTTGAACGCCTAATATTTCAGCAAAAGCTTTTTGAGAAATGGTGCGTGCTTCAAGTTCATCACGCAATATTTCGCCGGGGTGCAGTACTATATCTGTTTCAAGCTGTTCCCCCTTCCTGTTAACTACTTTATAATTAGACATACACAATTATTCATAATGTTTAGACAAATCTTCAACCAAAACTACTTCGAGCAATGTTATGCTGTCGTTTTCAATAGAAAATTCGAGCCTGTATTGTTTATTTACCCTTACAGAGTATAAGCCCTTTTTATCACCTTTTAAAGCCTCAAAATTTAATGACCTGAATTGCCTTAGCTGGTGTGAGTTATCCGCATTTTTTAACCTGAGGATGGTTTTCTTAAATTGAATAACTAACTCCTTGCTGTAAATTATTTTTTTTAATGGTTTACCTTCAAACAACTTTTCAAGATATATGTTGTTGAACTTAATAACCATAAGGTAAATTGCTTTTTAAAATTATATTAACCATAACAAACAAAAGCTTTTAGGGCCTGCCTTTTTTTATAAGCACAGTGCAATTTACACAGGTTATATCTAATTACCAATTTTTGGTAATCAAAAATTTTTCTATCTTTTCTTCGTTGTAAAATGTAATCTTTGCTTATCTTTTAAAACCAACTACTTACTAATGACAGGCACAAAACGTATCGCGGTATTTGGTTCAACGGGTTCAATAGGTACGCAGGCATTGCAGGTTATTGCTGCAAACCCGTCGCTGTTTTCTGCCGAAGTATTAACAGCCCATACCAATGACGAACTGCTGGTTGAGCAGGCGCGTCAATTTAACCCTAACATAGTGGTAATAGGGGATGAAAAAAAATACCATAAAGTAAAAGAAGCGCTGGCTGCCACCCACGTAAAAGTATTTGCAGGGGAAGATGCACTTGTTGAAGTTGCAGCAATGGATTGTTATGATATTATGCTGGCGGCCATTGTTGGCTATGCGGGCTTAAAATCTACATTGCAGGCTATTGAATGTGGCAAAACCATTGCATTAGCTAATAAAGAAACACTTGTGGTGGCTGGTGATATTGTAATGCAAAAAGCGTTGGAAAATAAAGCGCCGGTTATACCCGTTGACAGCGAGCACTCGGCCATCTTTCAATGCCTGGTAGGCGAGGGGAGGAACAAGATCGAGAAAATTATACTTACTGCGAGCGGCGGCCCATTTTTAGGCAAAAAGCCAAACTTTTTAGTGAATGTAAAGCGCGACCACGCACTGCAACACCCCAACTGGAGCATGGGCGCCAAAATAACCATTGACAGTGCCACTCTGATGAACAAAGGGCTGGAAATGATTGAAGCTAAGTGGCTTTTTAACCTGCAGCCAGAGCAGGTACAGGTGCTTATACACCCGCAAAGCATTATACACAGTATGGTAATGTTTGAGGATGGCAGTATTAAAGCACAAATGGGCTTGCCTGATATGAAGCTGCCCATACAATATGCTTTGGCGTTCCCCAACCGGGTGGCCAGCAGTTTTCCGCGGTATGATTTTAAAAAGCCCAACACACTTACTTTTGAGGAGCCAGATGTACGTACTTTTCGCAACCTCGGCCTGGCCACTGAAGCTTTATTTAAAGGCGGCAATATGCCCTGCGTACTAAATGCTGCTAACGAAATTGCCGTATTTGCATTTTTGCGTAACCGCATCGGCTTTTTGGATATCACAACCGTGGTTGAACAGACGCTTGAAAAAATAGCTTTTATTGAAAACCCAAACCTTGACGAATATTTTGAAACCGACGGCGAAGCGCGCAACTTTGCAGCATCCTTAATACAGATGTAAGCGTTAAATATTGCGGGCGGTGTTTTTATATTGCATTTATAAACGTATTATTGCGGCAATTTTATAAATTGCCCTGGGTATGTATTTACCCAGAGTTGCAGGTTTGCTGTAAGACCATTATTGCTCAGCAACGGTATACAGTACAAGTGTGCGACGCAACGGCAGCCCTGTTAGCGGCAAAAAAGAGGGGCAAATTACTATCTTTCTATGACCTTATTAGCAATAAACTGGGGCAGCGTTGGTATAAAAACCCTGCAATTTATTTTATCTTTCTCAATACTGGTTACCCTGCACGAACTGGGGCATTTTTTAACCGCACGCTGGTTTAAGTGCCGCGTAGAGAAGTTTTACCTGTTTTTTAACCCGTGGTTTAGCCTGTGGAAAAAAAAGGTGGGCGATACTGAATATGGTATCGGCTGGGTGCCTTTTGGCGGGTATGTAAAAATAAGCGGCATGATTGATGAAAGCATGGACAAGGATGCTATGAAACAACCGCCAAAGGACTATGAATTTCGCAGCAAACCCGCCTGGCAGCGCCTGATTATTATGACTGCTGGTGTTATTGTAAATGTTATTTTGGCGATAGTTATTTTTATTTTCATAGCATGGACATGGGGCGACGTTTTTTTGCCGGGCAAGAACATGACGTACGGTGTATATGCTGACAGCAGCGCAAGAAAAATTGGTATGCAAAACGGTGATAAAATAATTGCTGTTGACACAACAGAGGTAAAAGATTTTTCTACGTTGCCCAAAAGTATTATACTGGATGATGCGCAAACACTTAAAGTTGACAGGAATGGCACAATTGTTAGCCTGCCCCTGACCACCGCATTTAAACAGGAGCTTAACCGCAATAAATTTGAAGGTTTTGTTGATATAAGAAGACCGGTAATTGTGGATAGTCTTGATTCATCTGCCGTGCATTTTATTGATAACAAGCTGCAGAAGAACGACACATTGGTAGCCATTAACCATATTGCCTTTAGATGGTACAATGAATACGATAGCCTGAAAAAGAATTATAAGAACCAGGATGTTGTTTTAACGGTTTTGAGGCAAAAAGATACTGTTGACGTTAAATTGAAACTTGACACAGCTGGCAGGGCGGGTTTTTTTGCAGCAGGCTCAAAGCTTTTTCAACTGGTTACCAACGATTATACCTTTGGTGAATCAATAGGTGTTGGATTTAGAAAATGCTTTACCACACTTGGTAACTATATAGCTGGTTTGCGGCAAATATTTAAGGGTAATATAAGCCCTAAGGATAGCCTGGGCAGCGTAATAAGCATAGGCAATACTTTTCCTGGTATATGGGATTGGGAAACATTTTGGCGGCTTACCGGTATTTTCTCTATCATACTTGCCTTTATGAACATACTTCCCGTACCGGCACTGGATGGGGGGCATGCACTATTTACCATTTATGAAATAATAACAGGCCGCAAACCCAGCGATAAATTTATGGAATATGCCCAAATGGTAGGCATGGTGCTGCTGCTGGGCTTAATGGCTTATGCGCTGGGGCTTGATGTGTGGAGAAGCTTTTTTAAGCATTAGTTTAGGATAAATAATTTTTGAAAAAGCCCTTTTGCAATGTAATCTGCAGAAGGGCTTTTTACTTGAAGACATTATAAACAAATAAACAATTGATGTATTTTTATTAAAAGCATTGGAATGTTAAGTGAAACAGAAGTGCCTTCTGCATATAGATATTTGATTTGTGAGTACTTTTTTGACAGATATTGGTTACAAAAAATAAAAGGCCAGGTAATAGCATTTATGAAAGAGCGGAATAAAGATGCCATATACAAATCTTTTATTGAATGGGAAAATACCGCAAATGAAATAGCGGTGTTCACTAGTTACGCCTATGCTGACCTTGACATACCTAAACATTTTGATACAGTTTTTGATATAAGTGACCCTGATAATTATGATAAGGTTGATTATGAATTAATTCTGCCAATATTGAATGGCTATGCTCCATTTAATGGAATAAGTCATGGTCATAAACATGTTTGTGTGCTAAAATTTGAAAAGAGCATTCCCTCTATTTTTGATTTACTGATTCCTTATCAACAGGACTGGCCAAAGCATCAAATATCTCTGGGGTTTTGTTTAAATGACGATTTTCTCTCAATCAAACAGCGGCTGCTATCACCTAAAGAATATGATTAGCTAATTTAACAAACATGCCCCGGCTTTTATTTATTCCACAGTTTTCCCCAAAATCCTTATCATCCTACTAAATCGTGGTTCTAAGTTTATATTTGCCGTTCATGGCAAAGTCGTCTGAAGATACACCACTAATGCTGCAGCACCGGGCTATAAAACAAAAATATCCTGATGCTATCCTGCTGTTTCGTGTGGGTGATTTTTATGAAACCTTTGGGCAGGATGCCATTATTGCCAGCCAGGTGCTGGGCATAACACTTACCAAACGGAATAATGGAGCGGCTGCCTCGTCTGAGCTTGCGGGCTTTCCACACCATGCACTAGACACTTACCTGCATAAGCTTGTAAAAGCTGGCTACCGGGTGGCTATTTGTGACCAACTGGAAGACCCCAAAACAGTAAAAGGCATTGTAAAGAGGGGCGTTACCGAACTGGTTACACCTGGTGTTGCCACAAACGATAAATTGCTTGAGCATAACAGCAATAACTTTTTGGCCGGTGTGCATTTTAATGAAGATACCTGTGGGGTAGCTTTTTTGGATATTTCTACCGGTGAATTCTTTGTGGCGGAAGGCAACGTGGAATACACCGACAAACTGCTGCAAAGCTTTAAACCAGCAGAGGTTGTTTTTCAGCGCAGCTACCAAAAGCATTTTAAAGAAGTATTCGGTCTAAAGTTTTACACATACACTTTAGAGGCATGGATATTTGATGAGGCTTATTGCACTGAAAGCCTGTTAAAGCATTTTCAAACACATTCACTAAAAGGTTTTGGCATTGAAAAGATGCACAGCGGTATTGTTGCCGCTGGAGCAGTATTGCATTATTTAAAAGATACGGAGCACCCCAACCTGCAGCATATAACAAGCATACAGCGTATTGAAAAAGATGATTTTTTGTGGATGGACCGTTTTACCATCCGCAACCTTGAACTGCTTGGCAATGGCGACGGCAATAACCTGCTGAAAGTGCTTGATAATACTGTAAGCCCTATGGGTGCGCGCCTGCTTAAACGCTGGATGCTGCTGCCTTTGCGGGATATTACAAAAATTAATGAGCGCCTTACGCTAACGGAGTATTTTATAAAAGAAGTTGATCTGCGCAAGCACCTGCAAACGCTAATTAAGCAATGCGGCGATATTGAAAGGCTGGTAAGTAAAATACCGGTGAAAAAGATAAGCCCGCGCGAGGTTGTGCACCTTGCGAAAGGTTTGCAGCATACTGGGCAAATAAAACAAATAGCTGCAGCATCGGGCAACGAATATTTAAAACGGCTTGGTGATGCCCTGAACGGCTGCAATTATATTTCTGAAAAAATACTGCATGCCATAAGCGAAACGCCGCCTGTTGCAGCAGCCAAAGGTGGGGTGATAAGGACCGGCATTCATGCAGGGCTTGATGAGCTTAGGAGTATTGCCAGCGGCGGTAAAGAGTATTTGATTGCCATACAGCAAAGAGAAGCGGAAAGTACAGGCATATCTTCTTTGAAGATTAGCTTTAATAATGTGTTTGGCTATTATCTCGAAGTAACCAACCTGCACAAAAGCAAAGTACCACAAACATGGATGCGTAAGCAAACGCTGGCCAACGCTGAAAGATATATAACACCGGAACTAAAGGAGTATGAAGAAAAAATAACCGGCGCAGAAGAAAAGATATTAGCGATTGAACTGGACCTATATGATAAGCTGCTGATAGAACTGCAGGACTATATTGCACCGATACAGGTTAACGGCAATATACTGGCAATACTGGATTGCGTATTGTGTTTTGCGGGCAATGCCTTGCAGTACGGTTACAAAAAGCCCGAAATACATGACGGCGCGGAGTTGGAACTGAAAGAAAGCCGGCACCCTGTTATTGAACGAAACCTGCCGGTAGGCGAACAATACATTGCCAATGATATGTACCTTAACCCGCAGGATCAGCAGGTAATAATTCTTACAGGGCCTAATATGAGCGGTAAAAGTGCACTGCTGCGGCAGGCGGCACTTATAACTTTGATGGCCCACATGGGCAGCTTTGTACCAGCATCTGCTGCAAGAGTGCCCTTAACTGATAAGATATTTACGCGTGTTGGTGCAAGTGATAATTTAAGCGGCGGCGAAAGCACGTTTATGGTCGAGATGAATGAAACAGCGAGTATCATCAACAACCTGTCGCAACGCAGTTTGATATTGCTTGATGAGATAGGCCGCGGCACCAGTACGTATGATGGTATTTCTATTGCATGGAGCATTGTGGAATATTTGCATGCATCGCCCTGCGCGCCTAAAACATTATTTGCTACGCACTACCACGAATTGAATGAACTGGAGAATAAATTGCCGCGTGTAAAAAATTTTCATATCACCAATAAAGAGGTGGGTAATAAAATTGTGTTCCTGCGCAAACTTGCACCCGGTGGCAGTACGCATAGCTTTGGTATACACGTGGCGAAAATGGCGGGTATGCCGCCTGAACTGGTTGACAGGGCAAATGAAATACTGAAGCAGTTGGAGGAACAAAAGGGGGAGTCTGAAAGTCAGGAAGACCGAAAGACGGGAAGTCAGGAAGTGGGGAACCCCGAAGGTTCGGGGCGGAAGCCGGAAGAAAGAACAGGTAGCCCTAAAGTGAAGAATATGCAGGGCAAAGTAAAAACTTTGTCAACACCGCAAATGCAGCTATCCATTTTTGATGCACACAGCGAAACATTTGATACCATCCGCAAAATGCTTGATACCATTGACATTAACCGCTTAACTCCCGTTGAGGCGCTGATGAAGCTGAACGAAATTAAGGGAATGATAAAGTAAGCAAATACGATTTACGAGTTTAGAATTACGAAATAAAAGCAGGGCAAACCTTTATATGGATTAGTCACGATCTGCCCCGACAAACAGGAATTAAAAGTCAAAGGTTAATCTATGTCAATATCACTCCACCTTCAAACTCTTCACTGGATTGGCCGTTGCTGCGCGAATAGCCTGGAAACTAACCGTGAGCAGCGCGATTGCCAACGCTGCGATGCCAGCCAGCGCAAATACCCACCACGGCATAGAAGTGCGGTAAGCAAAGTCCTGCAGCCATTGATGCACACCCCATAGCGCCAAAGGCGTGGCTATGACGATGGAGAGGCCGACGAGAAGGATGAATTCCCGCGACAGCAATGACACTAATTGGGCAACGCCTGCACCCAGCACCTTGCGGATGCCGATCTCGCGGGTCCGTTGGTTAGCTGTAAACGTGGCAAGGCCGAAAAGGCCCATACAGGATATTAAGATGGCAATGCCCATGGCGATGTTCATGATCTGCGACGTTTGCTGCTCCCGTTTGTAGAGCCGCTCCAGCGATTCATCGAAGAACCGTGAATGAAACTCCGCCTCAGGGTATATCTTTTTGAATGTTGATGTTATGTTTGCCATAAGCTCATTTACCTGGCGGGGCGAGAATGCAGCGCTGGATAGTTTTACACTCAGCATGCCGCCTGCTTCAGCTTCTGTAGTGAAGAAGAAGGGTTTTATTTTCTCATGCAGGTTTTGCGAATGGAAATCCTTTAAAACGCCGACTACGGGGCCCAATGTCCCGTCTAAGCCGCTCACCTGCTTCCCGGCGGCGTCGGCTGGGTTTTTGAAACCCAATTCTCGCGCTGCCGTTTCATTGAGCATGAAAGCCCTGTACACCGGCTGTACCGGGATGGAGCCAGAGTCACTGCCTTGCCGCGCCGTATCTGCAAGATAAAAATTTCGGCCAGCAATAAGCGTCAGCCCATACACCGATATATAATTGGTGTCTATCATATCAATGCCCGCATCTATCGTTATATCCTTAGCGCCCCTGTACTCAAGGTTTGTTATGCCGTGGCCGGCTGCCTCGGGACTGGCCGAGCTGAGACTTACCTGCCGCACACCAACAAGTCTTTGTATCTCTGCAGCCAATAACGTTTTCTTGTTTTGTGGTTGGCGCCAGGGAAGATCTATCATCACGATAGCGTCTTTTTTAAAACCCAGGTCGGTATTGAGCATATAATGGATCTGCCGGCCCACCATCGTGGTGCCGATTATAAACAGCAGGCTCACCGTAAACTGGAATACGATAAGGCCCTTCCGAAGATAGCTTTTTGAATTGAGCTGCCGGGTGCCTGAACCGCGGAGGCTTACCACAGGCAAGAAGCTTGAAAGCGCCCACGCGGGATACCAGCCCGCAAGCAGGCAGGTGACAAGGGCCGTAGCGCCCATAAATAGCCAGGTGTTTGGGTCGCTGAACCTTAGCTGCACGCCTTGCGGAATAAAACCGTGCAGGGCCGCAATGACAGGACTTGCCAGCAGGAGCGCGAGAATCAAGGCTGTGAGAACAATGATACCCGTTTCGGCGAGGAATTGCGAAACCAGGCCGCCACGGCTGCTGCCCAGCACCTTACGGACGCCAACCTCCTTTGCCCGTAGAATAGACTGCGCTGTAGACAGGTTGATAAAGTTGATGGCCGCAATAACCAGTATGAAGAGCGCAATGCCCACCAGCGCGATTAACGTGGGTTTGTAAGCCCGCCGGCCATAGGTATCGTAATTACGTGCATTAAAGTGAATGTCAGCCAAAGGCTGCAGCGAGAAGGCAACCTTGATCTCATCAGGAAGGTGCCTATGCCGTTGGTAGAAGGCAGGCAATTGCTTTTCAGCCTGTGCGGAGGTAGTACCCGGGGACAGCTTTACCAGCACGTTGGCATTGATTTGCCACCTGTACCAACCAGCCTCGTCGCGCTGAAGAAAACTGTGCGCAATGGTATTGTAAGAAATAAGGTCTTTAAAGCCAAAATCACTGTTTTGTTCCCAATCTTTTACGATTCCGGTCACACTAACGGTGAGTGAATCATAATACACCAGGGAACGCCCGATCCATTCGGTGGGTTGGCCGTGCTGAAAATAACGCCGTGCCTCCGATTCGGTGAGTACAACTGAGAAAGGTTTCTGCAGCGCAGTGGCAGCATTTCCCGCCAACCATTGGTAGTGAAAAATATCCATATACCCGGAATCTGCATAGGTAATATGCTCATGTTCGTTCTCGCCGATCTTTGGAATAACGAGGGCTGGTTTGCCTGGCCGCGGTACTATAACACGGGAGTCGTCGGTATACAAGCCTGTGACGGCACTAAAACCGGTGGCCTCCTGCCGCAGACCTGCGGCAAAGGGTGCCCACATTCCAGGCCCACCATGCTGCATACCGGTGGCTTCGGTGAACGAAGCAATAACGCGATAGATGAGGTTTGAGTCTTTGTGGAACTTGTCGTAACTGAATTCGAACGTTACATACAGGTAGGTCACCAGGCATGACAGGATGCCAAACGTGAGGCCAAGAACGTTGATAGCCGTGGTTAACTTATGCTTACCGAAACGGCGCAATGCAAAAAGAAGCTGTTGCTTTATCATACTTCAGTGGATATGCGTCTTCTGCCACCAAGATAAAGCCATCTTTGAAACTGGTTGATAATCTGCAAATTAGTTTTTGACCGTGCTAATGGATTGTACGTTTTCGATACGAATGATGTTCGAATCCTGCACACATTGTATCGTCCTAAAATAGCTATACAGATTAAGTAAATAAATTCTCTAAATAATGACTATTTCATTTTCATGCATTTACGCCGCGCTTATGTCTTCACCCCGTACTTCAAACTTCTAAACTTGTACCTGATTAAGACATACTTTCAAAACGCTGGCCTGCATAATCCCAATTAACTACATTAAACCAGGCGGTAATATAATCAGGGCGTTTATTTTGGTATTTAAGGTAATAAGCATGTTCCCACACATCAAGGCCTAACACGGGATAGCCTTTCAAATCGCTAACGTCCATTAGTGGATTATCCTGGTTGGGGGTACTGCCTATAATAAGCTTTTTATCGCCGTTTAGCACAAGCCATGCAAATCCGCTGCCAAAACGGCCTTTACCCGCATCGGCAAATTGTGTTTTAAATGTATCGAAAGATCCAAAATCTCTTGTTATAGCATCGGCCAGTTTGCCTGATGGTTTGCCTGCACTTTGCGGCGTCATCAGCTTCCAGAATAATTCGTGGTTGTAATGGCCGCCTGCATTGTTGCGCATTTTGGGTGTAAACTTTGATATGCCGGCAAGCAAATCTTCCAGCTTTTGGCCCTGTGTATTTACATGCTCAGCAGCGCATGCATCAGCAAGATTTTTTGCATAAGTAGCAGCGTGCTTTGTGTAATGTATCTCCATTGTCATGGCATCAATATTTGGCTCGAGCGCTTTGTAATCGTAAGCCAAGGGTGTTTGCTGAAAGCCAATAACATCAACCGGTGCGTGCTTTTTATGTTCCTTGGCAAGGGCTGGTAAAATAGTGAGGGATAAGCCTGCGGCAAGACCTGCCTTACTGCCGTTTTTTATAAATTCCCTGCGGTCAGTAAGATTAGGTGTTTCATTTTTCATATAACAGTTTTTTTATGTTGACGATTTTATTAACCGTAGCCGTACTAATAGAGTTTTTACCGTTTTGAAGGACCTGTGGTAGAACTCTTTGTTAAACAACTGCGAATCATGCATTGCCTTTGAAGTAAGAAATATGCCTATCGGGATAAGTACCAGCGTTGATAACCACATACCCAAACCCGGGCCCGTTACTTCCTGCTTGGCAAATTTCTCCCCAAACGTATTGAGTAAATGGAAGAGCACAAAAAATATTATAGCAAACACCAACGGAGCACCCAAACCACCTTTCCTTATAATGGAACCCATTGGGGCGCCTATCATAAACAAAACCATGCACGCAATTGATAAAGTAAACTTGCGGTGCCACTCAATCCAATGCAGCGTTATAAGCCCTTTTTTGGCAGTATAATCCCGTTCCAAAATTTCGATATTGCTTGAAGATGAACGGATGTTATCCTTTGTGCGGTCTAATACCATTGTAAGCAGGCTATCGGGTATAAAATTTTTGAACGAGGTTGCTTTTTTATTAACGTGAAGTTTTGATTCAGGCGGCCATTTTTTTTCATCATACTTTAAAAAACGCAAAAAAGGCCTCAGGTCAATTATTGATTGCACCGCAAAGTCTTTATGAATATCACCCAAAGAGTCTATGGCCTTATTTAACTGTGTTACCGTATACAGTTTGGGATCGTATTTAAACAAGGTGTCATTGGTTCGTGTTAACACCTGCAATTTTGAAAGGTCAAAATCTTTTATATATTGTTTAAAGCCAAAGCGCGTAAAATCGGTAGACGGGTTATAACGGCCACCTTCTTCCTGGTAGTTCCAGCCGTTGTATAGTTTAAATTGTAAAAAATTGTCTTTTGTTACTTTCATAGTGCCATAATCAGCCACCAGAAAATTATCCTGCAGGCCGGTATTTTTTTCATAGATCACTACGTTGCGTATAGTACTGTCGTCTTTTTCTTTTTTGCCTACCTTAATTACATAACCTTCCAGCTTATCAAAAAAAACACCTTCTTTTAAATTAAAGGCCGGCTTTTTTACGATGATATCATATTTAAGTGCATTAAGCTTTAGCTGTGCAACCGGTATAATATTATTTGCAAATAAAAAAGCAACAATACTTAGCAGGAATGATATTATAAACAATGGCCGCATAAACCGCAGCAACGGAATGCCGGCAGATTTTATGGCAACAAGCTCAAAAGTTTCGCCCAGGTTGCCAAACGTCATAATTGAGCTGAGCAGCAGTGCAAGCGGTAAAGCAAGCTGCACCGCGGTTGCGGCAACAAAACCAACAAGCTCAAAAACGGTAAACAAATCAAGGCCTTTACCCACAAGGTCATCAAGGTAAAGCCATACAAACTGCATTACCAGCACAAACTCACCAATTAAAAAAGTGGCAAGAAAAGGGCCTATAAATGCGCGGATGATGAGTTTATCAAGTTTTTTTATCACCTTGTAACTTATTAAGCTTAAGTATGAACGATGCAAATGTAAAGCTTTCAGAAAACGAATTATTACTTGTTACCGATGCAGCACTTATTTTAACAAAGAACAATATTGTTGCTAAGGTTTACCAGCTGTTTGGGTATTTAAGTGATGAATGGCAGAATTTTATTGCAGAAAGAAAAGAGATGCTGCCTGCTGAAATATTTACTATGTCGCCCAAAATATATAAAGGCGAGCAATATCTTGGTTTGCCTTATGTTATGCTTGATTACCCACGGCTTTATAAGGGCGGCGATGTGCTGGCTTTACGGTGCTTTTTTTGGTGGGGCCATTTTTTCAGCATTACATTACATCTACAGGGGCGGTATATGCAAACGTATAAAAAGGGACTGCAGGAATGGATGAAAGAATACGCCGGACAGGATTGGTTTATTTGTGTAAATAACGATGCATGGCAACACCATTTTGGCGAGAATAACTATTGCAGTATTGATATAATGGGTGAAGCTATATTTAAAGAAACGCTTGGCAACGAAAACGGCTTTGTAAAATTAGCCAAAAAAATGCCGCTTGAGCAGTGGGACGACGCTGAACAATTTTTTATAAAGGGATATGCAGAATTAATGCAGGTGTATATGTATTAGCTGCCTAACCGGTGAAACAGCTCTTTAACCTGGGTTTCCCAAAGCTGGCTTTGGTCTTTAATTTCGCTTTTTTCAGCAAAATCTTTTATTACCAGTATAGTTTGGTTGCTTATTTCTGCTTTTTCAATCTTAAATTCAAAATATTCTTCTTTGGGTGAAGTAACCCACCTGAAGCGTATAAATTTATCCAGTTCCTTATCTACAACGGCAGCTTTTTCAACTGAGCCGTTCCATGAAAAACTAAATACATTCTCCCATTCGTCAACCTTATCTGCAAACCATTCCTGCAGCCCGGCGGGGCTTGAAAGGAACTCGTACAGAATAGGCGGCGAGCATCTAACGGTATACTCCAAAGTAAAAAGCTGTTTTTTTGCCATTATGCGTCATTTATTCAAATCCAAAAGCTTGGGGGCTGCAATAATATTAAATAATTCACTCCGTCAAAATAATTTTTCTGCAAACAGGTGTTTCAGCGCATTTTAATGTTGGATTGAACGAAATAACGGGTGCAAATAATTGTTTTTTAAAATAGCAGCATAATTTTTTTTGCTGTTTTTTTATATTTTTTACTATATTGCTAACCACTTCAGCATATTCCCTCCTTGGTGAGATACATAACTATGTAGAAAAACCCGCATAAAAAACATTATCTCACCCTTTAAAAATGCGTACAAATGAGTATGCGTCAATTAAAGATCACGAAGTCTATTACTACCCGTGAATCCCAAAGCCTGGAAAAGTACCTCCAGGAGATCAGCAAATTAAAACTTATTTCAGCCGAAGACGAAGCAGGCCTTGCCCGCCGGATACGCAAAGGCGATGCACATGCCATGAATATTTTGGTAGGCGCCAACCTGCGTTTTGTTGTTTCGGTTGCAAAACAGTACCAAAACCAGGGGCTAAGCCTTGGCGACCTTATAAATGAAGGTAACCTGGGGCTAATAAAGGCGGCACTGCGTTTTGACGAAACCAAAGGCTTCAAATTTATATCGTACGCCGTTTGGTGGATAAGGCAAAATATTTTGCAATCGCTGGCCGAGCAAAGCAGGATAGTGCGCATGCCTTTAAATAAAGTGGGTATGGCAAGCAGGATAAATAAAGCTTACCACCTGCTTGAGCAGGAATTTGAGCGCGAACCAAGCCAGGAAGAAATTGCGACCATGCTTGGGGTAGATGTGGAAGAAGTATTTTCTGCAAACCACATGGGTATAAAACATATAAGTGTTGACGGCCCTGTTGGCGATGGTGATGAACAAACGCTGGTTGATGTTATGGCAAACCCAAATGCAGAAAGGGCCGATGAAGGCCTGGAGCATTATGCATCGCTTCAATTTGAGGTACAGCGCTCATTAGGTACGTTAACCCCGCGGCAAAAAGAAATTTTATGTTTCTTTTTTGGTATTGGCGTTGAACAACCTTTAAGCCTTGAAGATATTGGTGTGCACTTTAATCTTACGCGTGAAAGGGTGCGCCAAATAAAAGATAAAGCCATTGACAGGCTAAAAACGGGTAACCGCAGCAAATTGCTCAGGGTTTATTTAGGATAACTGTGGCTACAATACCGCGCCCTGCTTTTTAACAATTGCAGGGCATTTTTTGCAGGTAGGGTTAAAAGAAAAAGCGTTATATTTACCCAGCCTGCAAGCAATATAAATGAAAATATTCTCCTTTGGTTTACTGTGCATACTGTTCTGTGTTTTGGGCCATGCCCAGGGGCAAAAAGTTGTAGGCGACTGTACCGTAACATTCAACATATCAAGCAACGATGCAGCAACCAACAATAACCTGTCGGGTGCTGTTAAAACCCTGTATATAAAAGGCAAAATAATTCGCGTTGATATGAACAGTGCGGCATTTGCGCAATCGGTTATTTATAATACAACTACAGGTGAAGCAGTTATATTGAAAGAACTAAGCGGTAATAAATATCTTACAAAGTATGATGCGCTGAAATGGAAGGTACAGAACAACATTTACGAAGGCCAAAAGATCACCTACAGTAATGAAACTAAAACTATTTTAGGATACGAGTGTAAAAAGGGTACTGCTATTTTAAAAGACGGTACAACATTTACTTTTTATTACACAGCAAGCATAACACCTTCAGCAACTGAAAACCCATACCAGTTTAAAGATATACCGGGTTTTGTTTTAGAATACGAAATAACTGGTGAAAACAAAACTTCAAAAATAACTTACACAGCGGCTGTTATAAACTTTAACCCTGTGCCGTCCTCAAAATTTGACATACCTGCAACAGGCTACCGGATACTGAATAATTAGGGTTAAGCGTGACCCAGAAATTTCCAGGGTGAAATGTGAATGGCTGCAAATTACCCGTTCAATTCCATCTCTTTCGTAGCTAATAGCTTATCGCGTAAGGGTTTGCGCGGGACTGAAAGAAAAAGTGGCACAACCACTGCACCGCATCGTCATGCTGAACTTGTTTCAGCAACTAACAGAATAAACAGGCATTTATCGCAAAAGTAAAAAGAACAGGCAGTGTGTATATTCATCTTCTTTTAGCTACCAACATGCGTGGGGTTGCTGAAACAAGTTTAGCATAACGGTGCATTTCATCGTCCCTTTCACTATACCTGTTTTAAACATCAAATACATTGTTAACTGCTGCATTTATGTTATAAAATAATGCAACTGACCAATCAATTTGCAAACAAAATAAACTGGATAAATTACTAACTACCTCAACACTGGTGGTGCCGGTGTTTTAAATTTAGGCACCCTAACCTTGTAGGTGTAAGGGTAAACAAAAGTGGTGTTACCGCGTTGTATACGCATTATGCTTTGTACCTGTACACTGCTGTCAACTTTTTGCTCGGATACCTGCTGTGTATTAACAAAGCGCATATTACCAATGCGTAAATAAGAGAGTGAGTAACTTTTTGAAAAGTTAGCAAGGTTCTTAAGGCTGAACTTGCTTGAATGTTCGTCATAGCTGTTGCCTGAAAAAGCACCAAAAGAAAAGTTTACAGCAAGTACAAGCAGTGCTGCAGCTATTATTTTGGTATAAACAGGGCTATGTTTCATTAGTGCAAAAGTATAATTTTTGGCTATTATTAACAAATTATTTTTAACTAAACGTTTTAATAATTAAAATGTTACATTAAATAGTTGGAAAATTGAACATTTGATAGTATTTTTCCATAACCTTTTACTATGCAGGAACAGCCATACCGCGAAGACCGTGAGGAACTTAGGGAACTATTACAACAATACGCTAATCTGCGCAACGGCAAAAGCCACTCTTTCCTGGAAGAAGAAGCCTTCGAAAAAATAATTGACCATTTTGACGACGAAGACGACCTGGCGCAAGCCCTGGAAGCCGCCGAAACCGGGCTGGAGTATTTTCCTTATTCTTCGCAATTACTTATTAAAAAAGCCGACCTTTTAATTGCCACCCGCCGCTACAAAGACGCGTTAACCGTATTGGAGCAGGCATCGCTATTTGACAGCACCGATATTAACCTGTATATTTTAAAAACCGATGCTTTTTTGGCGCTTGACCAGCAATTAAATGCAGTGGAAGTGCTGGAAGAAGCCCTGTTATTATTTGATGGAGAAGAACGGATCGAGTTATTGTTTGAGCTGGCGGACGTATACGATGATTACGAGGAATTTGATAAGGTTTTCGACTGCCTGAAACTTGTGCTTGAGCAGGAGCCAACGAACGAGGAAGCCCTTTACAAAATATGTTTCTGGACGGATTTTACCGGCCGTAATGAAGAAAGTATTCGCCTGCACCAGAAAATAATTGAAGATTATCCCTATAACGAGCTGGCGTGGTTTAACCTTGCCGCGGCTTACCAGGGCCTTAAGCTTTACGAAAAAGCAATTGATGCCTACCAGTACGCTGTTGTAATTGACGAAAAATTTGATTACGCTTACCGTAATATGGGCGATGCCTTTATACGCATGCGCAAATACAAAGATGCTATTGAAGTGCTTGAAAAAGTGCTGGAACTTACACGCCCCGAAGAAGTGATATACGAGGCAATAGGCCATTGCTACCATCGCTTAGGTAAGTTTGCGCAGGCAAGGTTTAATTATCGCAAGGCATCGCACATGAACCCGCAGGACAGCAAGCTTAATTACAAAATAGCCCTTACCTATATTAACGAGGAGCAGTGGGAGAGCGCGATAAAACAGCTTGAAATTGCCATGCGTATACAACGCAATGCTCCGGAATATAACCTTGCACTGGGTGAATGCGCTATGCAATTAGGTAATTATAAAGACGCGATACAGTGCTTTAGCCTGGTGGTGCGCAGCAAGCCGCAAAACAGCCGCGCAAGGGAGGCGTTAATACGTTGCCTGTATAAGGCAGAATACTTTGAAGAAGCTGCAGTACAGTGCGCCCATGCACTTATTGCTATTGGCAATAAACCCTTATTTTATTTTTTATACAGTGCATCGCTGTTTGCAGCGGGTAAACCAAAAGAAGGCCTGCTGCAACTTGAAACCGGCCTTACCCAGGCACCAAAACTTGTAAAGAAATTTATTGAACTAAACCCATCTATATTGCAAAACAGCCAGGTGGTTGATTTGCTGGCGCGGTATAAGAAGGGGAGGAAATTATAGGACCACGATCTTTAAAATTTTTATATACCTCCCCCTGTTCAGGTAATCTGCTGCATATTAAATACAAAAAATTTTAGTGGTTTCATTTGTTTCACCTATTTTGCCAAACTGTTAACAGGTGTATTTATACACTGTTCCCTTATTTTTGCACGCAAACCAAAATAATTACAGAAAATGAATTTTAGCTTATCGCAAATGCCCGAACGTACCGCACAGCCCAGGGAACATGGTTTAACAATGGTGATGGATAAAGGGCTTAGCATTACTGAAGTGCATAACTTTTTAAGCATCGCCGCGCCCCACACTGATATTGTAAAACTTGGTTTTGGCACATCTTACGTAACGCCCAACCTGCGTGAGAAAATTGAAGTTTACCAGCAGTATGGCATGCCTATATATTTTGGGGGTACCTTGTTTGAAGCATTTTTAATACGTAACCAGTTTGATGATTATATAGCGCTTTTAAAGGATTACAAGATAGATTATATTGAAGTTAGCGATGGCAGCATTACAATACCGCATACAGAAAAATGCGGGTACATTGAAAAACTTACCAAACACGGAAAGGTATTAAGCGAGGTAGGCAGTAAGGATGCAGAACATATCATCCCCCCTTATAAATGGATAGAGCTGATGACGGCGGAATTAGAAGCAGGATCAACCTATGTTATTGCTGAAGCCCGTGAGGCGGGTAATGTAGGCATATACCGCGGCAGCGGCGAGGTGCGCGAGGGCCTTGTACAGGAAATACTTACCAAAATACCCGGTGAAAAAATTATTTGGGAAGCCCCCCAAAAACCACAGCAATTGTATTTTCTTGAGCTGTTAGGCTGCAATGCAAACCTGGGCAATATTGCACCTACCGAGGTAATTCCGCTGGAAGCTATGCGTGTTGGTTTGCGCGGCGATACCTTTAGCCTTTACTTAAATAAGTAGCAGTTTATGCGCGAATACGGGTTAATAGGCTTTCCGCTATCGCATTCTTTTTCACAGAAATATTTTACTGAAAAATTTGTGAAAGAGGGCATCGATGATGCTGTGTTTCATGCATTTTCCATACCTGCTATAACTGACCTTGCAGGTATTCTGCAGCAACACCCGGCATTAAAAGGCTTTGCCATAACCATACCTTATAAAAGGGCGGTAATAAACTATTTAACCAATATATCAAGCGCTGTAAGAGAAACAGATGCATGTAACTGCGTAAAAATTGAGGGGGATAAGATAAGCGGCTATAATACTGATGTTATTGGCTTTGAAAACTCGTTTATAAAATAC
>JABDGS010000039.1 GCA_013285915.1 Bacteroidota bacterium
CCGCAACGCTGGCTGAAAAATTTGGCGACCACCGGGTATTTAACACGCCAATACAGGAGGCTTATATCATCGGCTCAACGGCAGGTTTGTCGGCGGTTGGGGTAAAGCCTATTGTTGAGGTACAGTTTGCCGATTATATCTACCCCGGCTTTAACCAATTGGTATGCGAACTGTCAAAATCGTGCTATTTAACCAATGGAAAATTCCCGGTAAGCATGGTGCTGCGCGTGCCCATTGGTGCTTACGGCGGCGGCGGCCCATACCACAGCGGCAGTGTTGAAAGTACGCTGCTAACCATAAAAGGCATTAAGGTTTGTTACCCAAGCAATGCGGCAGATATGAAGGGCCTGATGAAGGCCGCATTTTATGATGGCAACCCTGTAATTATGCTGGAACATAAGGGGCTTTACTGGAGTAAAGTGCCGGGTACCGAAGAAGCCAAAACAATTGAACCAGATAAGGATTACATTTTGCCGCTGGGCAAGGGAAACATTGTTTTACACACCGCTGAAGATAAGATAAAGAACGGTGAAACTGCCTGCATTATAACCTACGGCATGGGCGTATACTGGGCCAAAGCCGCCGCCGCACAGTTTGCCGGGCAAATTGAAATTATTGACCTGCGCACTTTATACCCGCTTGACGAAGAGCTTGTTTTTGACAGCGTCAAAAGACATGGCAAATGCCTTGTGCTTAGCGAGGAGCAGCAAAATAACAGTTTCGCCGAAGCACTGGCTTACCGCATAACACACGCCTGTTTTAAATACCTGGATGCGCCAGTTGAAGTATTAGGCGCATTGAACCTGCCTGCCGTACCCATAAACCTTGCATTGGAAGCTGCTATGTTGCCAACGGTGGAGAAAGTGGTGGAACGGGTGAAGGAGTTGGTGGGGTGGTAGAGGTTAACGGGGCATGGATAGACGAGAAATACTTACTGCGAGTTGACATAATCGTAGTTGTTTATTTTCCCATAAATCATCCTGCCCTGCGCCGAAGGTGCTGCATCTATCAGCGATGGGCAACGCCCATCGATAAGAAAGAAGCTGGCTTTTATTTGTCCGCGGCGGCGTAATATTAATCGCCGATATAAATGATTTTAACGATATACTAAATTAACCCCAGACTGTTATTATATAGAAGATGAAAAGGGTAGGCTTTTTATATATCGCTCCATTAAATTAAAGTCAGGGTTTTCTTTTTTATCTATAGGTAATTTAATAATTGTCTCATTCATCCTTTCTAAATGCCATTTTCGACCATAATTAAAACGAAATCTTTCTTTTCTAATTAACGTACAAATAAAAAAAGCTATATACTTATTCATACTGAATAATGGATAAAGAACATTTACATCATCAAGCGAAAAGTGGGGTGTTTCCTGATAAAATGCTTCTCCTATACTGCCATTATAACTTACTGTTATCGTATTGCCGCTATGATTTGGCGCATGCGCGATATATGCGGTAATGCCATTATTTTGACCAGTTGCTCTTACGCAAGGTGTATTCCCAGGGAACATATCTCTATTCAAAATTCTTTCACCCTTTTTTATCTTAAATAAATCATCGTAACGAAATTCCTTAAACTTATTAAAATCCAATTTTATCTCAGCTTTTGCGATAGGCTTACTTACATCCACTAAAACGTTCGTCAGCGAAACATTAGTAAACTCTTTAGGCATTGTTTCTGGCACTAACAAGTTATTTAAAGAAACATTTGCTTCCCGGCCATGAGTACTATATCGAAACCTATTTTCCCTAATACAAAGACAGTAAAAAAGTTTCTCATTATACGATAACTTTTTTAGAGGGGTTAATACTTTAATATTTTGAGCTGTATAAAACTTTTCAGGCTGAACAAATGATTCAAGAATAGAACCGCCTAAACAAACTGTTATAAGACCCTTTTCATAGGGGTCATCAATTAGGCTTTTTTCCACCTTTCCAACAATACCAAAATTTTTACTTGATCTTGAAATGAAATTAATACCACCAATGTCAGATAACAGCATTTTACTAAAATCTAATTGATTGCCATACTCAACTTTAAATATTGTATTTAGTGGGACTACTTTCATTTTAGTTATTCGCTTACAATAATAGAAAATGCTGCGTATTTTTTTAGTTCCTTGATAAAATCCTGCTTATTGATTTTTGAATAATCCGTCTTCATAAATGCTTCAGCACACCATTCGTCATCTTCAGTTACTTGTGTAGATACGCTTAACCCTTTTACTATCTCCCTATTGCGATATATATCAATCCATTTTTGTTTAATTTCATTCCACTCATTATTCCAGTTCCCTCTTCCCTTATGTTTTTGTACAGTAAAACCGTCATTTTTAAAATATCCAAACCATGTTTTTTTACCTTTAGGGTGAGGCTTATGGGCTGTAATCACCAGAATGGAAGTAACTACACCAACATCATTATTATAAAAAAGTTGATCTGGCATTGAGAGGACAGCCTCTAAAGTATGTGATTCGAGAATTTTCTTTTTAAGCTCGTAATCTCTACCCTTAGCTGCGAGAACTGTACTTATTGGAATAATAGCTACGCATGTTCCGTTTGGTTGAAGCTGCTCTAAATTGTTAAGCACAAATTCTAATTCTAAAGGATCGGTATCAATATTCGGATACGGTGGATTCAATAAACCAATATTTGGCTTAAATGACGTTACAGTTTGCATCGGCAGTTCATCAAAACAACTGCCGTGTATAATATTTGTTTTTCCGTCCTGGTGTATAAACATATTAGAGCAAGCTAAAGCAAATATGTCATCTTGATATTCGATGCCAACCAGTTGCTTTTCTTTAATTGATGCGATTTTCATTTTATCTTCATTTGCATCTACCACCATTTTACTCATTGCACTTATAAGAAAACCGCCTGTCCCGGTACAACTATCCAGTACAACACTATCTTTCGTTACACCTGCCAACTCTGAAAACAATTCAGTTATATGGGGGGGTGTCAATACAATTCCTAATCCCTTATCGCTATTTGCATATCTAAGAAATTCAATATAAAACTGTCCTAATACATCAAAATATTTGTGCGTTTTTATAAAATTGTTGATGTTAGTATCTATATCATCAATAATTCCTGACAATACATCCTTTTCACCTGACAGGGCTGTATGCGTTCTGATAAAGGAAAAGGCTGTTTTGAGGTTTTCGAGCTTCTTGCTTTGAAGATTTGCGTTTTTTAATTGACTTGTAATAGTATCAACTAATGTATTTGCGAGCACTTCAGGATTATCATGCATCTTATAAGTAATTTCAAACGGCTTATTTTCTAATGCAATAAGTATTCCGCTGATCAAAAGGCTACGTTGCGATTCTTTAATTTTTTTTGAATGCAAAGTTTCATTTAAGTCTTTTGAAAATAATAAAAGGCTATTATAATCCTGGTTGAATTTCTCTGGGCTCTCTATGTATCCAGTCAGATAATTTTCAGGGTCTAAAAGTTTATTAGAGAATTTACTTATTGCTTTTGGCTCCCCTTTTAAATGTAGATAATGAGATATTTTTATTTCTCTTAATGTTTCGCCACTAATAGCAATGCCTAAAACATCATATTCTTTTGATAAGAAAGATGAATAAAGTAGCACACCGTCAACCGCAAACTCGCTATACTTATCTAATGATTTGCTTTCATGCTTTTTTATATCACTTTTGCATTCAATTACAATTATAAAATTTGAATTATTTTCAAAGGTTATTATAAATTCTGGCAACCCGCTTTTATCGCCTTTCTTAGAAGCATTTTTTAAAAGTTTTGTAATTTTTACATTTTCTGATTTCTGTTCTTCCACAGTAATACCTGAATATTTGTTGAAATGATTTCTAACAATATTCTCTGTTTTTCTTTCATTCGCCATTTTCAGTTAGTTATTTCGGTTTACCAGCATTTGCAATTTTACTTATAACATCTCCAAAACTCTGTATGTCGTTTTTCCCGTCTTTGCTTTTTTTTGCGTCTATATAAGAAGTTTCAGATAATTTTTTATATGACTTTATATAATCAACCTGATCTAAAGATTTTAATTGTGCTTGTGCAACAATTCTTAGTTGCTCAAAACGCTGATTTTTATCAATATTACTCTTAATTAAAACCGAATTCAGGCTTTCCAAATTTGATAAGACATTCAATTCGTTAATACTCGCAAAATCACGCATATTTTTACTTTTCAAAGCGAGTGACGGATTATTGTCCTTCCACATTTTTGCCGTACATCCAAATAAAGCAACATTTAATAAGTCGGCTTCATTAGCGTACACTATCCATTCCTTATCTCGTTCTACATCTAACTGAGGGAGAATATACTCCTTAATGGCCTCAGTGTGTAGCGTATAATTCGCCTTGCTCAATACCCTTTTGAAATTCCATTCTATGTTATACTGATTACTTTCGATTTCTTTTAATCTCTGAAATTCTTTTATAAGAAACAGTTTGAATTGTGGGCTAAGCCATGAGCCAAATTCAAATGCAATATCCTTATGGGCAAATGTCCCACCCCCGTGCCTGCCCGATTTTGAAGTAATTCCAATTGCATCGGTATTTTCGACCCATTTTTTTGGAGATAACGTGAAAGAGTTAAGACCGGCGCGACTTCTAAACCCCTCGAATTCGGGTAGTTTAAAATTCGGATTGTAGATTGTCTCCCAAACTCCCAGAAATTCAATTGTATTTATATTTCTTATCCATTTTTCAATAAGAGAAGTACCATCATCAAACGCCTTTACCATATCAGTCAAGGAGATGAAATCTTGGTCATTTATCTGTGAAACTCTAATTTCGTGCCCCTGCACATTTAATATCTTATCCTTGCTCATTTCTAATTTATTAAAGTTTGGTATTTAAAACGTCCTCATATTTTTGATAACATCAAGTTTACTTTGCTTACTTTGCTTTCCTATACCATTCTTCTTGTATTATACCTGAATAGTATCTTGCTATCTTCAAAAATAGTCTCAACTTTTGCAGTAAATTGTTCCCTGCAAGATGAACATTTAAAGCGTTTCTCATCTGAAAATTTATAAACCTTGTTGTGCCCACAGTGTGGACAACGAACCCTGCCTTCCAAACGACGGCTTTGTAGATATTCGATTGCAACCGGTTCATCTTTAAAGAAATCAAGTAATTCAATAAGGCTATTGAAATCTTCAGGCTGTTTGTAATTCAATTGTGGCATTGGGTTACATTTATACTTCAAATATATTATTACTTTTACGTTAGACTAATATAATTGGGTTAACTTAGTATTCGTTCCTAAGTGATGTATGCCTTTCAGGGGAATGAGAATATCTTGTTGTTTTTCCGATAGGCGTTGCCCGCCCGGCTCGCCGTTCGGACGGGCCCATCGCTAATGGATATAGCCCTTTCAGGGCAAGAAAATTTAGCCATCTGTAAACGGTGGTGCGTAGCCACGCTTTGCCTCTTTGTTTCAGCAGATTTCTTCCCGCACGTGCGGGACTCGAAATGACAGCGGTAGTTGGCTTTCCTCCCTCAAAATTAAATTTTCAAAATTCCCCCTTTTTATGCGGACAAAACAGCAGTTTATATATATATGTATAGAGAAGAACGTTTCCAGTTTCCGGTCTCAAGTTTCCAGTTATTGGAGCGAAGGTGAAGAATGTTTACTGTTTGAAGTTTCCAGTTTAAAGTTGCGGAAGAAAAGAGGGTTCAAGGTTGAGGGTTGATTGTTCATGGGGAATGCAAGATCAGTTTATGACAGTAAAATTATATATAGCTAACAATAGTGCCTGGGGTATGTGCTGTGAAAGAAAGCGAGGGCGGTATTTAAAAAATTATAATATGATGGTCTAAAAAATGCAATATGCAGATAATGAGGTAGTTAATGCTTTTACAACGCCATTTTTTGTGTACAGAATGGCTACAAAATGGCGTCTTTTGTGCAACTTTTGGATTAACAGCCGGGACACAGAGTTCCACAGAGTGAAGGAACAACACAGAGTTAAATGCAGGAGTTTAAAGTTTAAAGAAGCGCGGGCATCGAGAAACACTGTTGATAGGATGGAGGTAATAGTTGGCATTGGAAGTAGTTGCGGCCACAACGGTTAAGTTGACAGCTCGGAAAATTGGCGATGAGGGTGTACAGGCTGATGAATGTTTTCGGGAGGAGCTTATGACAGTTGATGTAAACCATTTGCTAAAATATGGGCTTCCTTCTATCGGCTTCCGGTCTTTCACAGTTTTCCTCTATTTTAGCAATATGCAAATTGAGTTAAGGCAGGTTGTGCCTGTGCCATTAAAGGACAAATTCATGCAGCGGCAATCGGACGTGTGGAACAGGAATCTTGTATTTGCGCAAGGCGAATGGGCAAAAATAAAAGCCCCCAGCGGTACCGGAAAGACAACCCTTGTGCATATTCTGTATAAACTGCGGCATGATTATGAAGGATTGGTTCTTTGGCAGAATAAGGATTTAAGAACTATTGATGAATCAGCGCTTGCTCAAATGCGCCAGCAGCAGGTAAGCATTATTTTCCAGGACCTGCGGCTGTTTCCAAGCCTTACCGCCAGGGAAAATATTGAACTGAAACGTGTGCTGCAAAAGCCGCTATATGAAACTGAAGTGATTGATGCAATGGCAGAACAACTTGGCGTAGGCCACGTGCTTAACCAGCGCGCAGGGTTATGCAGTTATGGGGAGCAACAGCGTATTGCTATTATCCGCTCGCTGGTGCAACCGTTTAGCTGGCTTATTATGGATGAGCCGTTTAGCCATCTTGACCAGGTGAACATGCGCAAAGCTGCCGATCTGATTGCTGCTGAGTGTAAAAAACGCGAAGCCGGGTTTATATTAACTGATTTGGATGAAGATGACCATTTTGAATATGCAAGGGTGCTTAACTTATGATAGTGGTGTTACAATATTCAACCCCTTTGGGGTTGATTGACTGGCCTTGGTATTCCCCGCGTTACGACGCGCGGGGCTAATCAAATTAAACCCGCTACCGCGGGTTTTGAGAACTACTTTATAGCGAACTAATATTATGCTGAATACGCTTTTAAAAAAATTGATCAAGGCAAGTGCAGGCCGCAGCCGCTTTATATTAGCGGTTATGGGCTTAAGTATTGCCCTGCTATTGATACTTAGCGCAGTGCAGGTTGAGATGAATTATAACGACATGCTTAACAACAGCAATAACCGGGACAGCGTTGCAAACTTCCTGGTGATAAACAAAAACGTTACAGGTAGTGGCTCAACTACACTTAGTGACGCCGAGATTGCCGATCTGAAAAAGCAGCCGTTTGTTGATGCGACAGGCTTGTTAACACCAAGCCGGTTTAAAGTATCAGCCCAAAGCGCAAGCAACCGCATACCATTTTACACTGATTTCTTTTTTGAAAGCGTTCCCAACGATTTTATTGATGTGCAAAGCGCCGATTGGAAATGGGACGACAACAGCAATTATGTGCCGATGATTGTACCAAATATGTTTTTAACCATGTACAATTTTGGCTTTGCCCCGTCACAGGGTTTGCCGCAGCTGTCGCCCGAGCTCGTTAAAAGCCTTGCGGTACAAATAAATATCAGCGGCCCGGCGGGTACGGTAAAATATTTTGGCAAGGTTGTCGGTTTTAGCGACAGGATATCATCAGTGCTGGTGCCACAGCCGTTTATGGATTGGGCAAATGCCAAATATGGGTCTGCACAAAATGAACAACCCTCTCGTATTATTATAAAAACAAAAGACCCCGGCAATCCTGCCCTGGTTGATTACCTGAAAGCACACGGCCTTACAACAGACGCCGACAAAACACGCTTTAGTAAAATAAGGCAGGTGGTAAACCTGGTAATAAGCGTTTCGTGGGTAACAGGCGCTGTAATGCTTTTATTTGCTTTGCTTGTGTTTACATTGTTCATCCAGCTTACTATTGCTACAGCCAAAGAAGAAATATACCTGCTTATTACGCTTGGCGCAGGGCCAAAACAGTTGCGGCGGTTTTTAGTTAAGCAGTTCTTCCCGCCCAATATCTTTATTGTGGCGGTGGTACTGGTAATTATTGCAGGCCTGCAGGTTTGGCTGCAGCATGTGCTGCAAATGCAGAATATATATGTAAGCCCGGTGATATCACCTTATACCATTACAACGGCGGTGCTTGTATTACTTGTATTATGGGTAGTTAATTTTAGCACTATCAGGAAATATGTAAAGCATGTTTAGGTTAAAGAATTATCGCGCTCAGATAGACAGGGAACAGCAAGTCAAGAGGCTAAAAAAAGACAAGCGCTTCAACCGAAGCGCCTGCAAATACTTGTAATTGACGGACAAAACCAACTTCTTACTAATCAACCGGCTTTTACCAGTCAACTATACTCTATCCCTTTCTGCCCAGCACCTTTTCGGCTGCCGCAACAACGTCAGGTGTATCTAAACCATATTTCTTTAGTAGCTGATTAGGTGTGCCGCTTTCGCCAAAAGTATCCTTTGTACCGACATACTCAATAGGTATAGGGCAATTTTGAGCTGCCACGTGTGCAATGCTGTCGCCAAGGCCACCAAGTATATTGTGCTCCTCGCAGGTAACAGCGCACCTTGTTTTGCTTATAGATTTTACTATTGCTTCAACATCAAGCGGTTTAATGGTATGTATATTAATAAGTTCAACACTGTACCCTTTGTCTTCAAGTATCTTGCCTGCTTCAATAGCTTTCCATACCAGGTGGCCGCAGGCAAAAATGCTTATATCAGTGCCTTCGTTCAAAACCTGTGCTTTGCCAATTACAAAGTCGCTGCCGTCTTCTTTGGTAAAATTGGGCCATTTTGGCCTGCCAAAGCGCAGGTAAACCGGGCCGGCATATTCTGCTACTGCAAGGGTGGCAGCCTTAGTTTGGTTAAAATCACATGGTACAACAACCGTCATGCCCGGCAACATCCTCATCATACCAATATCTTCCAGTATTTGGTGTGTTGCCCCATCCTCGCCAAGTGTTAGACCGGCGTGGCTGGCACAAATCTTTACATTTTTGTTGCTGTACGCAATACTTTGGCGTATTTGGTCGTACACGCGGCCTGTGCTAAAATTTGCAAAAGTGGTAGTAAAAGGTATTTTGCCACCTATGGTTAACCCGGCTGCAATACCCATCATGTTGGCCTCTGCTATGCCCACTTCAATAAAGCGGTCGGCAAAATCTTTCATAAAAGGGCCCAGCTTAAATGATCCTGCCAGGTCTGCTGTTAATACTATCGCATTCGAATGTTTCTTACCTACCTCATAAATCCCTTCCCCAAATCCTGCTCTCGTTTCTTTCTCATTTAAAACCTGTATGTCTTTTACCATTTAACAGTTGATTATTTAGTGTAATGTTATTTTAAAAAGGTTGTGTTTAGTTAAGTGTGTGTTTTTGCTTTCTAATAAGCTCCTCATCCTCTTTTACCTTAAGTTCCCATTGCCATGCAGTATGCATCATGTCGTCAAGGTTAAACTTTATATTCCAGCCCAGCGATTGCACTGCAAAGTTGTTATTGGCGTAAATTGCTACTACGTCACCCGGCCTGCGCGGGCCAACTTTATAGTTTAGCTTTTTGCCCGATACTTTTTCAAACGCCTGTATTGCCTCAAGAACAGTTACGCCATTACCAGAGCCAAGATTAAATATGTCGCACCTTGTCTTGTTCTTTTTATTAAGCAGGTATTCAAATGCAAGTGTATGCGCATGGGCAATATCAGATACATGTATATAATCCCTCACGCAACTGCCGTCCCTTGTGGGGTAGTCACCTCCATATACTTGCATTTGGGGCAACTTGCCAATGGCTGTTTGTGTAATAGCGGGCACAAGGTTTTGCGGCCTGCCAAGTGGCAATTCGCCAATTAAAATAGAAGGGTGTGCACCAACAGGGTTAAAATACCTGAGTAAAATAGATGAAGTATTTTCGGCTTTGGTAAAATCCTGTATTATACGCTCACCCATTTGCTTGGTAGCACCGTATGGCGATTCTGCCTTTTTCTCGGGCGATTGCTCAGTTACAGGTACATCGTCCGGGTTACCATAAACTGTGCATGAAGAAGAAAAAACAAAATAGGGTATAGAAAATTCTTTAACGCATTTAAGCAGGTTAACAAGGCTAAAATTATTATTCTCATAATAATCAAGGGGTTTTTCAACCGATTCGCCAACCGCTTTAAAAGCGGCAAAGTGAATAACGCCGCTTATATCTTCATTTTCCTGGAAAACAGCACGTGTTTCATCAAAATTTTTCAGATCAACTTTATAATTCTTAATCTTTTTACCTGTTATTTTTTCAATGCCATCAAGTAAATAGGTGGTAGACCGCGAATTATCATCAATACTTACAACATCAAACCCATTTTCAATCAGGTCAACAACTGTATGCGACCCTATGAACCCACAACCACCTGTCACTAAAATTTTATGCATGTTTTTTAAATGATGGTGCAAAATAACTAAAAACTGGTGTAACCGCCTGCGATAATTATTTAAGAAAATATGAAGTAATGGCATACAATGCGGCGGCCAGCAGGGCACTAACCGGTATTGTAAGTATCCATGCCCATATAAGATTTATTGTTACACCCCAGCGCACTGCGCTAAGGCGGCGCGTTGCGCCAACACCAATAATTGAGCCTGTTATAGTGTGTGTTGTACTTACCGGTGCCCCCAGGTTTGCTGCAGTAAATAAGGTTATTGCACCGGCGGTTTCGGCACATACCCCTTCCAGCGGGGTAACTTTTGTAATGCGTGTGCCCATGGTCTTTACAATTTTCCAGCCACCGCTAAGTGTACCCAAACTTATTGCCGAATAACAAACCAATGGTACCCAATATAGGTCATGCAGGGCAGTAAGTGCGTCGGGGTACCTGCCGGTGGCAACAAATGCCGCCGCTATTATGCCCATTACTTTTTGCGCATCGCTGCCCCCGTGGCCAAGGCTAAGGGCTGCGGAAGATACCAATTGCAGCCTCTTAAACATATTTCCCGTGCGGTAAGCGTTTTCACCTCTTATATAGTTACTTATGTAAGCTGACACAAAAAATGCACCCAGTACAATAAGCATCAATGGTTCAAAACCCAGCCCAAACAACGAAAAATCTTTACCGGCAACCGGCTTTTTAAAAGGAACAAATATGACGCATAAGGCTACAATACCACCAGTAACCAGCGTTCGCACCCAAAAATTCTTTTGTATGGTTATAACGGTAATCACCATGCCTATAAACATGCCTATTAAAGGCGCAAGCACTATAAATATCAATGTTTTATATATGCTTTGTGCATCAATGCTGCCAAAACCGGCGTGGGCTATGGCCGCGCCTGCAAACCCGCCTATCAGGGTGTGGGACGACGATGATGGTATGCCATACCACCAGGTAAAAAGATTCCAGCAAATTGCCGCAATTATACCCGAAAATATTACCGGCAGGGTAATAAATTCTTTATGTACTGTTTTTGCTACAGTATCTGCAACACTGTGCTCTTTAAAAATAAAATAAGCCAGGAAATTAAAAAAAGCAGCCCAGGCAACAGCCTGCAGGGGGGTAAGCACTTTGGTTGAAACTATAGTGGCAATTGAATTAGCAGCATCATGAAACCCGTTTATATAATCAAAAATAATAGCAAGGCAAATAATTACTATTAATAAAACTGGCATAAATATTTATTAGCTGTTAACACAGGCGTGGAAGAAAATTGCCTATGCATATTTTATTATTATCGATTCTATTACATTGGCAGCATCTTCGCACATGTCTGTGGCCGTTTCCATTACCTGGTAAATTTCCCTTTTTTTCATTACCTCTTTGGCATCAGGCTCTGTTTCAAAAAGGCGGTCAACGCTCATGTCATAAATATCATCAGCCTGGTTTTCAATACTGTTCACCTTCACCAGGGCATCGGTTATTTTACGCATATTCTTCATATTGCGCAGTTCGCCAACAGCATTTTTTATTTGCACACTGCCTTCTGCTATCAGGTCAGCCAGTTTGCGTATGCCTGTATCATTAGGGTTAACACGGTAAAAATTTATCTTTTTTGCAGAAGAGTAAATATAGTCGGCAATATCATCAAGTGCCGAGGCAAGGGAGTGTATATCTTCCCGGTCAAAAGGCGTAATAAAGTTTCTGCCCAACTCCGTAAATATGCGGTGGGTATGCTCGTCATTTTTATGTTCAAGATCTTCAACTTGCTTGATAAAAATGCTGCGTTTGTCAAAGTCCGGTTCGTGCACAATTATTTTTAACAGGTTAGCCATTTCGTTTACAGTTGCAACAACATCTTCAAACAGGTCGTAAAAAATTTTGTTTTTTGGAACGAATATGCCCCCTAAGTTAAAGCCCATGCGTAAAATTTTGGACAAAAATAGCTGTATACTGCGAATACTGGTAAATTTTAATTAGCTGCGCATAATTGATTGCAAAACAAAAATTAATACATATTAAAATAGTTTATCTGTAATTTTTTTACACCCTAAAACAATGGGTTGTTAACATTAAGGTAACATTGGGTTAACATTGCAGTAATAGGTCAACACGTCCTTTGCGTCGAAAATAATCCCTAAAATATGACAAGGAAAACTACTACTCAAAAACTACTGTTTATCTCCCTCGCCCTGGTAATTATGTCTTTTTCAGTTAACGTTCTAAATGCCCAGTCTCTGTTGAATAATGACTCTGCTTTTAAAGCAGGTGCACCAAATTCAGGCAGGGTATGGGGCTATGTATTTGGCGACTATGCTTATAAAGGCCATAGCGATTCGCTAAAGCGTGGTGGCAGCAACCAGTATTCAGGTATACCTACAAGCCGCACTACATTTCAATTCCGTCGTATTTATCTTGGTTACGACTACAACATCTCAAAAAAGGTATCTACTGAATTATTATTAGCGGCTGAAGATAACTTCCCCGCCGGTAACCCACCTTCTTCTGCTGCTGCAAGTGGTGATGAATTGCTGAACAACAAACTTAGCTTTTATATAAAGCTTGCAGACATTCGCATTAAGAACATTTGGAAAGGAACTGACTTCCTGTTTGGACAAATTGGTACACCTGCTTTCCCCGCTATAAGCGAAAAAGTATGGAGCTATAGGTCAATCGAAAGAACTGTTGCTGATATCCGCCGCACACCATCTTATGATATGGGCGCAAGTCTGCAGGGTACTTTTGATCCTGCTACCAAAAATTTTGGATATAACGTAATGATGGCAAACGGAAGCAGTGCAAAACCTGAAGGTGATAATTTTAAATGGTTTTATGCAGATGTTTATGCCTATGCCGCACACAAACAACTGGTATTTGATTTATATACCGACTATGAAAGATTGAACTGGACATCTTCATGGCACCATGCACGCTCAATGGTAAAAGGCTTTATTGCTTATAACAGCGCCGGCGACGACAAATCAATGAACCCTGGTAAAGGTTTTACAATAGGTGTAGAAGGTTTTGTAAACTCACTTAAGAATGACCTTGTTGCTACCAAAATTGCAGGCGGTAACGATACTTTAACTAATTCTGCTTCTGCACTATCATTCTATATTCATGGCGATTTAGTACCTGACAAATTGAGATTTTTTGCCCGCCTTGACATGTACAACCCAATGAGCAAAATTGACAACAATACGTACAGCAAATATGCAGGCAATACAGGTAACTACAACGACAATTCATATAGCGGGGCTGCTAATACCGCAACAGGCGACCAAACATATAAGCAAACATTTATGACACTTGGCTTAGACTGGAAACCTACTGCACGTGTACATATAATGCCAAACATTTGGTATAACAGCTATAATTCGCAAATGGTATCTAACAAAGACCATGACATGGTTTACAGGATCACATTCTTCTTTGCTTTTGGTAAAAACTATGACAACGGCGGTTTTTAAGTATTAACAATTCATTGACTGAGGGGTAATAGTTTGATAATATATGCTGTTAAACTTGCAGTATAAAAATAATATCAAAAAACCCAGAAATAAATAAACAATATGAAAAATTTTATTGGCTTTGTTAAGAGAAACTTTGTATCTGCGGCGTTGTTGGTAACAGCAGCTACAGGTTTGCAACTAAAAGCTTCTGCACAGGACGACAAGACTGTTTTAGGCGCAGGCAGCTCTTTCATTAATCCGCTGTTTACCAAAATGTTTTATGATTACAACCAAAAATTTGGTATACAGGTAAACTATCAGTCAATCGGTTCTGGCGGCGGTATTTTACAGCTTACCAACAAAACAGTTGACTTTGGTGCGTCTGATGCGCCAATGAACGCTGAGCAGCTTGGTAAAGTATCGGCCCCTGTTCTTCACATTCCGCAGGCTTCAGGCGCAGTTGTACTAACATATAACCTGCCTGGTGTAACAACAAACCTTAAACTTACACCGGATGTAATTGCCGACATGTTCCTTGGTAAAATAACCCAGTGGAACGATTCAAGGATCGCCGGCCTTAACAAAGGTGTTACCATACCATCAGTGCCTGTGCTGATAGCTCACCGTTCAGACGGTAGCGGTACATCAAACATCTTTACTAATTACCTTGATAAAGTAAGCGCCGATTGGCATACTAAAGTAGGTACAGGCAGTGCAGTAAACTGGCCCGTAGGCGTAGGCGGTAAAGGTAACGAAGGTGTTGCCGGCCTTGTTAAGCAAACGCCTGGCGCTATTGGTTATGTTGAGCTGATCTATGCGTTGAATAACAAGATGGAGTATGCACAGGTAAAGAACAAAAAAGGCAAATTCATTATGCCTTCTATTGCCTCAGTAACTGCTGCCGGCAATGTTAAATTACCGGATGATTCAAAAATATTCATCACTAATACAGATGCTTCAGATGGTTACCCAATTGCAGGTTTTACATGGGTAATAATTTACCAGGAGCAAAACTATAACAGCCGCTCTGCTGCAAAAGCACAGCAACTATTAAAATTGTTATGGTGGAACATACACGATGGCCAGCAGTTTTGCCAGGCATTGTTCTATGCACCGCTGTCAAAAGAAGCTGTAAAAGTTGCTGAGAAAATTTTGAAATCTGCTACTTACAGTGGCAAATCAATTTTAAAATAACCAGTGCTTATTCACCGCTTACTTATTAATAGCAATCGTACTCAATAATAACATTTGCCCGCAGTTATTACTATATAGCTGCGGGTAAATTGCATAATTAAGGATATGGAATTACAAAAATCAAAGTTGAAAGCCGGTGGCCAGGGCCCTATCCGCATGGAAAATTTTTTCCGGCGCTCGCTGGTAATTATAGCATTGGTTTTGGTTGTGTTAGTAGTAGGCATATTTTTAACGCTTGTTGTTCAGTCAATTCCATCCTTAAAGGCATTAGGCATCAAATATTTGTGGGGCAAAACATGGGATCCTGTCAACAACGTTTACGGTGCGCTGCCATTTTTGGTGGGTACCCTGCTTACATCATTTATTGCTTTAATTATTGCCATGCCTTTCTCTTATGCTATTGCTGTTTACCTTGGCGAGTTTAATACAAAAGGCTGGCTTTCAAATTTCTTAAAAAATATTGTTGACCTTATAGCCGCTGTTCCCTCAGTTATTTACGGTTTTTGGGGCTTTTTGGTATTAGTGCCGGCGGTGCAAGGCATGGAGAACGCATGGAATGCAAAAAAAGTCGGCGAGTACAGAACGCTTAAACCCGATGATAATTCGCTGGTAATAAACGGTGATTCACTAAAGCTGAATACAGATTATATCCCGCTGTCTTATTCCGGTTCTGCAAGTATTGACGATAGCACTGTTAATGCAGTTATGCAGGAAAGTTCGCCGTTGCCGGATTCTGTAAAGCAAGGGCATCCTTTTATATACGATATTGGGCCGCTTGTTGCTGCAAACAAAGGCAAACCGGTTGCGAATATATATGACGGTATAAAACAGGTAGAGGCTCGTTTGTCCGGCAAAGGCGCAGCAGCATTACTGATTATAAACAGCTCAGGCATTGCAGACAGCCTGCAATTCAATAAAAAAGATACGACATCGCCATTGGATATTGCCGTAGTGTATATTACCGAGGCGGCTCGAAAAAAACATTTCGCTAACGTTTCTTCTGCTGCTTATACAGCAAACATACATGCCAGCGTGGCTGTAGTTGACCCTTACAATGTTGACCCTTACGGCACCGGCATATTTACATCGTCAATAATATTGGCGATAATGATAATACCATACGCTGCTTCAATGGGGAGGGAACTTATAAAAATGGTGCCTTCAGCATTAAAAGAAGGCGCTTACGCGCTGGGCGCCACCCGTTACGAGGTAATAAAAAGTGTGGTTATACCGTACACAAAATCTGGCCTCGCTGCTGGTGTGCTGCTTTCACTGGGCCGTGCGCTGGGCGAAACAATGGCGGTTACAATGGTTATTGGCAACTCGCCCATAATGCCAAAAGGCATCTTTTCGCTTGGGCATACCATGGCCAGTGTGGTGGCTAATGAGTTTGCCGAGGCAGATCATACCGTTTATACATCTGCGTTGGTTGAGCTTGGGCTGGTGCTGTTTTTGTTAACGGTAACTATAAACATGATTGGCAAAGGCATAATAAAACGTTTTACCAATGAATAGTAAGTACAACGTAAAAGTAAAATACCGGCTTGGCAAAAGCGCTTTTTACAAAGGCTTCGTAATATTCTTTGCCTTTTTGGTAGCGGTACCGCTGGCGGTAATTATTGGATATATTTTTAAAGAAGGTATTACTAAAATAAATTGGGATTTTTTAACCAAAATACCAAAGCCTGCCGGCGAAAAAGGCGGGGGCATTGCCAATGCGCTCGTGGGCAGCATTATTATAGTGCTGATGTCATCAGTAATTGCTATACCTGTAGGTATATTGTGCGGCGTATATTTAAGTGAAAATAAAAAAGGCCGCCTGGCATACTGGAGCCGCCTTTGTGTTGATGTTTTACAGGCTGTGCCGAGTATTGTAATAGGTATGATAGCGTATTTATGGATCGTTAAGCCCACAGGCGGCTTTTCAGCCTATGCAGGCAGTATAGCTTTGGGTATTATGATGATGCCTATTGTAATACGCTCAACCGAAGAAACATTAAACCTGCTGCCGGGTTCTTTAAAAGAAGCGGGCCTCGCGCTTGGGCTGCCTTACAATAAAGTTATATTAAGAATACTGGTGCCCTGCGGTATAAGCGGCATACTTTCGGGCGTAATACTTTCCATAGCCAGGATAGCCGGCGAAACAGCCCCGCTTATATTTACCGCTCTTGGCAACTCCTTTTTTAGTGTAAACATTACCAAGCCGATGGCCACGCTGCCGGTGGTTATTTACAAATATGCAACTGACGCGCAAAACGAGCTGCACGACCTGGCCTGGGGTGGCTCACTTATACTATTAGTAAGCGTACTAACATTAAACATTGTAACTAAATTAGCAACAAAACGATGGAACGTCCAATTATAAGCAGCACAAACTTTAATGCATATTTTGGCAACAACCATGTTGTAAAAAATGTGAACATTGAGATACCCAAAAACAATGTGATAGCCGTAATGGGCCCGTCAGGTTGCGGTAAAACAACGTACCTGCGCTGCATTAACCGTATGCATGAACTGATACCCGGCGCAAGAAGCGAGGGCAAAATGATGATAAATGATGAAGATGTTTATGAAATGCACCCAATTTTTGCACGCCTTAAAATAGGCATGGTGTTTCAAAGGCCCAATCCTTTTCCTAATCTAAGCATTTACGACAACGTAATTGCCGGGTATAAGCTAAATGGCTTAAAGCTGCCAAAAAACGAAAAGGACAGTATTGTTGAGGGTGCACTTACAAAATCTGCCTTGTGGAAAGAAGTAAAAGACTCTCTTCATAAAAAAGGCACTTTTCTTTCAGGTGGCCAGCAGCAGCGTTTGTGCATAGCGCGTGCTATTGCTATGGAACCAGAAGTGTTATTACTTGATGAACCTACTTCAGCACTTGACCCCATTTCAACATCAAGCATCGAAGAATTGCTGCACGACCTTAAAAAGAACTTCACGTTAATTATTGTTACGCACAATATGCAGCAGGCTGCGCGTGTTAGCGATAAAACCGCCTTTTTTTATGTGGGAGAACTGGTTGAATATGATGATACAAGAAAAATGTTCACCAACCCTTCTGACACCCGCACACAGAATTATATAACGGGCAGGTTTAGTTAATTATTTACATTTATGATCTTTTTAAATAAGATATATACATGACACAGTTAGAGACCGAAATACAGCTTTTAAAGGAAGAGGTTAAAAATATGTGGAGCCTTGTAAACTCGCAGCTTGTAAAAGCAAGGACTTCCCTTCTCAGTTTTGATAAAGACCTTGCCCGCGAAGTGATACTGAAAGAAAAAAGGGTTAATGGATCGGAACTGAAGATTGACAGGGATTGCGAGAACATGTTTGCGCTTTATACACCTGTTGCAATTGACCTGCGCTTTTTACTGGCTGTTTTGAAAATAAACTCAAACCTGGAAAGGATCGGCGACATTGCTGAAGGCATTGCAAAATATGTGCTAAGCACGCAGGAGCCTATTTCTGCAGAGCTGGTTGCTGCTACAAACCTGGCAGATATGTACAACGAGGCTATGATAATGCTGGAAGATACGGAAAACGCATTTGAGCGCGAGGACACCTCGCTTGCAAGGGGAGTGTTTAAAAAAGACGAAGTGCTGGATGATATCAACAGAAAGGCTAACCAATCTATAATAGCTTATCTGGAAAACTATCCTAAAGATATTGATGCATCATTATACGCACTTTCCATTATAAGAAAATTAGAGCGTGTGGGCGACCAGGCAAAAAATATTGCTGAAGAAATCATATTCTACCTTGAAGCAAAAGTGCTAAAGCATAGCAATAAAAACTAATTGCTGTAACAACCATAATTACTTCTTCAAATTTTGTAAAATGATGAACTGAGCACAGGCACACTTCATCATTTTTTTTGTATAGGCTTTCCCGGTATGAAAAATTTGTAATTCAGCATTACTGCATTGTGGCTTTTGCAGCCAGGGTAAACCCTATTGTAGTACCAACATCAAGTTTACTGCGTGCATGTATGGTTTGGCCGTGGGCCTCAATTATATGTTTACATATGGCCAACCCCAGCCCTGTACCGCCTACGTTGCGGCTTCTTCCGCTGTCGGTACGGTAAAACCGCTCAAATATGCGGCCCAGGTGTTCTTCGGCAATGCCAATTCCGTCATCACTTATCTCAATTAATACGTGGCTTTCATCGGTTTTATAAATACTCGCGGTAATATGCCCATCCTGTTTTCCGTATTTGGTGGCATTTTCAACAAGGTTTATCAATACCTGTAAAATTTTCTCCTTGTCTGCAAAAACGGTCATAGGTTGTTCACACCCTTTTTTTATAGCGGCCTTAATATTGCGCTGCACAGTTTTTATTGACAGCGTTTCAAATACTTCCTTTAACAGGTCCTGTACAATAAAATTTTGTTTGTATAATGGCTGTTCGCCACTTTCAAGCCTGGTTATAGCATCAAGGTCGTTAACAAGATTAACCATGCGCTCAACGTTCTTTGCTGCGTTTTCCAAAAACTTTGTATTAACTGATGGGTCGTCAATAGCGCCATTCAGCAAAGTATCTACATAGCCCTGTATAGCAAAAATTGGGGTCTTAAACTCGTGCGAGAGGTTTTGTAAAAATTGCTTGCGGTAGGCCTCGTTGCTTTGCAGCACTTCAATCTCTTCTTTTCTTTGTTCAGCCCATTTTTCTACATCTTCTTTTACTTCCTCAAGGCCCTTTGGCGGCAAAATGTATTTGTAATACATTTCCTCTTTTTTACTGGCCTTGGTTTGGTAAATAAATTTGTATATAAGCTTAACCTTGCGGTTTATAAACGATTCAAGCACATAACGCACAAGAAAAAAAGTGCCCCCGAAAAAAATGGCAAAAAACACCATAGCCGTTGTTAAATTACCTTTAACAACGTAAAATGCCGTACCAACCGGTACTGACAATATGCAAGCCGTAATTACAGATAAGTGACCCGGAGATAAATTTTTTGTTTTAAACATCCTGTCTTTTGTTCATTTCAAACGCTAAAGTATTATTTCCGCTAAAGTTATTACAGCTCAAATTTATAACCTACTCCTTTAACGGTGGTAATACAGTCAACGCCTAATTTTTGACGGATCTTTCTTATATGCACATCAATTGTCCTGTCCCCCACAATTACATCGTTGCCCCATACCTGGCTAAGAATTTCGTTGCGTAAAAAAACCCGTCCCGGGCGCGATGCCAGCAAATACAGCAGCTCAAATTCTTTTTTGGCAAGCATAACTTCATTTTTATTTATGGTTACCAAAAACTTTTCAGGGTCAATAATAACATTACCCAGCTCTATTGTTTTGCCGGCTTCTTTATGCAGCCTTCTAAACACGGCATTTACCCTGCTAACCAGTACTTTTGGGCTTATGGGTTTGCTTATGTAGTCATCAGCGCCTGATTCAAGCCCTTTTACCTGCGATGCTTCATCGTTAAGTGCTGTAAGAAAAATGATCAGCATGTCATCAAACATATCGTTGGCACGCAAAATGCGGCAAACTTCTATACCCGTTTTGTGGGGCATCATAATGTCAAGAATGGCCAGGTCGGGGTGAATTTGGCGCGCCTTTTCAAGGGCGTCATTACCATCTTTAGCTGTGTAAACTTCGTATCCCTCTCTTGTAAGGTTATAATGAATAATCTCCAGTATGTCGTTCTCATCGTCAGCAACCAGTATTTTTTTAGCTTTGGGTTCCATTAACAATATATTTACACAAAAATAATTTTACAATATAGTATAATCTTACTTAGTGCATTATATTATTGTTAAGGGGGTATATTGTAGCTTTGGTAATATTTTTGCACTTGTAACTGAATGCGTAACCTTAGAATGAAGAAATTTTATATTGTTGTAGTTTTTTTTTGCGTATCGGCGGTAATACAGGCACAACCGCCTGCCAATATCCCCTCTGGCCGCAGCTATTTTCACGAGCAAATTGATAACAGCCAAAAAGCTATTTTAAAACTCAATGGTGTTGAGGGCGCTGTTGCAAATGCAGCCACAGCACAAATTGACGGGCTGCAATCTGCCATTGAAGCCGATGCCGCACTTGATAACAATGGGAAGCTGAAATTTTTACGTGGCCTTAGTGAATCCCTTACCAGTTATATAAATGGCTGTCGCAGCAACAGGTATGATGTTGATATGCTCATTCCATTCTTAAGTGGCTTTAAACAATGTATACCGCTTGAAGAAGCAAACAAATCAATTGCGGGGGTTGTGCGTACTACGGCCCGGAAAAATTATGATGCGGGACAGTTGCTGCTAAACAATTTTGCCTACGAGAAAAATGTTGGTGTTAAAGAAGCTAACGACGAGCTTACCTCCGAATCTTTAAGGCTGCACCCTGAAAATATTATACCAACACTAAGTGAGCACCCTGACCTGCCAAACGCCGACAGCTTTATTATTGTAATTGCCAATAAAGACCCCGAAATAATATATACCCATGCAGCCGCTTCTGACGGGCTTGCTGAGCGTATACATAAAAACCCCGACACGCTGGTTAAAATTATATACCGCATGGCCAAAATGCCTACGGGGCGCCAGTACTTTCCCTTTCTTGACGAGATATACGCCGGCAATATGACCTTTGAACAAATAGATTCCGCCATTGATAATAACAGTAAATATTACAAGCTGCTTGTAAAAACAGAGATTGATTATGCTGACCGTGTGCGCCACCGCGATATGCCACTTGCAAAAAAAGATATGGATGGCAGAATCTCAAGCAAAGCGCTTGAAGTATATATAAACGAAATAAATGCACTGCATGAGTCGCCTGACAATGTGCGGTTTAAGGTTATTGACAACCTTTCGCCTGAAGAATTATATTACCTGGCGGTAAGCACTGAAGAAGAGATATATACATCCAGTTACGTTAGGGGCGTTTACCCGCGTATATGGAAAAGAATGTCAAGGGCCGATAGTTTGCTGATGAATGTGCGCTTTGACCATTTTAAAAAATGGATTAAGATGGCGGCAAACTACAACGACCTGGACGATTTTTTGAAAAGAATGGATAAACAAAGTTCAGAGGTTTTGATGAAGGCATTTGTAAAGGGGCTTGATAAAACAAATAACCTTGAAGACGCGGTTGATGTTGCCAACTCATACGCCAGCATAGCTGATAAGCAGGTGCAGAAGCTTGTTTTAAACGAGGTGCAGTATAACCTGCAAAAAGCTAAGGCCGGCAATAACAGGCGCGGCACTGATATTTACAGTATTCTTAATATCCTGTTTCTTTCAATGGATAGTACAAACCACGTAGATGTGTCAAAATTATTGGGTATACCACCTGTTTATTATATGCCTAATAAAAACCTGCAGGATTCAGCGGGTACCATTTATGTACAGCAGTTTTTTTATGGGGACGAGGATGGCAGGAATGGCTACGACCAGTTCAGGGGATTGTTTGATAACAGCAACTGGAAAGTAACAAGCACTGCACAATGGGTTGTGCATACGTCAACAACCAAAGGCGCAAAAGTGGTGATATATTCAAACAAACCCCTGGACGAAAAAAAGAACCTTGATGCGGATGCCCAAAAAGCGCTTGTAGAATATCTTGATACAAACGGTATAGGCCCAACTATAGTTATACACCGCGGGCATAGTTATTACCTGCGGTCAACATTACAGCAATTGCCATCTTCAGCTGAAATTGTGGTGCTGGGCAGTTGCGGGGGTTATCAAAGCCTTAATAAGGTGCTCACCACCTGCCCAACAGCGCATATAGTAGCAAGTAAGCAAACAGGCAGTCAGCAAATAAACGGGCCGCTTATAAAGGGAATAATGGATGTTTTACGGCAGGGTAAAACACTTAACTGGCAGGTATTATGGGCTAATTTAGCAAGCCAGGGCTTGCCAAAAGACCTGTTCAACGACTATATTCCACCCTATAAAAACCTCGGCGCATTATTTATTATGGCTTATAACCATATACAACAATAGGCATACAACAAAACAATAACTAAACACTCAATATTCTCCAATGGAGTCCCTGGGACAATGCTCAATATTCAATGAAAACTTGTGACTGCGTAATTGTCTTTCTTTACTTGAATATTGAGTGTTGAATATTTAAGTCGGGCGTAATTGGCTTCCTGCGTTGCCAAATATTTTCAGGCACTATCTTCTTCTCCAGTGTCCCGGCACCCAGTTCCAGCCGCCATAGGCCCTTCTCCAGTGGCCTGTAATCCAAACTTCGTGCGGTCGCGGCTCAATCCAGTAACCGGGTTTCCACACATAATTATTATTTGTCCACGCCCATTCTCCCTCAATCCAAACATGCCTTGGCGATGGCGCTGCAGGGCGTACAATTACTGGCGCTACAGGCTGAATTTTTACAAAAACCCTTTGCGCATGGCTCACCTCGCTTATGCCGGTAAGCAGGCTAAAGATTAATAAGCCCTTTACAATGATCTTTTTCATGGTGGTATTTTTTAATATTGACTGCGTTAATATCTCCGGGTTTAAAATGCATTTTGTTCGGCACAAATTTGCTGCCAGTTGCTGTTGTTGCCCGCATCTGTTATCTTTGCGCCGTTATGAGTATACAGGAAAACAGGTTCCAGGCGATTATTTCGCACGCAAAAGAATATGGATTTGTATTTGCCAGCAGTGAAATATATGACGGTTTAAGTGCTGTATACGATTACGGCCCTTATGGCAGCGAATTAAAGAAAAACATACGCGATTACTGGTGGAAAAGTATGACGCAAATGCACGACAATATTGTTGGCATTGATGCGGCTATTTTTATGCACCCCACCACCTGGAAAGCAAGCGGCCATGTTGACAACTTTAGCGACCCCATGATTGACAACAGGGATAGCAAAAAGCGCTACCGCGTTGATCATTTGATTGAAGGCCACGCCGAAAAATTGAAGGACGAAGGCAAAAATGCTGAAGCTGATGCGTTGATTGAAACCATGAATAAACTGCTTGCAAAAGAAGATTATGCAGGCTTAAAAACGCTTATCGGGGATAACAAAATAGCCTGCAGCATAAGCGGAACAGTTAACTGGACAGATATTCGCCAGTTTAACCTTATGTTTTCCACTCAAATAGGCTCGGTTACTGATGAAGCCGACACTATTTACTTAAGGCCGGAAACTGCGCAGGGTATTTTTGTAAACTTTTTAAATGTACAAAAGACTGCCCGCATGAAGGTGCCTTTTGGTATTGCCCAAACGGGTAAAGCCTTTAGGAATGAAATTGTGGCTCGGCAATTTATTTTCAGGATGCGGGAGTTTGAGCAGATGGAAATGCAATTTTTTATCCGCCCCGGCACACAAAAGGAGTGGTATGGGTTCTGGAAGGAAGAAAGGCTGAAATGGCATTTAAGCCTCGGTATACCGGCCGAAAAATACCGTTATCACGACCACGTTAAGCTTGCCCATTACGCAGATGCAGCCCTGGACATTGAATATGAGTTTCCAATTGGTTTTAAGGAGGTTGAAGGCATACACTCACGCACGGATTTTGACCTGGCCAGCCACCAAAAGTACAGCGGTAAAAAACTGCAATACTTTGATAATGATATAAATGAAGAAACCGGTAAGCCTTATGGCAATTATGTACCTTATGTAATTGAAACATCTATAGGGCTTGACAGAATGTTCCTGCTGGTTTTAAGCCAGGCTTATACTGAAGAAACATGGATTAAAGAGGACGGAAGCCCTGACGGAAGAACGGTTTTACGTATACCTGCCAAAATTGCCCCTGTTAAATTAGCCATATTGCCCCTTACCAAAAAGGATGGGTTACCGGAATTGGCAAGAACTTTGCTGGATGATTGCAGAGCTGGTTTCCGCTGTTTTTATGAGGAAAAGGATACCATTGGCAAACGTTACCGCCGCCAGGATGCTATTGGAACACCTTTTTGTGTAACAATTGATGGTCAAACTAAGGAAGATAACACAGTTACAATACGTTACAGGGATACAATGCAACAGGAAAGGGTTAATATAAGCGACATTAAAAATATAATTACGCAGGCCATAAATTAAAAATATTTATATATTTGCCCTGCTATTTCTCTCCCCCAAAGAAAAGTTTTTAATTAAATATTATGCATGGTAAACCATTTATATGGCACGCCGTATGTACTAATAGATTTGTGTAATTTTAAACTTGAAAAACTATGACACACACCTTTGGGTTACTATTTACTGAAATTTTCACCATATACTCGCTGATGATAAGCGGAGTAATTGGGCTTGGTGCGGGGTTTTTGTTGCGCCTTGCAATAAATGCCAAACAAAAGAAAAATATTCTGAAGCTTGAAAATGAGATGCTTAGCAATCATTCCCGCATTCTTACGCTTGAAAAACAGCTAAGCATGCTTGAGAAAGACAACTACGAACTGTCAAAAACTAACGTAAAAAAGTCAGAGTTAAAAGTATCGTAATAGCTACTATTGCTTGCTAACCATACAACTCAAAGTGGATATCCTTTTTCGTATATCCCAGGTCAACTAACTTTTTTCGGGCGTCGTCAATCATATTCTTCCAGCCACATAAAAAGAAACTTGCATCCGGCTTGCCAGCCTGTATGATATTCTCATATACAGAATGAACATAGCCCTTGCGAATATCTTCGCCTGTTTCCCTGGAAAATGTGGGCAAATAGGAGAAGCCATCCAACTGCTTCTCCAGGTGGGCCATTTCGTGCCCATAAAGGCAGTCTTTCAACAGCCGGCAACCAAAAATGAGGTAGATATTCCTGTGCGGTATGTTGTGCAGTTGAATATAATTGCTCATTGATCTGAAAGGGGCTATTCCTGTACCGGTGCATATAAAAAACAGGTCTTTATCAAGCTCTTCAGGTAGTGTAAACACTCCCTGGGGGCCGCGTAATGGTATTTCCGAGCCCTCTGTTACGTGGTTAAAAAGGTAGGTTGTTCCCAGCCCACCCTCTAATAACACTATCACCAATTCAAAAATATTGGTGCCGTCCGGGTGTGAAGCTATTGAGTAGCTTCTCCACCGCTTGTTCATCTTTTCATGAATTGGCAAGTCAAGCGTTACAAATTGTCCCGGCTTAAAATTAAAACTCTCAACCTCGGGCACCTGTATCCAAAAGCGTTTAGTGTTGTATGTGGCGTCTTCAATCTTTATTACTTTCCCGGTTCTCCAGGGTTCCATATGGCAAATTTTGGTGGTAAGATACAAATTCAATTTTATTCTCTTTTTAAATTTATCTCCACATGATGAATTAATCTTATATAATTGTTGCATTTTTTTCCCATTTTGAATATTCAACTGCCATATTGATGGATACGATGCCGTGGTAGTACCTACCTTTGTTTGAAATTTTTTTTAATGGAGACAGACTTTTTGGTTATAGGTTCAGGTATAGCTGGTTTAACGTACGCCATTAAAACAGCAAGATATTTTCCCGAAAAAAAAATAACAATTATTACAAAGGCACAAGCCGACGAAACCAATACAAAGTATGCACAGGGTGGTATAGCCGGGGTATGGGATGATCAAAAAGACAGCTTTGACAAACACATAGAAGATACGCTTATAGCAGGCGATGGCCTGTGCAATAAAGAGGTGGTTGAAATTGTTGTAACTGAAGGGCCGGAACGTATTAAAGAAATTATTGAATATGGCGCCCGGTTCGATAAAACCGAAAGCGGCGAATACTCACTCGGAAAAGAGGGCGGCCATAGCGAAAACAGGATATTACACCATAAAGACGTTACCGGTAGCGAAATTGAACGTGCTATGCTGGAGGAGTTAAGGGCCTGTAATAATGTTGAGCTTATAAACCACTGCTTTGTGGTTGACCTTATAACCCAGCACCACCTGGGGTTTTTAGTTACAAAATCAACACCTGATATACAGTGTTACGGTGTTTATGTATTAAACCTGCATAACAACCAGATAGAAAAAATAATAGCACCAATAACTCTTATTGCCACCGGTGGCAACGGGCAGGCTTACCGCACCACCACAAACCCCAAAATTGCTACAGGCGATGGAGTAGCCATGGTATACCGTGCTAAAGGCCGCATTGAGAATATGGAATTTATACAGTTTCATCCAACCGCTTTATACGAGCCTGGGGTATCACCATCATTTCTAATAACTGAGGCTGTTAGGGGTGACGGCGGCATTTTGCGTAATAAGCAGGGAGAGGCATTTATGGAGAAATATGACGAAAGAAAAGACCTTGCCCCGCGTGATATTGTGGCCCGTGCAATTGACAGTGAAATGAAACGTGCTGGTACCGAACATGTGTACCTGGATTGTACGCACATGGATAAAGAAAAATTCATCCATCATTTCCCCAATATCTATGAGCGTTGTAAAAAAATAGGTATTGACGTAATGCAGCACTGGATACCGGTTGCGCCAGCAGCACATTACAGCTGCGGCGGCGTTAAAACAGACACCATGGCACGTACCTCAATACAGCACCTGTACGCTTGTGGCGAATGCGCCAGCACTGGGTTGCATGGAGCGAACCGGTTGGCAAGTAACAGCTTGCTTGAAGCAATGGTATTTGCGCACCGAGCATATATTGATACGATAGAAAAGCACAATAAAATTTGTGAGTCGCCCGAAACTCAGCAACACTGGCAGTCGCAGGTGCCTGACTGGGACGCAAAAGGAACGACCTATCCAAAAGAAATGATTCTTATTACACAAAGCCTCAAAGAACTGCAGCAAATAATGAGCGATTATGTTGGTATTGTGCGTACCGATGTGCGTTTGGAACGTGCATCGCGCAGGCTGGACTTGTTGCACGAAGAGACAGAAGAGTTGTATAAGAATACTAAGGTTTCTCCGCAGCTTTGTGAATTACGTAACCTTATCACGGTTGGCTACTTAATTGTAAAAGGCGCTGAGTTTAGAAAGGAAAGCCGCGGTCTTCATTTCAATACAGACCACCTGCAAAAAAGCGCATTAGTGCAAAATATTATCCTCTGATTGCAGATTGAAATGCATAAGCGTCGAACACAGGTTGTAATAGGTTAGATACACTACGGTAATATGCTGTTTCCGGTATCATTGTTTTATTTATAGCAGCGCTAATCTTTAAATCCTTTCCATCCGCGTGCAATTCTTCACATTAATCCAATCTGCAATCTAATATCTGTCACAAAGTGATCCCTTCGGAACAATTCGCAATCATATTATCTTTGCATGATGTATCATGTTGTTTATGGCATTTTTTATTTGTTGTCACTGCTTCCCTGGCGCGTTATTTACCTTTTTAGCGACTTTGCTTATTTTTTATTGTACTATGTTTTTGGTTACAGGAAAGAAGTTGTAATGAAAAATCTTTTAACCGCCTTTCCGGAAAAAACAGAACAAGAACGTATACGCATAGCCAAACAATTTTATAAGCAGTTTGCCGATAACTTTATTGAAGTAATAAAGCTCATTTCAATATCAGAAAAGCAATTGAATAAGCGCTTTACCGCAAACTATGAAGTAATGAATGATCTGTACGATTCCGGAGTAAACATACAATTGCACCTGGGCCATTTTTTTAACTGGGAATTTGCCAACCTTGCTTGCTCCAGCCATTCCCGCTATCCTTTTATCGTGGTATATATGCCGGTAAAAAATAAGGTATTTAATAAGCTCTTCCTGCGCCTGAGAAGCAGGTTTGGTGGCATTCTTATAGCTGCCACGGATTTTAGGAATGAATTTTTACCTTATTCAAAGGGAAGGTATTCGTTAGGGTTGGTAGGCGATCAAAACCCCGGCAATCCCGATAATGCGTACTGGACAACTTTTTTCGGCAAGCTTACTCCTATTGTAAAGGGCCCGGAGAAAGGGGCCAGGATAAACCGAACGGCAGTGGTGATGTGCAATTTTTACCCTGTAAAACGCGGTTATTATGATATGCATTTTGAACTTTTAACTACAAACCCGCGAAGCCTGCCCGACGGGGAGATCACCAAAAAAATGCTTGCCTATATTGAAGATGCTATACGCAAACATCCATCATGTTATTTATGGAGCCACAAACGCTGGAAATGGCAGTTTGATGAAGAAAAACACCGGAAACTGGTAATATAAAACACTAACCCAAAAGCTCTGCCAGCCTTGCCTTAAGCCCATTGCGGCTTTGAATATTACCAACGGTAACACCGGCAAGAAATTGCTGAAAATCGGCCGTATGTACTTCCCTCTTGCCGGTTTTTATATGTATGTGTGTAAAGGTTGTCCACAGTATTGCTTTTAACTGTTCCTTCTTAGCATCATACATCACCAGTTCCACTTTTATTTGCGTTTCGGTAGCCTCTATCAATTGAGAAACAATGCAGATATTTTCATTATAAAGTGCCGGGCGCAGGTATTGTATTTCGTGGTTTGTAACCACCCACGCAACGCCCCTTTTCGCAAAGTCAGAAAGAGACAGTTGATAGTGGTCGCGCAGGTGGTCTTCTCTTGCATTAAGCATGTAGTCAAGATACCTGGCATTATTCAGGTGCCCCATTGGGTCGCAATCGTTAAACCGTACTATATAAAAAGATTGCAGCATTGTTTGCATGGTTTGTAATTTAGCTGTAGCAACACAAACATAAGCGGTGGAGTATAGTCCATACTAATAAAAAAGTAAATATTTTTTTATGCTGATAGGAGAGTTATCAAAAAAAAGCGGCTTTAGCAGGGACACAATTCGCTTTTACGAAAAAATAGGTTTGATAGCAGTAAATGGCAAAGCAAGGCTGGAGAATAATTACAAAAATTATTCAGAGTCTGTTTTAAAACGCCTTGTTGTAATTAAAAAAATAAAAGAGTTTGGTTTTACGCTGGAGGAAACAAGAGGCATAATAATACTGTTTGAAGAGGGTATGCTTGAACCGAGGCGCGGCATGCGCTATGTGCAAAGAAAAATACACCTGATTGATAGAAAAATTGAAGAGCTAAAAGCTATGAAAAGCAGGCTTGAACAAATAACCGATGGACAATCAGCGCCATGCCCGCTGGATAAAATATTAAAGGAGATAGCCTGAAAATGTCCACCTCCTTTAATAACCTAATATATACCAGTGTTTTTAAAACCAATGGCTGCCTACGCCAATCTGCCTAAACGGCCAGGGCACAGTGGCAAGAATAACAATCAGCGCCAGTAAATAAAACAGCATAGTGTTTACGTGCTTTTTTCTATCAATAATTTTACGTTTTGCCTGGGCTTTGCCAACGTGAATTAAGATAATGGCTATTAGCATTCCTGTTATATGTTCTATTCCAAAAAATCTTACATAAGGGTCTTTCATCGCGGCACCAAAGCCTCCGGGAAAACCAGCCAGTAATTTATAGCCATGGTCGCCAAAATACCAAAGGGCTAAACCAAGTAATAACATAATATCAGCTATTATGGTTAAAATGGTGCCTGTTCGCCTGTCTGTACCAATAAACGGCCTTTGCCCCGCAATAAGACTGTTGAAAATACCAAAAAGCAATAGCAATAACAGCAGCCAGCGACCTACGCTGTGCGCATGCAACAGTATATCATATAAAGTTGAATTCATGGTATGTGGTTTTTGATGGTTTCAAAGCTAAACAACATACAATGCCCAAAAAAGTTTTTTATTTACCGCCGTTGTTTTTAAGGTCATTAATGCAGTTATCATCAAGCTTGGGAACGGCGTTGCCAAGCTGGCTCATAAAGCCGGAGTTTTCAATATCATAATACATCAGGCAGTTGTTATTATTGCAATGCGGTTTATGCGCTTCATCTTCATGCGGCGTTACCATTGCAGTTCCGTTATTTACCAACCCTAACAGGTGTCCAAACTCATGCTCAAGCACCGTTGTTTCAATTTTTATCCTGCTTGGCTGATCAAGTCCGCCGGAAGCAGCTTCTATAGTTTTTTCCAGCATTACTAAGGATGTATTGCGGTAGGCCACACCAGCCACACCGGGTGTGGTATAATCCGCATCAACCGCAAGTATGCACACCGCCATATTACTGCCACTGGTAAAAGCAGTACGGTTTTTATCTTCAAAGCTGCTAACATCGTTAATACTCACGGTGCTTTTTCCAATGGAACCAACGGGTGACTGCGTTACAGTAATACTTGCTTTATTAAGATGCGCCTGTAAAAAGCTAATAAGGTTGTTTATTGACTGCAACTGGGGCTGCATACCGGGCGAATATTCAACCTGTATAGTAACGGTGGTGTAAACCTCGCCGCTTAAAAAATCATGTGCAGATGCGCCTGTGGCAAGCTTATCAGATGAACTGGAAGAACCACTGCCGTCATTTTTGCTGCAACCGGCATACACAAGTACAAGGCAAACAATTAAAATGAAATTTTTCATAGCTGTTGGTATAAAAACGTTTCAGAAGGGCATACAGTATGCAACGAAAAAATAATGCCAAAAGCAAATACAAGACACGGATTGAATATGTCTTGCCATGAACCATGAACTAATTAAAACAACCGCAGTTGCACGCCTTTTGTTATGCCGCGTGGTTTTGCTCGGCCAAAAACAGTTCGGCCATCGTATTTCCACGAATCGTTTTTCTCTTTTTCGATCAGCTCTTCAAAACGCTCATTGGGTATAAAATCTTTTTCAGCTTTGGCAGCCAGTGTATGCAATGCTTTAATGGCCTGTTGCTTGTCAGTGTGGCCGAGTTTAGCTTTCTGAACCGCAGTTTGCAGCGTGCTTATGGTCTCATCATAAACTTTTATGGGCACGGGAAAAGGGTGGCCGTCTTTGCCGCCGTGTGCAAAAGCAAAACGCGCAGGGTCTTTAAACCGTGATGGTGTGCCGTGTATCACCTCGCTTACAAGTGCTAACGATTGTACTGTTCTCGGCCCAACGCCCTTCAGCAATAACAGCTCTTCAAAGTTATTTAATGAATGTTCGTGCGCAACCCATAACACGCTTCCCAACCTTTTAAGATCAACATCTTCAGCATGTATTTCATGGTGGGCAGGCAAAATAAGCTGCTGTATTTCCTGCATCATCAATTCGGGCTTTTCCTTTGTAATGGCAATCATCGCATCCCGGGTTGAAGCTGCTTCTACTGCTGTTACATTCAATATTGGGCCAAGGTTAATACCGCAAACGGCAGTATGTGGTTCTTCTACAAAATTTTTCAGGTTTTCGGAGTGCCAGTGATAGCGTCTTGCGGTGCTGTTACCTTCACTCATGCCCTGTTGTATTACCGTCCATTCTCCCGTATTACTTACAATAAAATTGTGCGTGTATAGTTGAAAGCCATCCTGTACGGCTGTATTGTCAACCTTGGCGCTTAGCTTACTGCACTTAACAAGGTATTCGCCATCAAGGCCAGTTTGCTCTGCCACCGACAACAATTCGCCGGGTGCTTCTTTTGAAAACCTTCCTTTGCCTCCGCAAATAAAAATCCCTAATTCTTTTGAATGTGGATTGATAGCCCGCTTTAGTGCACCCATTACCGAAGTAGTAATGCCCGAAGAATGCCAGTCCATACCCATAACTGCACCAAGACTTTGAAACCAAAAAGGGTCACTAAGGCGTTTAAGCATTTCTTGTTTGCCATATTCCAGTAAGATGGATTCGGTAACCGCAAGTCCCAGTTTAGCCATGCGCTCGGCAAGCCATTGCGGCACATACCCATAGTGTAAAGGCAGATCTGCTGAACCTGAACGTTGCATATTGCTAACGAAGTTAGCAATTATTAAGCATTGAAGAAGTTAAATAAAAGGAGCAAATTAGCCCAATGACTTTTGGCCTATGACTTAATGACCCTTCTATTCCCATTCAATAGTAGCGGGCGGTTTGCTGCTTATGTCATATACCACGCGGTTAATCCCGCGTACCTGGTTTATAATGCCCGAAGAAACGTGTGCTAAAAATTCGTAGGGAAGATGTGCCCAATCGGCGGTCATGCCGTCTACCGAGGTAACGGCGCGAAGCGCAACGGTAAATTCATAAGTTCTTTCATCACCCATTACACCCACACTTTTTACAGGCAGCAGTATTGCACCTGCCTGCCAAACACTGGTATAAAGGTTGAATTGTTTTAACGCCTGTATATAAAAATCGTCTGCGTCCTGCAACAGCTTTACTTTGTCTTCAGTTATTTCACCCAAAATGCGGATAGCAAGGCCTGGTCCCGGGAAAGGGTGGCGATTGATCATTTCAGCAGGTATGCCCAATTCAAGGCCAACTTTTCTTACCTCGTCTTTAAACAAAAACCGCAGCGGTTCAACAAGGCTTAAATGCATTTTTTCAGGAAGCCCACCCACGTTGTGGTGCGATTTTATGGTTTGTGATGGACCATGTACACTCACGCTTTCTATCACATCGGGATAAATAGTGCCCTGTCCCAAAAATTTTGCCTGGCTCACTTTTAGTGCCTCTTCCTGGAAAACGTCTATAAATAGCTTACCAATTGTTTTTCTTTTTGCTTCCGGGTCAATCTTACCTTGTAGTTCCCTGTAAAACAATTGTTTGGCATCAATGCCTCTTACATTCAATCCAAGTTTATTATAGGTTGTAAGCACCTGTTCAAACTCATTCTTGCGTAACACCCCATTGTCAACAAAAATACCGTGCAACCTGCTGCCAATTGCTTTGCTTATAAGTGTTGCAGCAACCGTACTGTCAACACCACCGCTTAAGGCCATAATTACATGGGCATCGCCAATTTGCTGTTTTAGTTGCTCAACGGTTTCATGTATAAATGATGATGGTGTCCAGTCCTGCTTGCAACCGCAAATATTTACAAGAAAGTTTTTAATAATTTTTTTCCCTTCCGTTGAATGATACACTTCCGGGTGAAATTGAATACCATATAGCGCTTTTGCTACATTACTATCTTTTCTAAAAGCTGCTACAGGTATGCTGTCGGTAACTGCTAGCAGTTCAAAGCCTGCAGGCAACTGGGTAATGGTGTCGCTGT
>JABDGS010000040.1 GCA_013285915.1 Bacteroidota bacterium
TATTTCAAAAATAATTAAGAGCAGTGTAAAAATTTGAGTTTATTTGGTTAGGCCAATTATCTTGACTTCTCTTTTAGGCATCCAGGCGTTTTGCAGTTGCGCCAGGTTTCGCCTTCTGAAAATTTAATTCTTTAAAATTGGCTTATTCCATTACCTCATAAATCATCACAGGGCGACTTTTATTTTTAAATTCTATTTCACCAACAGGCTTGCATTTAAAAGATTCTTTAACCGTTTGATATACTTTTTCTGAAAATACAATTTGTCCTGGTTTTGCCGCAGATTGTAACCGCTGTGCGGTATTTACAACATCGCCTATTACCGTATAGTCAAGCCGTTTTAAACTGGATGAACCAATATTGCCTGATATTAACTCACCTGTATTTATACCAATAGATACTTTGGGTTTAAAGGTGAGATTTGGCAAATGGTCTGATATTTTTTCTATTTCCTGCCTTACCGCAAGGGCTGCATCAACCGCCCTGTCGGCCTGGTATTCTCCCTTAAACACGGCCATAACTGCATCGCCAATAAACTTATCAACGTAGCCGTTTTGGGCAATTATGCCTTTTACCATAATGTCAAAATACCTGTTGAGCATTGTGACAACCGTGTTGGCATCCTCGCTTTCAGTTATGCTGGTAAAGCCGCAAATGTCAATAAAAACAACCGTGGCCTCAATAATTTCATTGCTCATCAGGGTTTGTTCAAACTCGTGGCTATTCATATATTTAAGCACACTTTCATCAACATACATTTTAAGTATGTTATTCTCTTTTATAGCATGAATTGTTTCTTTAATTTGCGCCACCTGTTTAATTGTTTTGCGAACAGTAAGTTCAAGGTCTTCAAAATTTACCGGCTTGCATATAAAATCAAAAGCACCTTTATTCATTGCAGACCTTATGTTATCCATGTCACCATAGGCAGATACTATTACTGCTTTTATCATGGGGCTTATATCGCCCAGTTTTGCAAGCAACGTTAAACCATCCATTACAGGCATGTTAATATCACTTAGCACAATATCAACGTCTGCATGATGGCTTAGTTTTTCCAGTGCATCTGCTCCATTAACAGCAAACACAAAATCAAATTCTTTTTCACGTATTTGCCGGCGAAATTTTTGTTTTATCAGCACCTCCAGGTCTGTTTCATCGTCAACTACCAATATCTTGGTTATCATATCAATATTTTAAGCTTTTCTTTTAACTGGTTAAAGTCAAGCGGCTTGGTTAAAAAATCATTTGCACCCAGCTTCATTGCCTGGTTGTAATTCTCGTCGTCACCGTAAGCGGTTATCATCATTACAACAGGCGGCGGTTTTTCAAACTTTTGTTTAATGTGTTTAAGCAACTCCAGGCCGCTCATTCCCGGCATATTAATATCAGATAGTATCAATACGGCCTCGTGCGATAATGTTTTTAAATATTCCAGCGCTTCCTCACCTGAATAAGCAAAGGCGAACAACATTTCGCCACTTTTAATTTCTTTTCTAAAGCGTTGCTCAAATAAAGTTTGTACATCTCTTTCGTCGTCTACTACCAAAATTTTCATAGCAATACTTGTTTTTGCGATAATGGTTATGTTATTTAAGCGGCATTTTTATTATAAATTCAGCAAATTCCCCCTCTTTTGTGTCAGCCGTTATGGTACCTCCATGCCCCTTGGTAATTATTTCGTAGCTGAGCGACAACCCAAGCCCTGTGCCCTCACCGGCAGGCTTTGTTGTAAAAAACGGGTTATAAATTTTATCAAGCACATTTTGCGGTATGCCTATGCCATTATCCCTTACCCGTATTTCAACCTGCCCACCTGCTTTCTTTGTACTTACGCTTACTAATGGTTGATAATCACCCCCGGCCTGGTTATTTTTTTTCATTACAGAATAAAAGGCGTTGGTATAAAGATTAAGCAGCACCCTGCCAACATCCTGTAACATGATGCGTATCTTTGGTATGCTTTCATCAAAGGACGTTTCAATTTTAGCATTAAACAGTTTGTCTTTTGCCCGCAGGCCGTGGTAACTTAGCCGCAGGTATTCGTCAGCAAGCACATTAATGTCCGCCTCTTCTTTTTGGCCCGACCCGGTGCGCGAATGTTGCAGCATGCCCTTTACTATAGAATCAGCGCGTTTGCCGTGGTAATTTATCTTCTGCTGGTTTTGTACAAGATCGTTTAAAATGCCGGTTATGTTTTCGTTGGTATTAGCACCGGCATCTATTCTGTCTATTTCTACTTTTAGCTCGTCAACCAATTCTATACTTACTTCAGAAAAATTATTTACAAAATTCAAAGGGTTTTGTATCTCATGTGCAATGCCTGCGGTAAGTTCGCCCAGCGAAGCCATTTTTTCGGCATGTATAAGTTGTTTCTGAGTAGTTTTAAGTTCATCAAGTGCGTGTTGCAGTTCCTCCGTTTGCAATGTAAGCGCTGCGGTGCGTTCAGCAACCTGCACTTCCAAAGCGGCTTTTAACGATTCTGTGATCTGTATTTCCTTTTCAATTTTTTCGTTCTTTTTCTTTTCGTTATCAAGGGCTTTTCTTTGCCTGTTAATAATAAACCACATTGCAAACATCCACAAAAGGGCAAATGTTTTACCTGTACTAATATAGCCTGACAGGCTGCTGTACAAACTATTGCTTACAATTTTAATTACCTCGCTTAAAAAGGTTATGGCTATATACGGCAAAACAGCATTTAAAACCGGTTTTACAGGCGTAAATTCCTCCTTTGTTAAAATTAAGTTGGCTAATAAGCCTACTGCGGCAAAACACAACCACATTGCAATGCCCCTTACACCTGGCATTGTTATTTGCATAACAAATATAATAGCCGAAATTACCAGGGCATTCGACAGCCGCTTATCCCATTCGGGGTACAGGCTGTTTTCCCGCATAAATTTTCGCAGGTAAAATAGTAAGAAAATAACCGGCGCTATTTCAATATGCATAATAAACTTAAGATAAACAATGTGTAATGTACAAACCTAAGTATTATAAATAATTTTCGGCCCTTTTTTCATTGTAAAAAGCAGGTGTAAGTTGGTTTGCTGTTTATGTAACCGGTAATTGAATAATAAATGTTGTTCCCCCACCTTCCCCCGTCTCAACCTTTATTTCCCCGGCATGCGCCTTTACAATATCATAGCTTAAACGCAAACCCAGTCCTGTTCCCTGCCCTGTGGGCTTTGTGGTAAAAATGGCTGAAAGATTCTGCCTGTTATTTTTTAGATATGCTGTTAAGTGGAAATTTTATTACTATTTTATTATTTTTTTGTGTAAGGCTTACGGAAATTGTTGGGCATTTGTGTTAATTACCTTTAAAACTGGCGGGATAGAGTACGGATATTTTAACTTGTTTAATGCATGTGCCTGCGCTTAATTATACCGCCTGAGGTTTCGCGTATAGTGCTGGCAAACACAAATGCCTTATGGTCAACCTCACTTACCAGGTTTTTAAGTTTTCGCAGCTCAAGCCTTGTTATTACCGTAAAAATTATGTCGCAATCCTCATGCACTTCAAACTTACCGGGCAAATAACCGCGCTCACCTTTATAAACCGTTATGCCGCGGCCCAACTCATTCACCAGCCTGTCTTTAATAATATCGCTTTTGCCCGAAATTATAGTTACACCTGTGTAGGCTTCAAGGCCCTCAACCACATAGTCAACGGTTTTAGAGGCGGCGAAATAAGTAAGAATGGAGTATAAAGCTGTAGGAACACCAAATTTAAAAGCAGCTATGCTGAAAATAATAATATTTAAAGCCATTATTATTTCGCTGATGGTAAAGCTGGTTTTACGCCAGGTGTAAAGCGCCAGCACTTCTATACCGTCTAATGCACAGCCGGCACGCATGGTTAACCCAATGCCAATGCCCAGGAAAACGCCGCCAAAAATAGAAACAAGCAAAAGGTCGGAAGTGATGGGTTTTTCGGGAAGTAAAATAAGGCAAGCGCCTAATAGTATTATGCAGAAAAGTGTTTTTATAGCAAAATGCAGGCTGATTGAGTACCTGCTGACGATAATAAGGGGCAGGTTTGCAATAATAATTACTACAGCAAGGTTGATGTGGTAAATTTCATGCACCAGGAGGGAAATGCCAGTAATGCCACCGTCGAAAAAATTGTTTGGAACAAGAAAACTTTTTAGCGCAAAGGCAGCAATTAAAACCCCAAAAACTATCATAACAATGTCACCTGCCTTAAATCCGTCATGTTTTAGTTCTTTAGAAGCAGGTTTCATTTTTTGCAGAATGTCTAAATTTTCGGCTTTCTTTTTATCAAGTTTTTGTTTAGCACCAGCCGTAAAATAACTATGGTTTTTCATAAAGGCTATCTGCTGCTGCAACCATTCATCCCTTGATCTATAAATGCCATAGTTTTGCATTTCGTTGTAAAGGTTTTCGGCCGTAGCAGTATAATTAACGGTACCCAGGTAATACAGGTCGGCATCGCACATAATTTCCGCAAGGGGTGATAATGGCTGCTGGGGCAGTTTTGTTGCCATTATAATGCTTTGTACCTGTTCAATTTGTTGGCTATTGTAACCAAAATTTGGTAACATTTCTGCTGCTATTTTGCAGGACGCTTCTTCATGACCTGTATAAGTTTCTAAAAAACCAGCATCATGCAAAAGCGCAGCGGTAAGCAGGATAATCAATGGTTCACCGGTTACCCCACCAACAGCCGCCAATTCACCCGCATTTTTGTAAACACTTTTAGTGTGGTCAACACTATGGTAAATTAGCCCCGAAGGAAGTTTATTTTCAAGTTTTTGAAAAACAGCAGCTTTTACCGCTTCAAGTTGCATGAATATTTTAATAAGGTTTATTTTATAATTTATTAGTGGTTTTTAACCGCCGCTATACATGTAATAACAAGGATTTGAACAACTTTTAAAACCTTTTTAAAGATAACGGTTATAGTTTACAAGATGGTAAAATTGTTTGCGTAACGATAAAACAGGAACAGCAAACAATGGCGTTAGAAAACCAACTAATTTGTAATAATTTGCCCGGTTAGCAATTTAGAGCGCGCTGCGTTAACGACGCAAGCAAGCCTAATTACAATCTCAATACTTCACGGTAAAATTTTATTGATATTTCAAGTATTGCTTTATAACCCTTAATATTTCTGCAACACCCCAGGCTTGTGCTACACAACCCTTTGGGAGGTATGGTGCGTTACCATCAAGTATTTCGGGCACACTACCTATACAGGCTTCTTTAAGATGCTGCTTAAATGCATCAATAACGCCCTTAACTTCAAGCTCATGCCCCTGTACTTTTACAAGCGCGTCCACGTAAGGGCCAAGCAACCAGCTCCATACTGTCCCCTGGTGATAGGATGAATCTCTTTTATAAGGGTCTCCGCTGTATATGCCCATATACCTGCTGTCACCCGGTGAAAGGCTTCTTAAGCCAACCGGCGTGTATAATTTTTCCGTAACTATTTGCAATACAGCCCCGGCACGTTCGCCTTCAAGCAAAGCAAAGGGCAGGCTTATGGCAAACAATTGGTTTGGCCTTAATGAAACATCAGGCTTGCCGTTTTCATCAATTACATCATACAAATAATTGCCATTTGCATACCAAAATTTTTCACTAAAACTTTCTTTTACTTTCAAAGCGCTTTTGTTTACAATTTCTGCATCATTTTCCTGTCCGTTAATCATCAAAAACTCCGCAAACATTTTCAATACATTATACCAAAGCGCTTCAATTTCAACGGGCTTGCCCATACGCGGTGTAACTACCCAATTACCAATACGTGCGTCCATCCATGTAAGTTGCTGACCCTCCTCGCCGGCATATAACAAACCATCGCCATCCACATGAATATTATACCGTGTGCCTTTAAAATGCCAGTCAATAATTTCTTTTAAAACAGGCAGAATATCGTTTAATATAAATTCTTTATCACCCGTTGCCTGCAGGTATTTATACACTGCTACAAAATACCACAGTGTTCCATCAACATTATTGTATTCAGGTGGCTCGCCATTATCCTGGAAACGGTTTGGCAGCATACCCATGCTTACACTTTTGGCAAATGCGGCAATTATTTTCTTTGCATCATCATACCTGCCTGTTGACAAGCACAAACCCGGTAAAGAGATCATTGTATCCCGGCCCCAGTCTGTAAACCAATGATACCCCGCTATAACTGTTTTAAGGTTACCGCCGCGCTCAACGATAAATTGATCTGCGGCAAGTGTGAGCAACTGTTCAAGCGGCGATGCAGAAGCCCCGCTTAACAAACCAAGCCTCCGGTCTTTTTCTGCTCTAACTATATCTATTGCATTTTTTGCTGCAGGATCATTTGCAGAAAGAATAACACCAAGCAGGTCGCCTTCTTTTAGTTCAACAGAAAAATGGCCATGTGTAAAAAGGTCTTCAACAAAATCAAGCCCGCGGGCGTGTTCTACGCTATAGTTAAAATTATAAAACCAATATGGCTGACGAATAAATGTTGCACCAGGTACCTTAATAAATATTTCCGGCGTGCCGTTATAAGCTTTAGTTTTAAAAATATCGTTTTCAAATATTGCCCCGCCGTTAACGGCATCGTTAGCGTGCATTAAACTGTGATAACCTCTTACCGATAAAAGGGGAAGCAACTGCATTGTAAAAGACCGGACAGATTTTATTACCTCGTAAACAATTGCTACAGTATTTTCCCCGTGGGCCATAGCAACAGTTTTCTTTAATTGTATGTTACCAATTTCATACAGCCACGAAGGAAATATATCTTTAACAAACGACGTTAAAAATGAGTAACCCGTTGGGGAGATAACTGAACCGTAATTATTAGTGCCCAATTCAAAGCGTTGCGCGTCAACAATAATTGTTTCATCAAGCTTGCTTACAAGGTTCATTCGCTCCGCAGGCGGTACTGTTGCTGCCACCAGCATACCATGATACCGCCTGGTGTTACACCCTATAATAGTTGAGCCGCTCCAACCACCCAGGCCATTTGTTTCAATCCACTCCGCACCGCCTTCCCCCTTATCAAAGGGCAGTGAAGACTGTATCTCATCTTTATCAAGCTTAATCATTAAGTGTAATTTATCTTATTTAACTGCCACTAAGTTGACAGAAGGCAGTTTTTGGCCACAGGAACAAATAACCAGGATGATTATAAAAATAACCGGCAGCCTTTTTTGGTGCATACAAAAAACAATTTAAACACATGCCCAATGTAGTGATTAAATGCCGAAAATAAATTTACTTTAAGAAAGCATACTTTTCATTTTCCGGCTGATTAGGCAGGCCGCCGCTTTTGGGTTAATCCTGCTGAAATAGTCCATAAATTTCGCATCATTTCCAACCATTAGGCAATAACGGTTTGCCTCCATGCCGGCTATGATTATTTGCGCTGCCTTTGTTGCAGATAAAACTTTCATTGCTTTGCCTGCATCTGTTTGCTTGCCGGGGGGTTGCAAGCCTGAATTTTTTGTGATGTTGGTGTTCACTGCACCAGGGAAAACAGCGGTAACCCTCACATTGGTGCCATCAAGTTCAGCATACAACCCTTCTGTCAACAGCTTTACGGCAGCTTTTGACGCACCATAAATCGTTTGGCCTGGCACAGGCAAAAAACCGCCCATACTGGAGATATTTACAATATGTGCTTCAGGCCTGGCAAGTAATTGCGGAAGGAAGGCTTTTATCATATTAAGTGTACCATAAAAATTAACATTCATCACGCGCTCTATCTTATCAAAACCCAGGTCGTTGAGTTTTACGAATGGCTGGATGATACCTGCGTTGTTTATAACACCATCCACCGGGCCAAACGGGGTGGCTGCGTCTTTGGAAAATTGCTCAACTACTTCTCTATTGGTTATATCAACAACAAACGTTTCAAAGGCTTTGCGCCTGTTACCAGCAAGACTGGCCGTCTCCTGCAAAGCAGCATCATTAATATCCAAGCCAATAACCTGTGCCTGCATGGATAGCAGTTGCAATACAAGGGCCCGGCCCATGCCGCTGCCTGCACCAGTAACGATTATTACTTTGTCTTTTACTTTCATAGTTCAATTTTTACCAGCAATTGTTTTTCCTTTTGTTATTCCGTTCTCATTAAATGCATCTATCGTGAAATAATATTGCTGTTGCTTGTTAAGGCTATGGATGGTAAGCGTATCAGCATTTAACACCTGGTAGTTTTCGAATAGCTTCTCGGGTTGTGTACCAAAACGTATGTTGTAGCCAACTGCGTCACTGTTCTTTTGCCAATGCAATGTAACGTTGCGTGCATCAGCGGTGTCGCGCACAGCAATAAATGATGATACAGGTTGTGGTGCAGCACCGTTACCCCTGCCAAAAATCCGCAGGCCTGCAACAGCGAATTTTCCACCTGGGACATGATAGTTGGTGAGCCGTATATATCGCGCTGTAACCGGCTTTGAGAGTTCTACGTAGTCATGTGGAACGTCTGTTTTGGTTGATGTTTTATCAGCCAGTTTTTCCCAATTGTTGTTATCGTTAGAATATTCAAGCAGGTATTGATAATATATGGAATCAGACCTCCCCAAAATGCTGGTGCCTTCTTCCGCAAAATTTATCTGTATAGCATTTACTTTGAATTGATTTTGCAGATCAACTGTTACCCATTCCCCTTTGTTTCCTGTTGCCGCACTCCAATATTTTCGTATCTCTTCACCTGTAATATTTTGTTTAGGATGCTCCGGCAACGAAGATGAAACTTCAACAGGTTTGTTATAGGAAAGCAGCATATAGGCTGGCTGGTAATCCTCAGGCCCACTCATTTTCTTTTGGGGTACTACATGCGGAAAATCGCCAAAGCCGGTATAAGTGTAAAACATGCCATCCTTATCGAAAAAGGCAGGAAACAACCCCAGCCGCCTTTCAAAATTGTGTTTTACAGAAATCGTCATCGTTACTACGTGCCAAAAATTGCCAAACTTATCCTTGAATGTGCTGCTGTGGCCTGCACCGTTGATAAAGCCTTCAGGCTTGTAAGAAAAGGGATTATTGTCAGCAAGTTTGAAAGGGCCTAACGGCGAATCGCTAATATATAACCCGTCTGCATAGCTTTTAAATTCTGTCCCCGGTACTGAATATTGCAAATAATATTTGCCATCGTGCCCGGTCATCCATGATCCTTCCAGGTAAGGCCGTGCATTACCTGTGTTGTAATCCCCTACGCGCTCCCAGCCATAGTTTTTGTTGTCAGTATTGAAAAGCTCTGTCGGCTTACCGATTGGCTTTAATGTTTTCCTATCAAGCTCTACTCCTGAAATCGGCCTTGTGTTGGATAAGCCAAAATATAAGTAAACACGGCCGTTATTATCCAAAAACAAATCGGGGTCGCCAGCGTATAATGGAAATGAATCCGCTGCCACTTGCCAATGGCCAGATAATGGATCACCGGATTTGTATATCTTCCTGTTAAGCCCTATAAAATACACCGTGTCGCCCATAACCATTGCAGCAGGCGCGTAATCTTCCAGTGGCAGATCGTTTGTATTTATAAAATTCCAATCAATTAAATTTTTTGATGCCCAATAGCCACCGGACTTGGAAGCGAATAATAAATAATTATCTTTAAACAACACACACGCAGGGTCCGCTGCTTCCCTTCGGGAAGGCTTGGTTAATTGAAACCTGTAGTTGAGGTTTAAAGGATTGCAGATACTTGTTTGTAATGGCCTTGTTTGCGTATTTCTAAGGGCGCGGCAACCAGCAACCAGCAATAACAATAACGCACAGACGATTATATTTTTCAGCATATTTATTTAGTGTGTAGTGATGGTTACCTGTGACGGCATCAGACCATTACTCATAGCTTTCAGCGTTATGGTGCCTTTTTTATCATTCGGCCTGATAACAACCAGCCCTTTACCATGAAACACTTTCTTATGATTTTGCTGAAAGCTGGATGCATCATCCATCCTGCCGTTGCCAACTCCTGCAATTATTCCTGCGCCAGCGATTGAATAAGAAACTTCTACATCATCGGCATAAGGAACAACATTACCATTGGCATCAACTATTTCAACTTTTACAAATGATAGATCCGTTGCACCGGCCTTTATGTTGTTTCTGTCTGCAACCAACCTGATAGCGGCTGCCTTGCCAGTTGTTGTAAGTGAAGCCGATCCCGTAAGTTTTTCCCCATCATAACTTTCTGCTGTTAATGTGCCGGGCTGGTATTCGACCTCAAATGTTGCTGTAATAGTACCCGGCGGGATATTTTCTTCAGCAATCCTTTTCCCATTCAGTTCTAACGCTACCCTGGTACCTCTTGCATAAACCTGTACCTGCATTTTTTTACCTCCCTGTCCCGGCCATGACCACGATTTTATTTCGTCAGGAAACCCCCAAGGCGCTGATGCTTCTCTCATCCCGTCCGGTAGCGGTTTGTGTACCAATATTTCTATAGGGCTTTTGTTCCAAACTACATCCTGGTAATATGATGCATTTTTTTTATCTCCAACAAGGTCAAGGTCGCCGCAATAAGAATTATACACCGGCCATTGCGCCAAATAAAACTGGGCCATTCTCGCTAAGCCATCAGGCAATATGCGGCTTTGCGGAAACAGTCTTGGACTGCCTATATTAGCTTCGCCAATATAATCCATAGCAGTCCATTTAAATGCTCCTAATAAGTAAGTGCTTTTGAAAGATCTTTCATAATTCTCCAGTGCGCTTTCCGGTGTGTATTCGGTAACAATAAATGTTTTTTGGGGGTGTAAAGAATGTTCCTCATCAAACCGGTGGGCTGTGGCGCTATCCCGCACAAAAAAATGAGATCGGCCTTCTAAAAAATAATTGTATCCGTCTATATCAACATTGGCTAACTGCGGCTGAAAATCCTGCCAGGGCTTTTTTGTATATCCCGGTAAAAATGCAATAGCTGTTGTAACAGGCCTCGTTAGGTCAAGCCGCCGTACTTCACCGGCTAATTGTGCGCCGATGCTATAACCTGCTGAATCAGGAGCCTCAAAAATTTCATTGCCTATACTCCACATGATAACTGATGGGTGGTTCCTGTCACGCAGCACCATGGCATCAATATCTTTTTGCCATGAAGTGTCAAAGTACTGGTGATAGTCTTGCGGGTTTTTAGCCAGCCGCCACATATCAAAGGCTTCATCAAGCACAAGCATGCCTAATTTATCACAGGCATTTAAAAAGGCAGTAGAGGGTGGATTATGGCTGCACCTTATGGCATTGTAACCAGCTTTTTTCAGCAATTCAACCTTTCGTTCTTCCGCCCTGTCAATGGCCGCCGAGCCTAAAGGCCCGTTATCATGGTGAATACAGCCGCCTTTTAAAATTACCCTTTTGCCATTCAGCAAAAAACCTTTGGTACTGCTGAACTCAATGCTCCTGATGCCAAAAAGTTGTTCGGACTGATCAATAAGTTTTCCATCCGCTTCTACTTTTACAACGGCCTTGTACAGGACAGGTTTTTCGATAAACCACAAGACAGGTTTTACAATATTAATTTTGCCAGAATCAGTTAATATACCGGAGGAAAGAGTCTCATAGGCAGCGGCCCTTTTACCAACCACAGTTCCCGCGGGCGATATTATTGTTGTTGTTACGCTTATTTTTTTTCCTGCTGTACTTTCATTGGTAAGAGAAGTAGTAATTATTACTGCAGCATTATTTGCTGATACTTCCGGCGTTGTAATGTAAGTGCCCCAATGCGCAACATGTATTTTATTGGTAACGTTTAACCAAACATTGCGGTAAATGCCCGAACCACTGTACCAGCGCGAATTTTTGCCTTCGTTGCGTACCCTTACAGCGAGTATATTTACCTGGCCAACAGGGTTTAAGTATTGTGTCAGATCATAACTAAAAGCGGTGTAACCATAAGGATGGTTGCCAAGATGATGCCCGTTTAACCATATATCAGCATTCATATAAACGCCGTCAAATTCAATGCTTACCTGCTTGCCATCACTTGCCTTATCAGTAGTAAATTTTTTCCTGTACCAGCCTGTGCCACCATCTGTAAACCCTGTTGCTCCCTTACCCAAACTGTTTTTGTCAAAAGGCCCTTCGACAGTGCCTACTGATTGATTTGGCAGATCTTCTATGCTCCAGTCGTGGGGTAGTGTTACAGCGCGCCATTTTGTATCATCATACATGCTGGCTTCTGCACCGCTGGCGCTGTCTTTGGTAAAAAGCCAGTTATCATTAAACAGTTTGTTTCGTCCAGCAGCGTTGTTTTGGGCATTTGCAAATACTGCGCACCAGGCAAGCAGAGCGGATGTAAATATTTTTTTCATAATCATTATTCGTTTGATCTTATTACAACGGGGCCTATTAAACCGGCAGCCATTAGCTGGTCTTCTTTTCCTTTAAACTGTTTGTAATGGCTATCGCCTTGTTTTGCCTTGCCGATAAAGCCGTTCAGTTGGCCCGTGCCTACGCGTATTTCAATTTTGTTAGTGCCTTTCATCAGCAAACTGGTTATGTCAAACACATACGGCGCAAATATTCTTTTGCCTGCAGCCTTATCATTAATGTATACGTCTGCCGTAAAATAAACCTTGCCAAGATCAAGATAAAAACGTGCGGATGGATTGGTATTACTCCATTGGAAGGAAGATGTGTAAACGCCCTCTGCTGAAGAAAATTTCAATGATGAATCCGTTCTCCAATCGAATAAAGGACTATTCTTTCTTTCAACGCTATCTGCTTTTAAATTCCAGGCATTCATGCGAATAACTTCTTTTGTTTTATCCATTGCGAAGGGCGCATTGGGGATCGTATTATCTGCAGCAATTTTTTTAGTAGAAGCATAAAGGATGATCGAGCCATAAGGGGGCATTTGATAGGTAATAATAGGGCCGTCATTTTTAATGATCGTTCCTTCATCAGCATTCATCCAATAACTGCTTTTATATTTTTTATCAAGCGTTAATGATATAGTTTGCCATGCGTCGCCTTTATTCCAAATAAACTGAATGCGGCTGCCGTCAATCATATCCCTTTCCACCTGCCTTGTAAAATTGTATTGCCCATTAAATAAAACCGGAGTATGAAGGTTTTTTATCCAGCTAATTAATTCATCACCCGTTTTAATGTATTTGCTGTTATTTGCCTTTAGGGCAGTTGTAATAAACTGTGCTGTTTTTATATCATTCTCTTTCCAGTTTAAAAAAGATGGTTGCCTGGTTGGCAGGCTGCCCATTGCCATAAAATTCATTCCCTGTGCGGCAAGTTTATTTACTTGCTTTGCGGTGCCGAGTTGTATGATGGAATCAGCGGCGAGAATAAGTGCCTTGTAAACGTTACCTCTTATAACAAGTTGTTTATTGCTGTTTAGCCTGGCTTCCTGAATTGATACGTCATTCACCCAATCCCAGGTAATACCATTTGCTTCCAGTTGGTTGATGAGCGGGTAAACCGTTTGCGCCCACCTTGCCTTGGCAACATTTGTCCCATCTTTGTTTGTTGGCAATGGCCCTTCAACATCTTTTATATATCCCGTTGTCATTACTTCTTCGGGGTTATCAGGCATGCCGTCTACATCCATGAATGGAAAATAAATAAGTACATCAGCATGCGCCTTCCCTGAGCGCAACGCATATTGCGTTCTGTTAATGTATTCGTTTACTTTTTTCTGGTCTTTCCAAAATATATTCCCTTCACCAAGGTTAGAAGAAAAATTTACCTGGGCTATCATAGGTGTTGAAAACGGGTACCATCCTTCAGGGCCGAGTTCGGCCGGTGTATAACGATAAGGCACACCGTGGTAGATGATCTGGTTAACCCCGGCAGCAAATAGCTTATCAACGGCCATCTTTATTTTTTGAGGAGTGGTAGTATAAGCCCTGCTGTTAAAAACAACAGATTCTGCAGAGGCAATTGGGCGGTTATACAGGTGTGCTCCACTGGTCATAATTTTTATGTTTGCTTCCTGTCCAAGCATGCTTTCTGTTTCCGGTATGCTTGCAAGGCCAGCCTGAGCTATCATATCCATATTCAAGCCATACGCCTGTGTACGATGTAATAACCCTTGTGGTTCCATCCAGTTTTTACCGGCTTTAAAAAAGTGTTCGCCAAGCAACTCGCTAAGTGTTAGATCGTAATCGTATTTCAGCCGCCAGTCTTCAGCAGAGAATGTAAAATCCGGTGCTGCGTTTGGCCTTTTATACGAAGCATAGTTATACCGAAACTGCATTTCCGCAGGCAGCCAGGGTGTTATGTCGTAGCCACGGTGCTTTTTAAAGTAGGCAATAAAATCATCTGAATAAAAGCGGTCAACTTCAAACTCATAACTGTCATTAAATATAGCGCGCATTGGCTTGCCAAAGTATTGCTGCAAACCTGTTCTTGCACCAAATAAATACTTGTAATTCTTTAATACTTTTAAAGAATCAAAATGGTTTACAACATAGCCTTGCGTGGGTGTAGCTGTCATCCCCTTTTCGCCGCTTGGCCTACTCCAGAATGCAATTATTTTCCAGTCACCAGCAGGTGCCTGCCAATGCAGGGTATCATTTTTTATAAAGCCGGTTAATATTACAGTTGTTGAGGCGTCTAATGAAATTGTTTTGACGGTGTTATCTTTTACAGTAGCGGGTTTTGCTGCAAGCACTGTTACTAACCGGGACGCTATACCCGTATTATTGCTGATGGTTGGTAAAGGAATAGCGATTGTGCTGCCCCCTTTAACATCCTGCGTGGCAAACGCTAACGTAAAAAAACCATCGTCAACAGCAAGATGCGGGCCGCCGGGTGGCCAGCCGCTACCGTCCGTCATGTCAACCGTTATGCCCCGCTTGCGGGCCTCTTCCATTACTGCCGCAACGTTTGTGTAATAGTCTGGTGTATCCCATGTATTTGTCTTTGCCCTTGCTTCCTTTGTGCCTGGCACAAAAAGGTTCATTGGCTGAATTTCAACGCCGCCGAAATTATTATCTGCAAAAAGGTTGATCTCCCTTTTCAGTTCGCCCGGTTCCACATTATTCCCCGGCCACCACCAACGCGCGAAGGGCGCAAATTGTAAAGGTGGCTCTTGAAAAGAACCTATACTAAAGTCATATTTTGGAAACCATTTGGCAATCTTCACAGAATCAACCTGTGCAAATGAAGATATTGTACCCAGCAAACAGAAAACGCCTGTTGCGAGTAATTGGTAAACTCTCATGGAGTAGTGGTTTAGTCGGTATGGTTTATTTGCTGCCTTCCTTCACGCGAATACCCTTTGCATCAAACATGCTCATCAGGCTACCCTTCACATTATCTGCATCAACCGGTTCAAGCAACAGGTTTACGTCGTAACCTTGTGTATTAAAGTAAACGGTGATGGTTTTACCTGATTCTTCTATTTTATCAATTTTGGCTATTTCTTTATCAGTAGAATCTTTTACAACCCCTGACAGCGTAGTATCTTTTTTATCAAAAACAAAAAACATAGATGCATCGCCATTGGGTGTGCCAAAGAGCGTTACTTTCCATTTGCCTGCAAAGAAATCAGCATTAGATTGTGCGCCAGCTTTAAAACCGAATAAGAGGCTTACCATTACCGTAAAAATTACGCTTAGTTTTTTCATAAAATTGATTAATTTGTTGATTTTTAATTGATTATAAATAATTCCGTATTTTTGACGGAATAAAAATAGGACGAGGTAATGAGATTGCCAAATATAATTCCGTATTTTTGACGGATTATATATTTTTTAATAATTTTGGATATGGGTAAAGCGGAAGAAAGTGGAGACATATTTGACCTGAAAGGGCAGTTCCTGCGGAACGTTGCGGTAGATAATGTGATATTTGGCTACCACGAGAAAGAACTTAAGGTGTTGCTTCAACAACCGTTTTCTGTTGGTAAATGGACCGTAACCGGAGGATATATTAAAAAAACGGAATCAATAGAGCAGGCGGCGTCAAGGATCGCTTTTGACAGGACGGGCTTAAAAGGTTTATTTTTTGAACAATTCCGCGCCTTTGGTAACCCGGAAAGAGTGATAGATGAGAGTTTTACAGCGGAGCATATAAGTGATGTGGCTGGTGTTAAAGTGAAGCCCGGCCTGTGGGTATTCGATTATTTTGTATCGGTATCGTTTTACACGCTAACAGAATTTTCAAAAGTAGAACCAACAAAAGGGCCGTATGAGGCCGATTGCCGCTGGTGGCAAGTTAACGAGCTGCCGCCCATGATGTTTGATCACAAACTAATTATTGAAGAAGCTTTAAAGGCCCTGCGCATACATATTGCCCATTACCCTATTGGCTATGAGCTGTTGCCCGAGAAATTTACACTTCCGGAAATACATGCGCTGTATGAAACCATCCTGGGTAAAACGCTTGATGACCGTAATTTCACGCGCAGGCTGCTGGCAACAGGCATTATTATAAAATTAAATGAGACGCGGAAGATCGGCAGGCACCGTTCACCCATCCTCTACAAATTTGATAAGGAGAAATACGATGCGGGTCTGCGCGAGGGTGATGTGCTGGTATTTTAGTAAATTTTATTTTAGCCAGCCATTTTCCTTCAACCAAAATACACAATATTGAAACCATGCGGTATTGGCTGGTGCCAAAGGAAAGCCGTGTTGCCCGGTTGGGAAGATATGCAGGCCTGCAGCTACTTTATTTTTTTGGAGCGCTAAATAAAATGCAATACTGTTTTTTACAGAAACCACTTTATCGTCACCCGCGTGAATAAGGAAAGTTGGTGGTGTATTTGGCGTAACCTGGAATTCATTTGAATAGTAAGTTATCTGTTCGGCAGTAGCATTTTTGCCTATTAATGAATTCCGCGAACCGATATGTCCAATAGAGTCAGTAAAGCTGATTACCGGATAAACCAGCAACATAAAGTTGGGCCGCAAGCTTATATTATACGGGTTATCAATATACGAACGATTGAAATGTGTTCCCGCAGTTGAAGCCAGGTGCCCACCGGCAGAAAAACCCATTATACCAATTTTTGTAGTGTCAATATTCCATTCTTTAGCCCTTGACCGGACAATCATGATTGCCCTTTGAGCGTCCTGTATTGGCCCGATAGATTTATCCACCATTGTTGAATCATCCGGCAAGCGGTATTTTAATACAAAAGCGGTAATCCCCAAAGCATTCAGGCGCTCTGCAATAATGCTGCCTTCAGCTTTCATATTTACACCAGTGTAGCCGCCACCAGGGCAAATAATTACGGCCACACCGTTTGCCGGAACAGCCGAAGGCTTATATACTGTAAGCGTGGGCCGGGAAACCTTGAAAAGAAAATGGCTTGGGTTGTCCTGCTCTTTATCTGGTGCCCCAGTTGAATTGGGTATTTCGCCGTCGTATAGTGGCATCACCTGCTGCGCAAAGGCACTGATATTAAATAGTAAACAGCCAACCAGAAATACCACGTTTTTTCTTCTCATATGGAACAAGTTGTCTCTTAAAAAGACTAAAACTAAATGGAAGATATTATAAAGCCAAATTTATTCCGTTTATTTGACGGAATACTATTTTTCACACCTTGAATGCAAAGGAGAGCTGCATTGCTGCAACTCTCTTTTCTAGTCGGGAGAACTGGACTTGTCTGCCGACAGGCAGGTTCGAACCAGCGACCCTCCTGACGCCGTCGGGATATTCTAACCTTGCTGATCTATCAAAATAAAAAAGAGCTGCATTTCTGCAACTCTTTTTTCACGTCGGGAGGACTGGATTCGAACCAGCGACCCCTTGGTCCCAAACCAAGTATTCTAACCGGGCTGAACTACCTCCCGAACTTTTATTTAAGTAATCCGAACCGGCGACCCTCCCGATACAATCGGGATATTCTAACCGGGCTGAACTACCTCCCGAACTTTTATTTAAGTAATCCGAACCGGCGACCCTCCCGATACAATCGGGATATTCTAACCGGGCTGAACTACCTCCCGAACTTTTATTTAAGTAATCCGAACCGGCGACCCTCCCGATACAATCGGGATATTCTAACCGGGCTGAACTACCTCCCGAACTTTTATTTAAGTAATCCGAACCGGCGACCCTCCCGATACAATCGGGATATTCTAACCGGGCTGAACTACCTCCCGAACTTTTATTTAAGTAATCCGAACCGGCGACCCTCCCGATACAATCGGGATATTCTAACCGGGCTGAACTACCTCCCGAGCTTTTATTTAAGTAATCCGAACCGGCGACCCTCCCGATACAATCGGGATATTCTAACCGGGCTGAACTACCTCCCGTGCCCTTTCCCCGTTTTAAATCGGGAGCGCAAAAGTAGGGGTTTGAAGTTTACTGCACAAATAAAACAGTATTCATCAAAAAAAAATACTTCGTTTCTAGCGGACAAAACACCGGTTTATATATATATATATGCAGAGCAAGATCTTTGACAATCGTTAAGTGGCAGTATAAAAACCGCGCTTAACGAAACGATAATAAGTGAAAGAATTTGGCCAAGCCTGGAATTTTAGTGCAAATTGAATTTATGTCGCAATTTAGCTATTTTAAAATACAATAGTAAGATAATCAAATAGTTATGAAAAAAAACAGGAATACTTTTTCCTCCTTTTTCCTCCTTCTTGAGGACATTATAGCTTAAAAAGGACATACATTATTCCACCTTTACGCTGTATAGCGAGTTTGCACCGGTTATGTAAAGTTGGTTATTATTCTTGCCGCTAAAGGTAATGGTCATTGGCCTTTCAGGTATATCGATCACCTTCCGTGGGTTGCCCTTAGCATCAAACACGTACACTTGTCCATCGGCGATATAAACGTTGCCATTATTGTTGACCGCAGTGCCAAATTCGCCTTTTTCGGCAAACGGTGTTAGGTTGGAAACAAAGCCGTCCTTATCAACATTAAGCTTTACCGTTCTTTTCTCATACTCGTCACTAACAAATAACGGTTTACCGGGAAAGGCTTGGGTGAGACAGGCAGAACGGGCAAGATCGTAAACAACGGGGATGATGGTAACGCCATCGGGAGCTATAAAACAGCTGTCCGGGCGGTTTACAGTTACGGTGTTGAAATCGTGCCCATCGCGCCAGCGGTGACCGGGATACAGCGCTTTATAAACATACTGCACCGTGCCCATTGGTGCTTTATCAAGCAGGTGAATGGTTTCATCAGGATTTGCAGGATTGATAGAGTACACCCATGTAGCAAAACCCGAGTTACCCCAGCCACTAAATGAGGTGCCGGATGCGTCGGGCGGATTAACAAAAACTTCGGGCTTGCCGTCCTTTAAGTAATCTTTTTTGGGAACGTATTTAAACACTACCAATAGGTTATCGTTCTTATCGCAGGCAAGGGACAAGGGTTCCCAGGGGTAATCGGCTATAAGGCTTGCGGTTTTTGTGGTTTCATTAAACGAATAAATTCTTTTAAAACGGGAATCACAAAAATAAATATTGCCTTTACTGTCGCTGCAAACGCCTTCAGCAAATTCAAAGCCGGTTACCAATTTTTTTACACCGGGATAGCCTGCAATAGACTCTTCTGCACTGTGACCGGCCCTGCCAATGTACAACCGGTTAAATTCCCAAGGCCTGACAGTGGTATTTGTGTTTACATCATATAACGGAGTTGCTGTAGTATATTTTATCTGGCTGTAATTGTGAACGTTTAAAAATTCAATGTTGTAGCTGTTCCAGTTGCGGATGGAATAAGGGTAAGGTTTTATAAGCCGTATAACCCTGAACATATACAGGTTGGCAAAAACCATATCGTGGCTGTTTACCAGCTCAACAGGCTGGCATTCGGTGCCTTCGCGGCTTTCTTCTTCCAACTGCAGCGCGTATACTTTCCAGTTGGCAACATTGTTAAACCGTATCTCATTGCGCACATGATGCTCAATTGACATTGCATAAATGTGGCCGGGCGTAGACGTGTTTGAGATGTATGTGCCGGTGGTTGCGTAAGTATTGGCCGTCCATATATCGGTAAAGGTGCCGCCGCCATTGTTGGTTATCCAAAGGCTCCAGTATTGTGTGTCCCAGCTTGGGTCAAACGCATTGCCGTTGCGATAAGCGCCAACATTTTTATCAGGTGCTGGTTGTCTCCAAATACGCGCCATACCACCATGGCCACCCACAAATTTTACATCGTTTATGTATGAATTTGGGCCAGCCATCCATTTGCAGGCCACAGCACGGGTGTTATCTGCATTAGTATTAAGGCCGATGCCTGTAATAATGTTCGTACCGCCTTCTGATGATTCAAGCAATGCCTTTGGCGCACCAAAACTGCCAAACGCTTCTGTATTATTAGCAAGCATAAACTGTGTGCCAATGGGTGTAAGGCCAATAAGCGCAGTGTTTGACTTCATCTTTATAGTTTCTGTAACCCTGTACCAGCCTTGCGGCACATATATGGTTGGGTATTTGTTAATAGCGTCCTGTATAGCTTTGGTATCATCAGTAATGCCATCGCCAACAGCGCCAAGGTCTTTAAGGTTCACCCATGTATCAATAGAAGGCAGTGCAGGAACATCCTTGGTCGCAGGCTCGGGCATTGTTGTAAGCGGCTTAATATCCTGTATGGTTTTTATAACCGGGTTGGCGTGCAGGCTATCCATTTGCAGGCCGTGCATATAGTTTTTAACTACGTAGATATTACCCGTGCCATTTGTATGATTGCCGCTTTGGCGATAAGTAATAAAAACAGGGACATTATTGCAGGCGATATTGCGCAGGCTAACCTGGTTAGTGGCATTATTTTCAATACTTACTGTAATGGCTGAGCTACTTATGTTATAAAAGCGGCAATCTTCCATAAACAGCTCTTCGTGAAAATTGGGCATAATGTCCAGTACGGCAGGGGTGTTTTTAACGGTCATTCTAACAATGGTTAAACCGGCTTCACGGCTTCGGATGGCTGCTTTGCGCTGACCTTCAAAATAGTTGTCAACCATCATAAATTGCCAGCCGGGTGAGGGTTTGGTTGTATAGATGCCATAGTCACCGCCAAAAAAGCGCACGTCTTCCATATAGTTGCCCACATCAAACATGCCTGCCTTGCCGTTACCGGTGTTTATATCAACATGTGCTATAAAACTGTGCTGGGCGTAATGGGTGCGCAACGCAATGGCTACCGGGTTGCCATCATCGATCTGCAGGTTTATGTTGCTCATAGCACTGTAAAAAGTGCCCGCGCCGGCGTCAGGTATGGGTTTGCCGGGTTGAGGGATGCCGCTGGTAAACCAGAACATATATTTGGCCTGGCCTTTGTCGGTACTGTCTGCCGTTTGAAAGCCCGGTGAGTTTTTACTTAGAATAAAAACAGGCCTCTCAGCGCCATAACCTATAAGCCTTATGCCTTGTGGCACATAAATGGTTTTGGAAAGATGATACTGCCCTTGCGGGATAAACAGGATGCCAAAATTGTGTGTGGTTTTAAGATTGTAGATAGCCTGCTGCAAAACATCTGATACATCGCCGGATGCATCGCTACTTATACTAAAGCTGTCTTTGGTAAAGTATACCGCATCACTGTCGTTAAGGCGTTTTGTATAGAATGATCTGCCGTTATCGGGGCCGTTAAATAATGCACTTGTTTGGGCAGTGCAGTAAAGAGTGGGAAGAAGCAATAAAACTAATAGGGCTTTGTTTTTCATGTTATTCTGATTGTTCAAATAGCTGTTAAATAAATCCCCTGCATTGTACGCTGCCACAGGTACATGGCCGTTTACCGTCATGGTGGGTTGCGCCATAATCGCAGGTAAGCTCCTCCCCGGCAACAACGGTGCGCAGCGCATAAAACTCAACATAATAACCGCAAACGCGCATGTATGTATTCGGCGTGCAGCAGTGATTTATGTAGCGCAGTGCATTACTGTTTATGGATGCATCTAATACTTTACCGTTCCACAGTTCAACCATGGCGATTGATTTATTTTGCAAGGCCTTTACCCTCTTATTAGCTTCCCTCTTTGAAATTATAACGCCACCAAGCGAACCAATTTTTTTACGCGCTGGAATATTGCAGCATGTATAGGCACCAAGCCCATCGATGCTGCTTTTAGTTACTGTAAGAGGATAATAAATATTGTATTGCATAGCCATAACACCTGTAAATAAATGGCAACCTATGTGTATTATATAGTGAAAATAAAGCATTGTTATTATATATGCATCAATAGTGTGCAGGCCTTTTCGTGTAAAAACTTAACATACGGATGATATTTATTGCATTATTTTTATGTTATTAAATTGTAAACTGGTAAAAAAGCCCATATGGATAAAAAAGCGCTTCGCGCACAGGTAGAGGCAAAAATTGAAACTGCCTTGGCCGATTTTACAAAAGACCTTAGCGATAAAAAACTTAAAAAGCATATTAAAAAGGCGGCTAAGATTGTAAGCGATGGTTTGGCTGCACCTGCTAAAAAAGCGGCGCCTGCTAAAAAGGCTGCTGCGCCAAAAAAAGCAAAGGCCGCACCAAAAAAAGCTGCAGTTAAAAAGGCTAAGAAAGCTGTGCCAGCCAAAACGGCATAACAGCTAAAGTTTCTCTATTCTAAAAATTCGCTTTGTGTTTTGTTTGCCTGTACGCCAAATAAAATGCCCTTGCGGTTTGCAAAGGCATTTGAAGTTAATGTTACCCATAGCTATTTGTTTGAATGCAGTGCCACAGTATTTCCTTCAGTATCTGCAAAAAAGGCCATGTAGCCGATCTCGTCAGTTATTTTAGTTTTTGGCATAAGCACTTTGCCTCCCGCGCCTTCAATCTTTGCTAATGCATTCTGAAGATCAGGATTGCCGTTCAGGTAAATTTTGGCACCATCGGCACTGGGTTTGTGCATAGGGCCTTCAACAAGGCTGCCCGAAACCTTGCCCGTCATATCTCCGGGAAAAAAGGCCATCTTCATGCCCATCATTTCCTGCTCTAATAACTGAATGTCAAATATAGTTTCGTAAAATTTTTTTGCGCGGCTAATATCTGATACAGATATTTCAAACCAGTTTAGCGCGTTTTCCTGTGCTGTCATAGTTGTAATTTTTAATAGTGATTTGATATGTTTTGTATTATGACGAACAAAGAATGGAGCAAAGGACAATTTTTGAAGAAAGCTTTGAAAATTTTTAGTTGGAGTAATAGTTAAGTTTTTATAGCGATTATAAAATATGGCAAAAAATAATGCTTAATATTACGATGTCTTTACAACGATTGTTTACCCAAACGAATTTCCACCATGCAAAAAATAATAACACTCGTGTGTTTACTGGCCGTCGGTTTAATATTTCCCAAGGCATATAGCCAATCGCAAAACACATTAACGGCAGAAGAAAAAAAAGACGGCTGGCAACTGCTTTTTAACGGCAGCAATTTAAAAGGCTGGCATTCTTTCCAGTCTGATTCCGCGGGCAAATGCTGGCAGGTGCAAAATGGTATCATCACCCGAATAAAAACAAGCAAAAGCAAACCGGAAGATTACAAAGACCTTGTAACAGATAATGAGTATGACAATTTTGATTTTAAAGTTGAGTGGAAGATTGATGCCGGCGCCAATAGCGGTGTGATGTTTTATGTGAACGAAGGCAAACAGTTTAAAGAAACGTATGAAACAGGCCCGGAGATGCAGATAACAGATTTATATGTTGATGGAGACAGCCGCATAGCCAAATGCCGCGCTGGTTGCTTATACGATTTGATTGAAGCCGATACTGAATGGGTAACTGTTGGCGGTAAATGGAATGTTTATGAAATAAAATCGCAAAACGGGCACCTGCAATTTTTTCAAAACGGCCATAAAATTGTTGACACATATATGTGGGATGATAACTGGAGGAAAATGATTGCCGACAGCAAGTTTACTGCATGGCCGTCCTTCGGTACATTTAAAAAAGGCCATATTTCTTTCCAGGGTACTGAATATGGAAATATTTATTTCCGCAACATAAAAATTAAACAATTGTAACTGCACGATTTTAAAATTGCCATTATGGAAAATAACGATAAAAAAACGCCTTCAAATAATATCAGCAGGGCAAAGTTTTTAAAAACATCTGCACTGGCAGCGGGCTTTTATATTGTGCCAAGGCACGTACTTGGCAGGGGCTTTACTGCACCCAGCGATAAATTATATATAGCCTGCGTGGGCTGTGGTGGCGAGGGTGAAAATGACATTAATCATTACGCAAACGCACCCAAAAAAAATGCACAGGTGGCCTTTTTATGCGATGTGGACGACAGGCCAGGTGCCGCACGGCGCAAACAATTTCCGGCTGCAAAATTCTACCGGGATTGGCGTGAGATGTTTGAGAAAGAAAGTAAAAACTTCGATGCTGTTTCTGTAGCTATCCCCGACCATAACCATGCTATAGTTGGATTGAATGCCATGAAACTGAAAAAACATTTATACCTGCAAAAGCCATTAACGCATGATATTTATGAGGCAAGAATATTAACGCAGGCTGCTGCAAAATATAAAGTGGTTACACAAATGGGCGACCAGGGCGCAAGTGGCGACGGCATGCGCCTGATGCGTGAATGGATTGAAGCCGGGCTTATCGGTGATATACAAAAAGTGTATAACTGGACAAACCGCCCGGTATGGCCGCAAGGTATACCGTGGCCATCAGCAAAGCCGCCCGTACCTAAAGAACTTAACTGGGACCTTTGGCTGGGCACTGCTGAATATGTTGATTATATTGATAACCTGGTGCCTTTTAACTGGCGCGGCTGGTGGCGCTTTGGCACGGGAGCGTTGGGCGATATGGCTTGCCATATTATAGGGCCTTCATTTAAATTATTCGGCCTCGGTTCGCCTACTGAAGTTACATGCGATGCAAGCACCATTTATTCAGGTATTTTCCAGGAAGCAGATTATCCTGAAAGCATCCCGGTATCAACAAAGCTGCGGTATACATTCAAACTAAAAGATGGCCGCGACCTGCAATTGTATTGGATGGATGGCGGATTTACACCTGACCGTGTTGAAGAAATTGGTGATGGCGATGAAGGGCTTGAAATGGCATCAATGGACGATTATGAAGGTGGCTCACTGTTCATCGGCTCAAAGGGTAAAATGAGTTGTGGCTGGGGCGGCCTGTACCCAAGGTTATTGCCGCTCTCACGAAATAAAGAGATTAATATTCCGCCCAAATACCTGCGCGTAACGGGCGCGGAAGACGGCCATTGGGCGCAATGGGTAGATGCCTGTATTGCAGGCTATGGAAATATGGAAGTTGACAGCCCGTTTGAAGGTTACGCAGGGCCTCTTACTGAAACAGTATTAATGGGTAACCTGTTGCTGCGGTGCTTCAACTTAAAAACAAAAGTTACACGGCATGATCCAGTTTATGGCGATCGTGTTGAATACACTACACCCGGCCGCTATCTTAATTATAAATGGGACGGAGCAAATATGCGCATTACTAATTTTGAACCCGCCAATCAATTCATCAAACGCGAGTACAGGAATGGGTGGGGGAAATTGGAACTGTAAATTGCTTTTTTTGTAGAGTAAAAAGCTTACGCTTTTATTTTTACAAGATTCCTGGCAAGAAACGATGTCTGTGGTTTCGGGCACTTTGAAGAAAAAGTTTTCGGATATATGCTCCCGTTCATATCGTACGTGCGGCATGTAGCAAAACTTACATTATGCTGGCAGATATTCAGTTATTAAACAATAACACCCACAGATACACGGCAACAAAAACCCCGGATCTGTCTAAACCTGCGAAATCTTCATTCACGGTTCCCGATTGACGGTTAATGGTCTCTCCGCTGGCAACCGTATCTTTGTGGCATGCCAAATAAAATAGTGATTGCAATTACCGGGGCCAGCGGAAGTATTTACGCCAAATTGTTGCTGGATAAACTATTGCAGCTAAAAGACCAGTGGCTGGCGTTGGATATTGTAATGAGCAACAATGCAAAAGAGGTATGGAAAACTGAGTTGGGTAATGAAGAATATGCCCAATACCCGGTGCGTTATTTTGAAAAGCATGATTTTATGGCGCCATTTGCATCTGGCTCAGCAAAGTACAATATTATGATTGTTATACCGTGCAGTATGGGCACGCTCGGCAGAATTGCAGCAGGTATAAGTGATGACCTGGTTACCCGCGCGGCAGATGTTGTATTGAAAGAAAGAAGAAAACTAATACTTGTGGTGCGCGATACCCCTTATAACCTGGTACATATACGCAATATGGAGACGGTTACATTGGCCGGGGGAGTTATCTGCCCCGCTACCCCTTCATTTTACAGCAGGCCTTCTACTATTGAGGAAGTGGCCGCCACGGTGGTTGACAGGGTGTTAGACCTTTCAGGTATTGACATTAGCACCTACCGCTGGAAAGAGTAGGGTTAGTATCGTACCAGCTTTATTTAATTGTCCTGAACGTTATATTTATTCTTTTACCGTTAACAGCTTTCGTTTTGGGCAGTTGGTGCTCCCAGTAATGCTGTGCTTCACCCCGCATCAGCAACAGGCTGCCATGGCTTAACATAATATTGCGTAAAATGCTTTTGTCCTTATAATTTCTAAGCTGAAATTTTCTCGTCCCCCCAAAACTTACTGAAGCAATTACAGGGTTTATGCCTAACTCCTTTTCATTATCCCTATGCCACCCCATGCTGTCATTGCCATCCCTGTAGTAATTAAGCAGGGCGCTGTTAAAGCTTGCGCCGGTAAGGCATTCTGCTCTTTCTTTTATGGTAAGTAAATGTTGCGTGAAAGGTTTGGGTTGCATCGTAATACCAGAATAAGTGTAGCTTTTGCCTTCATCACCGTACCAGGCGGTGAGGCGTGGTTGCATAACCTGCCTGCCAAACATCTTAATGGCCTCGTGTTTCCACTCAATAAATTCAATGAGATATTTCAATAGGTCATCGCTTTCCTGCGCTGAAAACGCATTGGGGAAAAACAGAACCTCACCATTAAAAGGTAAAATATTTTCGTTGTCATTAAAAAGCATTGCCTGCATATTGCAAAATTATCACTGTACCGTCTTCCAGGCAATGTATTTCTGGCGCATACAATGCCCGCATGGCCTGTAACCGGCGTTTATTGCTTCATTTTCATTAATAAAGAAAACCCTGTTTTGCTTTTTCATTCTTTTGCCTGATGTGCAATGCAATGTGCCATAAATTTTTAATGCAGCATTCCCTGCAAGAATAATGACGCCGTTTTTTACCATTTGTTTAAACTGGCTGCTGTTTATGGATGAATGTGTTACCATTTTACGAAAGTGCATCATGAAAAATAATACCCAGCGTGTGCCGCTCACCCTCATGCACTTCACTTACCCCATGTTTTACATTTACACGGTAATATCCCTTGCTGCCTTTTTGCGGGCGAAAATTTGTGGTAAACAAAAGCATATCGCCTTTATGCGGTGCAAGTACAGTCGCCTTGCTTTGTGCCCTTGGTATTTGCTGCGATAATATAAATTCACCGCCGGTATAATCTTTACCGGGCTCATTCAAAAATAAAACAGCCTGTATGGGGAAGAAGATATCGCCATACAGATCCTGGTGCATGGTGTTATGGCCTCCTTTGCCATATTTTAAAATAAGTACTGTTGGTTTTGTTTGATTATTGTCGTGGCAAAGCTTCTGCAGCTCTTCAAATGTTTCGGGAAACTGTGTATTGATCTTCAGCACACTCATCCATTTGTTAGCAACAGGTGCTAAATAACTGTAGGTGTTTTTCCTTATCGACTGAATTAATGATGGCAGCGGATAGTTGAAATATTTATACTCGCCAAGCCCATACCTGTAACGTTCCATCACTACTGTTTTTCTATAAGCGGCGGGGTTATTGTAATTCAGTTTTAACGCTTCACATTCTGCATCTGTTATCATACCCGGCAATAATCCATAACCTTTGGTATGCAGGCTTTCTGTTATTTCTTCCCAATTGTATTGCTCTAATCGTTCTTTCACATTCGGCTCCATAATTTAATGGTTTACTCTTTCAACTTTACATATATAACAACACGCTTCTGCGCTTCTTACATGAAGATAATCCACTTCAGGGTGACTGGTAAATATTTGCACAATCAGGTCGTCTACATCTTTATTACCTACCAATTCAGTATAAACCATCATTTGTGCTGTGTCATAGCCGATAAGCGTTAAATGAAAATGCTCCCGGTCATTTTTTATTTCCGGTGGAAACCTGTAAACATCCGCATATTCTTCTACTTCATCCGCATGTATAAATATGGGTCCGGGTTGGTTAAACGCATTATCTATTGCAAAGGGGGAGTGGCTTAGCAATAAGCGTTTATCTATACCCGGCCTGAATGGTTTTAGCGAAACGCGGCACGGCCCGTGACCAGTGGCTGTTTGTTCAATAATTGTATGGCCAAAGCCATCTTTTCCTGCAGCACGTATTTGTTTAGCATAATCTTTTGATAAAGGAATAATTTTGAATTGTTGCATGTAATAATTTTATACAACAAAATTGCGGATAGGCGCTTGCATACAAAACCCGATTGTTGCTGATAATAAATTTTTATGATGATAAAAAAATGCCTGTTTATTTTATGCCTGAGTTTAATTACGATTGCAGCATTTTCACAACAGCAACCTTTTAAAATATCAATACAACATCTAACCGGTAATTGTTATCTTTTTATTTCGTATGGCCTGGCAAACGGGGCGCCCTTCCCCGCAAATGGAGTATATGTGGTAACAAATGATGGCGTTGTTGTAATAGATACGCCATGGGGCGAGGATGAAACACAACAATTGATTGATTCAGTATACCGCCGGCATCATAAGAAAATTATATTAAGTATATCTACCCATTTTCACGCAGACCGCACAGGTGGTATTGATGTGTTTAAGAAGGCAAGTGTTAAAACATATTCATCACAGCAAACGCTGGCCTTATGTAAAAAAAGCGGGAATAAGCAAGCGGCATACACTTTTACAAATGATACCACATTTAATATTGGTGGAACAACCATACAAACATATTACCCCGGCGAGGGGCACACAAAAGATAATATTGTTGTTTGGCTGCCAAAGCAAAAAGTATTGGTAGGTGGCTGCCTTGTAAAAAGTACAGAAACAGAGAATATTGGTAACGTTGCCGATGCTAATGTTGCCCAATGGCCGCAAACTATAAAAAATGTAATGGTTAAATATCCCGGTGCAAAATATATTATACCTGGCCACCAGGGGTGGGCTTCTTTAAATTCTTTAAAGCACACTTTGGAAGTTATAAAATCTGCGGGTAACTAGCCGCTTGCAGTTAGTAAAACTCTTTCATCTGAAAATATTTCTTTGCAAAACATATTAAAAAAAGATACGCAGCCACCTATCTGATTTTTGTGACATGAAAAAAATACCTTTTCATCGCCATTATCTGTATTTATTACAAAAACAATATTGGGGCGATAGTTTTTTTTATAGATAGCAGAAAGGAAAAAGCCGGTTATCAGACCCAATGCAGTCCATAATACAAGATTGGCGCTTGCAAATAACTCAACGAATGTAAAAAGGAGTATGGCATATATAATATAGTTTAAGCTGATTACCGGGTGTTTGCTGGGTGATACAGACGAAAGTATTTTTATTTCTCGTATGCTGTCAAAAGGTATAGAGAAATGACGGGTATTTTTATAACTGCTATCGTTGCTGGTTATTTGCAAACCATTTGCCATGCAGTTATAATGACTTTCCTATTTTGATTAGGAAGATAGTATTCAATATTATCGTCACTTTTTTCAACAATTAATTCAAGATAATTCCACTCCGGAGGAATTTTTGTGGATTCAGCACCCAATTCTTCTTCAATAAGGTTTAATGGTTTCGGGTTCATAATAACAGTAAATTCATTGATTTTATTTTCTATTTAATCCCCTCAAAAGGCACATTGGTAATGGTATAACTATGCCACTCGTTAAAGTCAAAATGCCACCATTCATAAGTGTTAACTGTAAAGCCCTGCGCCTCCATTTTTGAGCGAAGCAAATCACGCATGGCACGTTGCTTATCAGTGCCACCTTTGTAATCGGGATAGCTGCGTTCACTCATTTCATCATACACTCCTGTCATCTCAATTTCTTTACCTGTTTTCAGGTCATACAGGCTAAGGTCAACAGCGCAGCCCCGGTTATGGCGGCTGCCTTGCTTAGGGTCGGCAACAAATTTTTTATGTTCATCGGGGGTAATATCCCAAAATATTTTGGTAACGCTCCATGGCCGGTAGCCATCAAAAACAAGCAGCCCATATCCTAATTCCTTAAGAGATGCATTTGCTTTTACCAATGCCTCAGCCGCAGGCCGCTGTAAAAAAGCCCGCGCCTGGTGATACACCGGTCTGTGCACAAGGTTATTGTTGGTGGCATAGCGAATATCTAAATGTATGCTGGTATCAAGCTTTATTAGTTCAACAAGGTCGGTTTGTTTAAAATTGCCTGCTTCATGCGGCGGTTGCGCCTTGCACGCTGTAAGCAGTATTATTAAAAGGCTGGTAATTATTTTAAAGGGCGTTTGTTTCATGTTGCTAATGTATAAAAAAAGTATATTGGTTGTAAGGCGGGGATGGTATTGGCTTATGGCCTCATAGCGAGGCTATCGCCGGATATAGTTTAGCCACAAGAAAAAGGTTGGAATATTTTTGATAGAATTACTAATGCTTAAAATAATAAATGAATACTAATAATGAAAGCGGCACTGGGCAATTTCAAGAGAATTATTATTTATCCTGTATACAAGCCTGTGTTCATCGGTTATCCTTCGGCTCCAAAAACCACGAAATTCGCCTTTAAGTGCTTCGGGTTTGCCAAGTCCTTTAAAAGGTGAGCGTTGACAATCTTTTATTAATTCATTTATCTTCTCAAGAATTTTTTTATCATTCATCTGCCAATATAAATAATGCTCCCATGCGCGTTCAGAAAAAACAAGGTTCATAAGAACTTTTTACTTCGTGATATTAGCATCAAGCTCCTTTATGGTTTTACGTACTTTTTTGCCTGAATTAAGCTGGGCGATACTTTCACGCAAGTCTTTTGTATTGGCCGGGGTGCTTAATAAGTATTGTGTTTCATCCCACCTGTTATAATCTTCAAGCGAGATCATTATAACTGTTTTGCCATTTCCATTTATTACCAGTGTGTCATTATTATCAGAAACGCTGTTAATATAGTGCTTTAAATTCTTTCTTACTTCAGAAACATTTGCTACTAACATAGTACAAAATTTTGTACAAAAATATGTAATATTTTTTATTTATAGCAGGCATAATCCGATGCTAATATTCTTTAACGGATGTTTCTTTGGGGTAATAGCTGCATTCCAATACGTACCTGTCAAACACCTCCGTATACTTCGCCTGCTTTTCTTCAACAGGCGTATATGTTTCATCTGTGGTAATAAGTTGCTTTACATCAACTATATCTTTCAGCCACCCCTTTGCAAGCATACCAACATATACAGCCCCCATTGACGAAGAATCGGCATCTTTCTGCAGTAACACCTTTACCCCAAAAATATCAGCAAGCAATTGGGCCATAAATGCATTATTAAAAAAGCCGCCGTTTGCATATATGGTATGTGTATTTGTTTTATCCGGCAAGTAATCAAAAATTTGCCTCAAATTAAGTAATACACCTTCGGTAACCGCCCTGGCAAAATCGTTTATTGTGTGGCTGTTTTTTATCCCCGTAAAACGGCCAGTGGCGGTACCGTCCCATACCGGTGCACGTTCGCCGGCAATATAGGGTACAAACAGAAGGCCATTAGCACCGGCATTACTTTGTTTAGCCAGCCCGATTATGATTGAATAAACTTCTTCGTCTTTTATAGCAGGCAAAAAAAGTTTTGCAAACCACTGCAGTACGTTACCACCATTGTTTGTGGGGCCGCCTGTAAAATACCAACTGTCAGTAAGCAGGTAGGTAAATATTCTTTGTCCTTCATCAACAATTGGGCTGTGAATAAATTTTCGTACAGCACCGCTTGTGCCAATAGTAACGCACACTTCGTCGTCACCAAGCGCCCCGCTGCCCAATTGTGCCGCAGACCCGTCGCTGCAGCCGGCTATACAATATAATTCTTCATGTAACCCAAGCAGCTGTTTTATATTATCCCTGAATTTATTTTGCGCGTAAAATATTCTTACGGGCTCAGATAACCGGGCTGCTGTTATACCCGCTGTTTTTAATGCAACTTCATCCCACTTGCGCGTGCGCAGGTTAAATAAACCCGTGCCGCAGGCCATGGCCTCATCAATAATGTATTCGTCAAACAATCTAAAAAAAACATACTCTTTTAGCGAAATGAATTTGTAGGCTGTGTCAAACAATCCAGGCTGTTCATCCTTAAGCCACACCAGCTTGCAAAAAGGCGTCATAGCATGTATGGGCGTCCCTGTCTGTGCAAAAATATCTTTGCCAACACTGGTTTGCCTAAGTTGTTTGGCGCATAGCGCCGCCCTGTTGTCGGCCCAGGTCATAGCTCGCATCATTGGCTTACCTTGTGCATTAACCGCCATAATGCTGTGCATAGCTGAACTAAAGCTTATGCAGCTAATATCGGCCGGCGGTGTATGCTGCAGCGCTTCCTGCAGCAATTGCATAACAATGTCAAATATCTCATCGCCATTCTGCTCGTGCATACCGGTTTCGTCAATAAACGACCGGCAGTTTCTTTTGCCTGAAAACACAACTTTGCTATCCCTGGTAACAATAACAAGCTTACAGTGCGTGGTGCCTAAATCTATCCCTATAATATTGTTCATCTGCCCGAATTTAGCACAACCTGGAATAGAAAATGGATTTTTATTAATCAGAAATTCATACTTTCATGCGAGCATTATCATTGGCACATTGTAGCAAAGTTTTGTTCAGCATTATAACGTTTCTTCTTTACTTTAAATACCTAACTGTAGTATGCCGGGAATTCAAATTAAGAAACAGCAAAAAAAGTACGATGCAGTAATTGTGGGTTCGGGGGCTGGTGGTGGTATGGCTGCCTTTGTACTTGCGAAAGCAGGCTTAAAAGTTTGCCTTATTGAAGCGGGGCCTATGTTTGACCCTGCCAAAGACTCAAACCAGTTTAGAAACCCCTGGGAATCGCCCCGTCGCGGCGCCAGCACAAAATTTCGCCCCTTTGGCGATTTTGATGGTTGCTATTGGGGATGGGAGATTGACGGTGAGCCTTACACGCACGTAGGCGATACCAAATGGGAATGGTGGCGTGCCCGTATGTTGGGTGGCCGTACAAACCACTGGGGCAGAATTTCGCTACGGTTTGGGCCAAAAGATTTTAAACGCAGGAGCATTGACGGCCTTGGCGATGACTGGCCAATTAGCTACGACGATGTAAAATCTTATTATGATAAGATAGATAAGCTTTTGGGTGTATTTGGCACCAATGAAGGGCTGGTTGACGATCCCGACGGCTTTTTTATGCCGCCGCCAAAACCGCGCCTGCATGAACTGTTTGTAAAAAAAGCGGCTACCAGTGTGGGTGTTCCTGTTATCCCCTCCAGGTTATCTATCATCACAAAAAAGAATAACGACCTTGGCCCGGGCAGGGGCGAATGCAAATTTTGTGCACAATGCGGCCGCAGTTGTAAAATGTATGCAGATTTTTCTTCATCGTCTGCATTGTGTATACCCGCAATAGCAACCGGCAATGTTGACCTTGTTACCAACGCAATGGCGCGTGAGGTTATGACCAATAATGAAGGCCTTGCAACGGGTGTTTCTTATGTTAGTAAGGATGATATGCAGGAGTACCAGGTTAGCGGCAAAACAGTAATATTAGCTGCAAGCGCCTGCGAAAGCGCCCGTTTGTTGCTCAACTCAAAATCAGCACGACATCCCAACGGGCTCGCCAATGGCAGCGACGTTGTGGGCAAATACCTGCACGACTCAACAGGCGCCGATATGGGCGGCATTATACCTGAGCTGTTTGATCGTAAACGTTATAATGAGGATGGCGTTGGCGGTATGCACGTTTACTCT
>JABDGS010000041.1 GCA_013285915.1 Bacteroidota bacterium
GTAGAGGATGAAACATTAAGCTGCGGCACTGGTGTTACTGCAGCGGCACTTGTAAACGCGCATAACGATAATGGCTTTAACCGTGTTGAGATACAAACCCTGGGCGGCCACTTAGCTGTAGAGTTTGACAAAACGGGCGATGAGGATTTTGAAAATATATGGCTTTGCGGCCCCGCTGAACAGGTTTTTAAGGGTGAAGTGAATATTAAATAATTGTTTTTGTAATTGAGGTATGGAAGCAACAAATAATGCACCGGCAGATTTTAGCACAGAAAGAGAAATAACAGTTGACAGTTTTACCATTCGTGTTTACGGTATTTTGATGGATGATAAAAGGCGGGTTTTGCTGAGCGACGAATTTATACGGGGCGATTATTTTACAAAATTCCCCGGCGGCGGAATGGAATTTGGAGAAGGTACCCGCGACTGCCTGAGGCGCGAGTTTATGGAAGAAACCGGGCTTGACGTTACCATTGGCGACCATATTTATACCACCGATTATTTTCAAATATCAGCGTTTAATAAGAAGAACCAGATTGTCTCAATCTATTACTACGCACATGCCAACGGGCCAATAAATGTTGTAACCAAAACAACACCTTTTGATTTTACCCCTGAGCAGGTAAGCGACCCAAAAGGCCAAAGCGAAGTATTGCGGTGGGTTGAATGGGATGAGCTAACCGAAGAAACGGTAAACCTGCCTATTGATAAGATCGTGGTAAGGATGTTAAAAGGAGCGGTAGAGAAATAATAGCTTTGCAGGACGCTTTTTAATTGGCAAAGCACCGCAACTTATAAATTACCTGTTAATAAACACGGCAATTAAAGCTTAAAGCAACCTTACCACAGTTTTAGGTGTTTATGAATATAGAAAAACACCATAAATGAAAAGGCTCCGCTCCTTTTGGCGAAAGCTAACCTATTGCCTTGTTGGGTTAATAGTGTTGGTTTTTGCAGGCAACATTGTATTAAACAGGTTTATTGAGCAAAAAATAAAAACACAACTTGCTCAATTTTCACCGTACGCAAATATTCATATTGCTTCGGCACATGCTAATTTATTCAGGTTGTCACTTTCCCTAAAAGAATTATACATACAATACTATCCCGATACCACTGATAAACAGCATGCCCATATTATTCAATTTAAGGATGCGGAATTGTCGGGGATAAATTTTATCAAGGTGTTATTCACAAAAAAAATAGGGATAAGCACCGTTACACTTTCGAGTGGTACCGTTACATTAAACAGTATGTTGCTATACAAAAATCTGCCACAGCCAGACCTTTTTGCAACCATGCCTTTCTCAAATATCGATATTGGTCATATCAACGTTACAAAAGGCAGTGTGTTTTTGTCGGCGGGCACAAACACCACACAGCTATTAAAAGGGGATTTGTCGATAGATGATCTAAAAATATCGCATGCAGGCAAAACAACTATTAGTTATGGCAATGTAGCAAGCAGCATACAGGATGTATACTACAGCATACCAGGTGTGCAACAAGTTGTACGGGTAAAAAACCTGGACATGAACAGTGGCAGAAAAACAATGCATTTGGATTCAATAAGTATCATGCCTGGCACGGTGGCTAACAACAACAATAACGTAAACACATTTATCGTAAAAGCAACAATTCCTGCGATTGACATAAAGGGTATTGATATCGCAAAAATGCAGGCTGATAATTGTATAATAGGTAAAGTTGCGCTTGATGAAACGACTATACACGTTGATATTAATAGTGAGCTTCAACACTTATTACAGCCCCTTGTAAAAAATATGCAGCGTTATATCAAAAGCGTAAATGTAGGTACTGTTACACTAAGTAATTCTGCAATTACGGCTACTTTAAATAATGTTGATACCAAAAAAAACTACAATAATTTACTTGATTCTCTAATGCCGGAAAATGTTACCGTTAACAACATTCAATTTTCAAAAGTAAGGTTGGCATTAAAGGGCGATGAAAATAAACAGTGCATAATTGATGACCTGCATATTATTGGCATAAAAAAAACAGCTGGCAATAAGCTGGATGTTGAAAGCGTAGAAGGAAGTGTATCAGGCATAAGCAGCTCCGTGCCTGCAATGCACGGTAATATGCAAATTGGCAGGATCACTTTAAACACGAAGAAGAAACTTATACAGCTTGAAAATATAAAACTTGTACCTCAATTTGACAAATATAAGCTTGGCAACAAACTCGGTAAACAGGCAGATTATGTAGAAAGCTCTGTTTCACTCGTTGAAATAAATAACCTGGATATTAAGGAACTTGTAAACAAAAAATTGCAGGCCGATAAAATTACTGTCTCCAATGTGGTGGCATACATTTTCAGGGACAGGCGTTTACCGCGAGAGGAAAAAGTGCAACTATTACCGGTTGAGTTTTTAAAAACCTTACCAGTGCAGCTAAATGTAAAAAGCTTACAGGTAAAAAATGCATCGGTGGCGTATGAGGAGTTTCCCAAAGATGGTAAGGAAACAGGTGTGTTAAAGGTTGTGAACCTCAACCTGCTGTTATCGCCGCTTGTAAACAATGCATCAGCCACAAGCCATATTAACATGCATGTGGAAGGCTCAATTATGGGCTCGGGAACGGTATCGGCGAATGTGTACATGCCTATGGCGAACGACAGTGAATATCATGTTGAGGGTGAGATAAATAATTTATCATTGACTGCATTAAATTCTTCTGCGGAAAACCTGGGTAAATTTCATATTGAATCAGGCATACTTAATAGCCTGGGCTTCGATTTTTGGCTGAACAATGAGAAGGCCCATGGTAAAGTGATTGGTGAATATCACGACCTGGTATTGGATAAATTAAAAGGTGAAGATAAAAAAGTAGCGTGGGCGCCTACTTTTGCTCTGAAGAATCTCATCATCCCAAAGAACAAGGATAAAACAATGCCGGTTTCAAGGCGCAGCGGTATTGTACGGTACGACCGAGATCCAACCCGTTTTTTTTCATTCTATCTTGTTAAATCGTTATTAAGTGGTATAAGGGATAGTTTTACGTTGGGGTTCTTATTACCTAAATAGGCCTGAGCCGAAGTAATAATCAACAGTACAAGAGTGCGGCGCAACCGGGCTGCCACATATTCAAAAGCCGGGAGCCAATAAAGTCTTTATTATTTTTAAACTACCAGTATTTGGTAAAATTTTATATTATCTTAGCTATAATTGTCATTTTTACGATTAAAAAAGCCATTGCCAAAATGCTTACCAAACTTAACTGCATATACAGGCTTGTACCTGTTTTACTGGTTGTAATATTCTTATCAGCGTGCAATAATAATACGTCAACAACGGCAACGTCTGACAGCCTTACCGACGCGCAAAAACGTTTGCCGGAAAATGCGCTAAAAGGTCTTGATGTTTTTGAAGGCCTTGAGGTACATACCATGGCAACAGAGCCCATGCTTAAAAACCCCACCAATATTGATGTTGATGAACGTGGGCGTGTTTGGGTTACGGAGGCTTACAATTACCGCCCGGCAATAAATGGCAACCCTACCAACCCGGCAGGTGACCGGATAATGATATTGGAAGATACTAATGGCGATGGCATAATGGATACCGCCAAGGTATTTTACCAGGGCCCTGAAATAAATGCACCTCTGGGCGTATGCGTTATGGGTAATAAGGTACTTGTATCGCAAAGCCCGTATGTGTGGGCATTTTATGATGACAACGGCGATGATAAAGCAGACAGGAAAGAAATATTCTTCCAGGGTATTGGTGGCGAGCAGCATGATCATGGCATGCATACGTTTACGTTTGGCCCTGATGGTAAATTATACTTCAACTTTGGTAACGAAGGAAAAACCTTGCAGGATAAAAACGGCAAAACCATACTTGACCAGGATGGCGATGAAATAGGCCCTAAAAAATACACCATGGGTATGGCATTCAGGTGCGATACCGATGGCAGCCATGTAGAATGCCTGGGGCAAAATTTTAGAAACCCGTATGAAGTGGCGGTTGACAGCTATGGCATTTTGTGGCAGAGCGATAATGACGATGATGGCAACCGCGGCGTACGCATTAACTACGTGATGGATTATGGTAATTACGGTTACACCGATGAAATGACACACGCAGGATGGAGCGCCAACAGAACCAATATTGAAGACTCCATCCCCTATCGCCACTGGCATTTGAATGATCCGGGTGTCGTGCCAAACCTATTGCAAACAGGCGCGGGCAGCCCAACGGGCATATTGGTGTATGAAGGCAATTTATTGCCAAAAGAATTCCAGGGGCAGCTTATACATAGCGATGCCGGGCCAAATGTTGTAAGAAGTTATGCTGTTGAAAAAGATGGAGCGGGTTATAAGGCCAGCATTATAAATATTCTTAAGGGCGAGCGCGACCAATGGTTTAGGCCGGCGGATGTTTGCATAGCACCCGATGGTTCATTAATTGTTGCCGACTGGTACGACCCCGGTGTGGGTGGCCACCAGGCCGGTGACCAAACAAGGGGCAGAATTTACAGGGTAGCACCACCCGGCTCAACATACAGTGTTCCAAAACAGGATTATTCAACACCCGAAGGTACAGTTGCAGCATTGCAAAGCCCAAACCTTGCCACCCGCTACCATGCGTTTACAACACTGCAAAAAATGGGGCAAAGCGCTGTGCCGGCGTTGGAAAAATTATGGAATGATAAAACTTTCAACCCACGCATGCGCGCAAGGGCGCTTTGGGTTTTAGTAAAAATGCAGGGTAACAATGCTGTACAATATATTCAGCAAGCCGCGAAAGACGACGATGCAAATATTCGCATAACAGCAATCAGGGCATCAAGAGAATTGAATACGAATGTTATTGATGTTGTGAATACGTTGGCAAATGATAAAGATGAACAGGTGAGGCGGGAATGTTTGTTAGCGCTTCATCATAACAAAACGCCGCAGGCTGCTGGTTTATGGGCAACGCTTGCAAACGAATATGATGGCAAAGACCGCTGGTATTTGGAAGCATTGGGTATAAGCGCAGACAGGCAGTGGGACAGTTATTTTAATACATGGCTTGCCAAAGTAAATAACGGCCCTTTACAAACCGATGCAGGTAAAAGCATTGTGTGGCGTGCCAGAACGGATGAAGCCGTTCCCTATTTGGCACAGTTAGCTTCAGATAACAGCGTACCAATAAAAGACAGGTTGCGCTACTTCCGCGCGTTTGATTTTAATGCTGGCCCGCTAAAAGGCAAGCTGCTGCTGAAGATGATTGAAGATAATAAAGCCGGTGATGTTGCAATAAATAAACTGGTGCTGCATGCCCTGGATAGTAAAACAGTAACCCAATCGCCTGTTGCTCAAAAAGCCTTGCTCGATGTAATTGCATCAGTAAAAAATACACCTGAATATATTGAATTAGTTAGCCGCTACGGGGTAAAAACAGAAAATAGCAACCTGCTGCAGCTTGCTATTGACAGCAGCCATCACAATATTGGCAAAAATGCAGCAGGTTTGTTACTTGCACAAGGGGGCAGTAATTTAATATGGAATGTACTAAACGGAGCTGATACTGCACATTCAAAAGCGCTTCTTTCAGCGTTAGGCGGTGTAGGTTCAAGGGAATCTATAGATATGGTGACAACTGTTGCATTGTCAAATAAATACAATGCCGATGTCCGCAAACGGGCGACCCATAATATTGGCAGAAGCTGGGATGGTGAAGCCAAAGTACTGGAAATTTTAAAAGATAAAAAAGTGCCGGCAGACCTGATACCTGATGTTGTTGAAAGCGTTAGTGGCGCATGGCGCACCAGTGTACGCACCGAGGCACAAAGCTACCTGCCCAACAGTAGTGCAATCGCAGCTAAAAAAGCGCCAACGATGGCCGAGATAAACACACTTACAGGCGATGCTGCAAAAGGGAAAACTGTTTTTATGGGCACTTGCGGTTTGTGCCACATGGTAAACAATGAGGGTAATGATTTTGGGCCTAAGCTTACTGAAATCGGTAGTAAATATCCCAAGGAAGGGCTGTTAAATGCCATTGTAAAACCGTCTGATGGTATAAGTTTTGGCTTTGAGGGCTGGGTATTCAACATGAAAGATAAATCAGTTCTTAACGGTATTATAGCCAGCAAAACAGAAACTGATATTGATCTAAAACTGCCCGGTGGCAACAAGCAGCACATTAAAACAAGCGCTGTAGCAAGCATGAAAGAAATGAAAGCCTCTATGATGCCCGAAGGTTTGTACCAAACACTAAGCACGCAGGATATGGCAAACCTCCTCGCCTATTTGGAGGGGCTAAAGAAAAAATAGTTGATAGTTGGTTGTTGACAGTTGACAGATACGATTGTTATATAGTGGTTTATCGATATAAATAAGAGGTATGCAAAATTCAAACAGGAGAAAATTTATACAAAGTTCGCTCATTGTTGCTGCCGCGCCTTTTGCATCGGCAATGGCAATGCACACAGGCGATACAAAAAGTGATGGTACTCAAGATTTTACCTGCCTGTTCCAGGGCGACTCAATTACTGATGGCAACAGGGGCAGGAATAACGACTGGAACCATGTAATGGGGCATGGCTATGCGTATTTAATTTCAAGCCGGTTATGGTACGACCATCCCAAAAGTAAATTCCATTTTTTTAACCGTGGCGTAAGTGGTAATAAAGTTACTGACCTGCAGGCCCGGTGGCAACAGGATGCGCTGGATATAAAGCCAAACCTGCTAAGCATTCTTATTGGAATAAATGATGTATCAGTTTATCTTGATGGGAACACAGCGTTTTCTGCTGCACAATATGAAACAGGTTATACTGAATTACTACAGCAGGCAAAAGACCAAATTCCCGGGGTCCAGTTTGTACTTTGTGAACCCTTTATTCTCCCCGTTGGAAAAATAAAGGACAGGTGGAGTGAGTTTTCGGCTGAAATAGCGAAGCGGCAGGAAATAGTAAAAAATCTCTCTGTTAAGTTTAATGCTTTATACGTTACCCTGCAGGATGAATTTAATAAAGCTTGCTCAAAGGCTCCTGCGGATTTTTGGATATTCGATGGCGTTCACCCGATGCCGGCCGGGCATGAGTTGATCGCACGGCAATGGATAGATGTTGTAAGTAAAAAAATACGCGTGTACAGGTAGCTTGCAAAACAAGGAAATGTCTATACTTTTTTGGGCGGCAGTTCAAATGCAATGGCATCGTGTTCAAAATGGCCTTTATGGCTGCCATCGCAAAAAGGTTTGTTTTGAGAGCGTCCGCAACGGCAAATAGAAACTACATCCCGTCCATTTAAACCATAAGGGTTGCCGTCTTTATCAACTATCTGAAAATCGCCTTCTATTCTTAGTGAACCGTTGCTGTTTACTTTTATTGTTGTTGCCATTGTAATTTTTATGGCGCGAAAATACAGGAACAAACGTCAATAACGCCAAAAAAGAAATATACGGTTATACAAAAAATACGCGCTGTATTGTCCAGTACAAAGCAATTAACCCAATTAGTGCTGAAAGTGGAAACACCACACGTTTCCTGTAATCCTTTATTTTACCAAGGGGAATAATGATCAATCCAAACATTAAGAGAATAATAGTTACCTGCCCAAGCTCAACGCCAACATTAAAAGAGAAAATGGAAAGTGCAAACTTATTGCGTGGCAGACCTATTTCATTTAACGCACTGGCAAAGCCCATGCCGTGTATAAGGCCAAACATAAATACCAGCGCAACACGCCAGGGCTTTAATTCAGTAAGCAGCATATTTTCAATCGCAATAAAAAGAATTGACAGGGCTATAATGGGCTCAACTACTGCGCTTGGTGCAACAATAATATTCTTCATGCTAAGTGCAAGCGTAATGCTGTGTGCAACCGTAAATGCAGTAGCCTGCCACAAGATGGTTTTTATTTTGCGGCTTAACAGGCAAAGCCCTGACACAAATAAAATATGATCAAAACCCTGGGGTATGATGTGTGAGAAACCAAGCTTTAGGTAATACCAAAAAACGTTACCTGCCGGGGCCTTTTCAAGCGCATAATTTATAGTGTGGGCATAAGAGCTGACTGTGATAAAAAGCAGCGCCATCAATAAAAAAACTAAATGCGGCAGCTTGTTTTTTTTGTGCATCAATAAGCAGTTATAAAATTAGCCTACAAATTATGCATTATTGATGCTGTTTCGTCCATCAACGGTTTATCAATATAGGGGTTTGTTGCAGACGTTTCAGCCAGCAAGTTTTTTGCCTGCACCTTATCACCCGTTTTATAAAATATCAGCGCAGCACGGCTAAGCAATACCGGGTTTTTAGAATGCGTTTTTAAAGCAACTTTTATGTAAGGTAAAGCTTTGTCGTACTCACCGCGGTTATAATAAACCCAGGCTACAGTTTCATTAACATCAATGTTATCCGGGCGGCGGTTGTATTCAAGCATGGCATGCTCAAGCGCTTTATCCTTGTCATTGACCTTCAGGTATGCGTAGGCAAGTTCTCTATCGGCGTAGTGGCCAATATTAGCATTCTTATCCCCTGCCTGTGCACTTTTTTGCAGGTCGTCAATAACTGCCTCCGCGGTTGCATCGGCCTTTTTAGTTTGGCCGGCCAAACGGTAAACATCAACAAGCTCCTCTTTCAGGGAGTTATCAGTAACAATAGAATCAGCCTTTTCAAGATAAGCAATTGCTTTATTATAATCTTTATTGGCTAATGATACACGGCCGAGACCTGCCATTGCGTAAGCATAATCAGGCCGCATACCCAGCGATTGATTATACAATGTATCAGCAGTTTTAAAGTCACCCGTTTTTTCATAGAGGCTTGCAAGCTGGTATCTTGTCCATTCAGTATACTCATCCCCCTGGCCGCCCGCTTCAACAGCCATTTTCATAGCTTTTATGGCCCCGGTATAATCGCCAAATATTTCCCTCAGGTATGATACACGCGAATAAGAAGTAAGATCGGGCCTTACTGAAACCATTTTGTCTGCGTACGTTACCACACTGTCATAATGCCCCATCTCAACATTGCCATCAACAAGCAAGCCGTACACGTAAGCATTATATGGATTTATTTGCTGTGCCTGGTGTGCTATTGCAAGACCGTCCGCAAAATGGTGCTGCGACAAATAAATAAGAGATTTAAATACAAGCGCATTAAAACTATTGGGGTGCACTGCTAATATGTCGTTTACGTATTTCATTGCCGCCATATCATAATACATATAGTTACCCGTAATACGCGCTTCCTGTATAAAAAGTGCTGCCAGCTTAATTTTTGATGCAGTGTCCTCAGGGTCTTTTTGAATAGCTGTCATCAGCTTTTTTGCGCGGTCTTTAACGCCCTGCCACTCAGTACCCTCGGCAAGCGCACCGGTACGGTCAACAAGGCCATACACCTTATCTTCCTGTTGTTTTTGGTTGTATTGATATTTTATTACTATGCCTGCAACAGCAAGAATAAATATCAAAATACTAAGCAGGTAAATATTCTTTTTCTTCATTTGGCTGCGGCTTTTATGCCATTAAATGTACGTAAAAACTAACGGTGAAGATTTTTTAGGCCACAAATAAAACATTGCCCCGCACCAAGGCGGGGCAATGCATATTTTCATTGAAAGAAAAGCTGTGGTATTATTGAACAACAACTTTGCTTGAGGCAATTTTGCTGCCATTGTTTTCAACAATAACAGTATAAAGGCCTTTTGCAAGTGTTGATACATTTATTACGCCGTTACCATTGGTTAAAACAGTTGCACTAACTTTTCTTCCCTGCATATCAAATATTGATACCTGCAGGTTATTACGCCCAACCGTATTTATCTGCAAAATATTGTGTGCAGGGTTTGGACTGATAGCGATGATATTTTCATTAGAGAAAGTGATCATTCTTACAGGTGAGTAGGAGAATTTGCCATCTTTATCCACTTCTTTTACCCTGTAATAATTTATTTTATCGTAAGCAGGCCCATAATCAGTGAATGTATAATTTGAACTGCCTGCTTTAACGGTGCCGATCTTTGTAAAATTGCTGCCGTCAAAGCTGCGTTCAGCATCATAATGGTCGTTATTAACTTCATTGGCAACCACCCAGTTAAGGTTAACCTGTTTGCCTGCTTTGTTTGCTATAAAGTAAACCCAGGTTACCGGTAATGGCCCGGTGTATTGAGCGCCCAAAAATCCTCTCCATGGATCCTGCACATACGGGAAACATGATTTGAATGTTGTATCATTATGTGTAACACCTGCGTCAAAACTTAGCACGTTTACAAGGTCGGTAGTAACAGGGCTGCCTGTACCCGGATAATCATCATACCACAAACCAATAGCTGCCAATGCAACACCTGAAACTGCCTGTAACTCAATAGTTGTAACATCATCCTCAAGCCTTCTGCCATTGGGAAAACCATCCATGTTTGGAATTTTTTGCAGGCTGGCATCACCATTAAACCTCGCATCAGTTAAACCAAGTACAGCAGCATTTACAATACCAAGCGAACTAAAATCGGGGCTATTGCGCGGCGTTGGCGGTACCGCCATATTCAACCTCAGCATATCATTAAGCGTCGGCAAAAAGTTGTTGATAAACGGCTTGCCTGCTGCCAGCGGGTTGCCAGCTTTGCCTGTTGCCAACTGGTATGGCCTAAGGTTAGGCACACCGGTGTAAAATATTGGTAAAAGATCAACTGCCCGGGGGCTTGTGCTGTCAGGTAACAATATGCTGCCATAATTAGCTTCAGACAAAGCCGTACCATCAAGCGCTGGGTTTCCCTTTAATCCATATAAACCTTTATGGCCATTTCTGAAGTCAAATGCCCCCAATGAATTGGATTGAATACGAAGTGAAGCAAGGCCCGGTACAGCACCGCCAAATTTTGAATCATCCATGTACAAACCCAATTCAGGGTTCTCAAAATATGATGCAAACTGCAGGTCATTTGCGGGTGAAGTTGCGTTCCATTTATCTTTCCAGCCAACAGGTATAATTACTTCATTTGTAAGCGGCATGCCAAGGCGGCTAACTTGTATCCATTCGCCCGAAACACCACCGGCTGCACCGGTCCCTGTTGTGTCAAACGTTGTTATTTTTCTGCGGCTTGCACTCGCATATACGCCAATTACAAAATTGGGGTCAAGAATATTTGCAGCCTGTGCTGCTGTTTTGCCGTCTTTCTGCAACGTGCTTATCGGCACTTCAATAGCTATGGTATGGCAGTTAAACCGTGCGAGGCCATCCCTGCCCGACTTCCTGAAACCACCCACATCAAACGCCCCGCCTAAATCAACAAAGAACGGGTCGTCAACAGGTCCGCAAAAAACTTTTTCACCCGTAGTAGCCGTTTTAATTGCAGCAGTTGCCAGGCTGTTATAACTTGATGCACCAAGGCCAACTACTGCATTTTCTATAGAACGCGGGCCTATATTTGGTGCGGGCACTACGCCGTTGGTTACAATGGTTGTAAAGTTTGCACCGCCATCAGTGCTGCGCTGCAGAATGTACGTTGTTTTTAAATTTTGTTTACCAAGCCTTATGTTAAAGAATGTTGTACCATCTTCATTGGTGCTGGTAAACGTAAAGCGGTAAACAATATCATCCCCTGTTGTGGTGGTTTTGTTTTTTACATGTATCTCATAACGTATGTTGCTTCCAAACGTGTACCAGTTGGGGCCGCCCGCCGGGTGCTCAAACGGAATATAGTTGGCTATAAGCACTATATTATTTGTATCGCATGGGCTTCTGAAAGCATACAGGTCTGTGTTATCGGCAAGCGGGTCAAGCGAAATCAACGGAGCTTCCCTGTGCGATGAAGCAAAAACGGTTGTTTGGTTAAATGCTAAACAAACCAAAGCCGCTAAAAAGAGTTTTAAAATTTTTTTCATACAAATCTTTTTTAATTGTTAGAACCTTGGTTGTGTAGTATGGTCATAGCCTCTCCATGGCGTTTGCACGTATGGGAAAGCTGCTTTAAATGTTGTGTCGTTATGCGTAACACCTGCAGAAAAGCTTAATACGCTAACCAATTGCGGCGTTACGGGGCTGCCGGTGCTGTAATCATCATACCAAAGGCCTATTGCAGCCAATGCTACGCCAGATACTGCCTGAAGTTCAATAGTGGTTACATCATCTTCCAGCCTTCTTCCGTTAGGGAAGCCATCCATGTTAGGTATATTTTGCAGGCTTGCGTTGGCATTAAACCTTGCATCCGTTAGACCCAAAACAGCAGCTTTAACTATGCCAAGCGAGCTGAAATCTGCACTGTTGCGCGGTGTAGGCGGCACGGCCATATTAAGCCTCAGCATATCGCCAAGTGTTGGCAGAAAATTATTTATAAAAGGTTTGCCTGCCGCCAGCGGGTTACCTGCTTTGCCAGTTGCCAACTGGTAAGGCCTTAAATTGGGCACGCCAGTATAAAATATAGGCAACAGGTCAACCGCACGCGGGCTGGTGCTATCTGGTAATAATACACTGCCATAATTAGCTTCAGATAAAGCAGTACTATCAAGTGCAGCGTTTCCTTTCAACCCGTACAATCCTTTATGCCCGTTCCTGAAGTCAAATGAGCCAAGTGATTTGGATTGAATACGCAAAGCATTCATTGACGGAACTGCACCACCAAATTTTGAAGCATCCATATACAAACCCAGCTCGGGGTTTTCAAAATAAGAAGCAAATGAAAGGTCGTTATTGCTGTACGGTGTTTTTGTGTTCCATTCGTCTTTATGGCCAACAGGTATAACTACCTCATTTGTAAGCGGCATACCAAGGCGGCTAACCTGCACCCAATTGCCGGTTGCAGTATCGGTACCATCACCGTTAAGCGTAGTTATTTTCTGCCGGCTGGCGCTCGCCCAAACACCAATCACAAAATCAGGGTCTAATATGTTGGCAGCAAGGTCTGCTGTCTTACCATCTTTTTGCAAAAGGTTAATAGGTATTTGCATCGCTATTGTGTGGCAGTTAAAACGTGCAAGCCCGTCTTTTGGTGCGTTTACAGCATTGCCATCAGGCCTGAAGTTGCCTACATCAAATGCGCCTGAAAGGTCAACAAAAAATGGGTCGTCAACCGGCCCGCAAAATATTTTCTCGCCGGTAATTGAGCTTACTATAGCATTCGTCATTATAGTATTATAATCCTGGCCCAACCCTACGGTACCATTCTCAATTGAACGTGGCCCTATATTGGGCGGCGGCACTGTTCCGTTAGCTGCAACAAGCACAAAAGGGCCGCCTGCAATACTTTTTTCGCAGGTGAACGTTGTTTTTAAGTTTTGCTTTCCCAGCCGTATATTAAAAAATGTAGTTGAATCTTCATCCACATGTTTAAATGTAAACCGGTAGGTAATATCATCACCAGCAGTGTTGGCCTTATTCTTTATATGAATTTCATACCGCACATCGGTGCCAAAGCTGTAATAGTTTGGCCCACCTTCAGGCAATTCAAAAGGTATGTAGTTGGCAATTATAGTAATAGTATTCGGCTTATCGGGGCTTCTAAAAGCATATAGGTCTGTATTATCAGCCAGTGGGTCGGTGGAGATCAACGGGGCCTCGCGGTGTGATGACGCCTGGGCCTGGAAACCCAATAATATTCCCAGGGGAATAATAAAAAAGCATTTCCAAAAGTTGAAACGTAAAGTTCTTACTCTCATAAAATGGCAGGTTTTAATGTTTTAAAATTTTGTGGCATACAATGGTGATTTTTTTTCTGAAGAGGATATAAGTTTGGTAAATAAATAGGACAACAACATAGCCACATACGAACAAGGTTTGCTTTTAGATTTAAAATGTTAAAAAATGCTTTAAAAATTAATAATGGGTTGTTGAATAGGCTATTAAAGGCAAGGAGGGGCAAAAAAATCTACGCTTTTTAAAGAAAGGATAGCAAAATTTTGGAATGGAATAGTAAAAAGAAAGAGAAGTATAAAATACTTTTTATAATATAGAAAGTTTTGCAAGGTATTGGTCAAACCCGTCTTCAAATAAAACCTGCATTTCCCAGCCTTCTTCAACCGCTATTTTTGTAAGTGTTTTTTTGTCAATATACAGCCAGCTAAACCAGCCGGACTTGATGTGTTTATAATGGTAAGCATACAAAACCTCGCCGTAGTATTTGCCTTTGGGTATATTACTTTCATATAAATAGGCAATATCTGATGAATCAAACAGCAACTGGCCGCCGGGTAATAAAAGGTTTTTAGCATGCTGTAAAAACAACCGCAGCCCATCTATCGTACCAACCAGCCCAATGCCATTCATTAGTAACAAAACGGTGTTGAATTTCTTTTCGCTGTACAAAAAAATATCTTCTGCAATAACATTTTTCACTCCGCGCAGTTTCATTACTTCTGCCGCTTTTGGCGAAATGTCCATAGCGGTAACATCCGCTCCTTTCAGTTGCAACAAATGCGCATGGCTGCCAGCGCCTGCACCAACATCAAGTATCTTTCCTTTACAAGCGTTAATCGCCGTTAATTCCAGCTTTGGCATATCCGCCTCACTTCTAAAATAAGTTTCAACGGGCATTTCTTCTTTGGGGCCGTAAGTGTTATGTATCCACAGCTTTGCGCGGCCTTGCGCGTTGCAGTGAAAATCAAATATTGCATGCCCTAAAACATCATTCATACCTGGACCTTTATTTTACTATGTGCTGTAAAAAAATTATTCAGCAATATCAAAATTTATTTTGTTTTAGAATTTTTTTTTGTTAGTTTGGTAGAGTTGCAACACCTAAATTAATCAGTAGATCTACTATACCTAAACACTTTTATTTTAATCTTAAATTTTAAATTTATGACAACGCTTGCAAATTACAGCGCGTTAAGAAATTATGCCTACACATCAGGCAATGAAACAGTTTTTGTTGAGGGCTACAGCGCAGTAAGTGATGGAGGTGAAGGCCTTTTTTATTGGGGCGGTGCAAGCACGGGACTTGCCGATAATGATGGCACAATATTAGCCTCTACCAGTTCAACACCAGGTGTTTGGATCAGGCCTGATGCCGACATACTTAATGTTAAATGGTTTGGCGCTGCAGGAGGCGTTGCAGTAACGCAAATTGGCCAGGGAGTTTCAATAACCATCGGCACTACAGCTTTGACTACTTCTTCAAATTTTTTCCTTTCAAGCGATGTAGGAAAAACACTAAGAGTTGTCGGGGCCGGCCCTTTAAGCAGCTATTTAACGGCAACAATTACTGCTTATTCGTCAGCTACTGCGGTAACATTGTCAACTCCAGCAGGCACTACTGCTTTAGGTACCGTCTTAGTTGTTCTTCGTTCAGATGATACGGCCGCCATACAGGCAGCCATAACTTATGCAAATACAACCCGCACAGCTAAGAATGTTTTTATACCTGCGGGAAACTATCTTGTTTCAAACATTATTATACCCTTTGGCATGACGGTATTTGGAGAAAACGGCTCAAACGAGGTAGGAATTTCCGGCTCTTGTTTATGGCAAATGCCTGGCTCTAATACATCACTAATTAAAGTGACTGGTAATCTCGTATCATTTACTAAGAGAAATTTTTGGTGGGGCACCATACGTGATTTAAGTCTGCAGGGTTGCGCATCCAATACAGCAGGCTATGGCATTTCTCTCAGGTCGGATTTCAGCGGCAGAACTGGCGGCACCTCAACCGATGCAAACACGCCCACAGCACTACAGGATACAGCCATTTTAGAAAATCTGAGCATTGCATACTTTAAGGATGGCGGCATCGAAATGCCTGATGGCGGCGATCCCGGTTATTTGCAAAACATAAAATTGCAAAGAAATGGAGGCCCAGGCATAACAATTGCCCAAAATGCAAACCTCCACGATTCAAGTGTTAAGTCTTCCGCACAGTCAATGAGTTTTATCAACATTTCCGGCGACGCAAATATTGGTGGCCTTATACTTATAGATGGCTATACAAGCACAATAAATGCCGATACTTTTGTTTTTGTAAACCTGAAAGGAGAAGATGGCACTGGCAACCCCTATACCCTTACACGACTTCCCAGTGTTGGCCCAATTAGTAGTGACGCTGGCACTAAGACTCTTACAATTGCCACAACATCACTTTTTTCGAGCGTAAACCGTGGCCAATTTATTAAAGTGACTGACACCGGCTCATCAGACTATTTATCTGGAATTATTGAAGAGGTTAATTCTCCAATGAGCGTGAAGTTATCAATAGCTTCAACCAAATCATTCGGCAATGCAGATGTTGTATTGTCGGGTGTTGAGCAACAAAATTTTATTGTCCTAAAAAACGGTTGTACAGCAATGATATCTATTCACGGAGCCTGCAACCAGCCGACGGTTTCTGATTCAAATAATACTTATTCTGCTGTTGGCGATTTGATTTTGCTTGAGGACAGTTCTAACCCAATTTTGTTCTGGAACGGCGCGAACTTAAAATATGTAAGTGGTCAATATTTGTTACCACCTTCGAGCACTATCCCTGGTAAAGCCCCTAATATTTTTAATAACACATCAACCGGGGCTACGGCACCTTACAACCAATCGTTCGGTGCAACTAATTGGCCGGCCATACAATTGGGAAACATAGGTACTTATTCACCTGCGGCGCTCCCTTTTCCTGGCGATACTACAGTTGATCTTGATAAGATTACTACTTCTGTGGCAGCTTTCATACAGAGCGGTGCATCAAATGCCCCCCAAGCTCCTTCAGCTGGTTCAGGCAATGTGCTTTCTTTGGGTTATAAAACTACTGCGGGCGATGTTTTCTCAAACCAATTATATTTAAGGACAGGCGCTGACGAAATGTATTTCAGAAGGAAAAGTACACCGCCGCCCACAGGTAGCGACGCTAACGGTTTCCTTCCATGGAGACGGGTGGTTTTTAATGATGGTATCCTTCTCGGCGACGGAACACAAAACCTTGCGGTTACAAATGCAATGCAAATGGTAAAACTAGCAAGCCCTACCGGTAGTAACTGGGGTATTACATTACCGGCAGCCAGCTATAACAGCGGTTTAAAGATAACTGTATGGAACCAAAGTACATCAAGCACATTGCATTGGATATGGTCACCAGCCATTTATGATGCAACCGGCAGTTCAATAACAACTTTAGCAAATACTACGGTTTACCAGCTTGAAAGTGACGGCACAAATTGGATTAAGGTAAATTAAAAGCTATGCCGCGAGGCCCCCTGTTGCAAGATGCATAAATTAATAACTTTGTTGAATGTGAAGCTTGCCAAAGAAAGCTGAACATTTAACCAAATGCAACAAAAGTTATTAGATATTCAAAAGGTAACTGTACCAGCATTGGGGCTGGGCACATATAAGTTAACAGGCAAAGAAGGCGCACGCGAAATACAGCGTGCGCTTTTGCTTGGTTACAGGCACATTGATACCGCTGAAATGTATGGAAATGAAGGTGATGTTGGCAATGCCATTAAAGCATCCGGTATAAACCGCAATGATATTTTTATTACCACCAAGGTGTGGCCATCCAATTTTTCAAAAAATAAATTTATTCCTTGTGTTGAGGAAAGCCTGCGTAAACTGCAAATTGATACAATAGACCTGCTGCTGCTGCATTGGCCCGCTGATTCCGACACCAATAAACTAGCCGCCGACTTGTTGAATGAGTGCGTGCATAAAAAATATGCAAAGTTGGTTGGCGTGAGCAATTTTTCACTTGCACAGTTAAAACTGGTGCAAAAAATGGCGCCCGTTTGCTGCAACCAGGTGGAGTATTCGCCCTACAACAACAATAAACAACTATTGCAGTACATGCAGCAACAGGGTTTAATGTTAACGGCTTATAGCCCACTGGCACGTGGCGAAGTATTGAAAGAAGCCATTATAAAAAAACTTGCAGAAAAGCATCAGCGGTCAGGTGCGCAAATTGTATTGCGCTGGCTATTGGAGCAAAACAACGTTGCGGCCATACCAAAAGCAGGCAGCGAAAAACATAGCCTGCAAAACCTGCAGGTATTTGATTTTGAGCTAAGTGAAAATGATATGCAGCAGGTATTTGCACTGGCACGGTAATGATGAGATAATGCTTTAAAAATAGTATACCAATATTACAGTATTCTCCTAATTTTACCCGGTCTAACGGGTTTGTTTTTTAAGTGTAATACAAAACAATTTAATAGGTGATCCAGGAGCGGTGGGTCAAAACCATTGTCATGAAACAACAACCAATACGCACAACGGTAGTAGGCAGTTACCCTTTTCCCGGGTGGCTGGAGTTTGCTTCGCAAAACCTGAATGAGTTTGGCGCTGCTGATATAAAAGAGATGATTGAAGATGCAGTAATAGCTGCCATTCACGACCAGGTTACGGCGGGTCTTGATGTTATTACTGATGGCGAACAAACAAGGCTTGATTTTAATCTTTCATTTTATGGGTTTATTAATGGCATAGAAGCTAACGAGACCGAAACAAGAAAGTTTGGGCCGCCTGCGCATGACCAGCGCGGGAAAAATAATATCGTGTCTCAATTGAAGGCACCGCGCGGCCTTGGTGCTGTTGAAGAATATTTACGGTTAAAAAAATTAGCACCTGCAGGCCCAACACTTAAAGCAAGTGTACCCGGCCCGTATACGTTAAGCGGCAGGCTTATGCCAAACGAAATGTATAAAGACCGCTACGCAATTACTGAAGCCTTAATGCCTTTTGTAAGAAAAGAACTGGAAGACCTTGTTGCGGCCGGTTGCACTGAGATTACGGTTGATGAACCCTCAATGAGTTGCTACGCTTACAAAGAAGATACAAAACGCTTTGCTGATATTTTTAACCGCACTGTTGCGCCGGTGGTTGGTAAATGCCATCTTTCAACGCACTTATGTTTTGGTAATTTTAAAGGCAGGCCCGTTGGTTACAGAAGCATTAAACCAATGCTTCCCGATTTTCTTGATCTAACTGTTGATGAAGTACATATTGAAATGGCAAACCGTGAATTTGCAGAGATAGAATTGTTAGCCGTTTTTGCAGAAAAGATGGATGTGGCTGTTGGAATAATTGACGTAAAAAATTATTACATAGAAACCCCCGCCGACGTTGCTGAGCGAATACACAGGTGCCTTAAATATGTACCTGCCGAAAAGCTTTCTGTTGCCCCAGACTGTGGCCTTAGCCAAACTGCGCGATGGGCTGCGAGGCAAAAGCTTGTAAATATGGTAAAGGGCGCGAAGATGGTGAGAGGAGAAGAAAGTAAATAGTAAGAAAGTTGATTGGTTGATTTGTAAAAATGCCTAACTGCAGTCGAAAAAAGTATTCATTAAATATTATTACAGATGAATTTAAAGCCCGCGCTTATTAAGGATGAGGCCCTGCTTGCAGAAATAGAAACGTTTACCAATGATGATAATAATTTTCACCTTTGGTGGTTTGGGCAAAGCGGCTATTTATTATTATGGAAAGGGCAAAAAGTTTTGATTGACCCATATCTTTCAGATTCTCTCACAAAAAAATATGCAGGTACTAAAAAAGAACATATTCGCATAAGTGAGCGTGTTATTGACCCCGCCGCTCTTAAAAATATCTTCGTAGTAACATCAAGCCACAACCATACCGATCATTTGGATGGCGAGACACTTATACCTGTATTACAAAACAACCCCGGCATAACTTTCGTTATCCCGGAAGCAAACCGGCAGTTTGTTGCCGAAAGGGTAAAAATGCCGGCCGATCGCTTTACTGGCTTGACTGACGGACAACAGGTAACTATCGGTGCATTTACTTTTCATGGTTTACCGGCAAAGCATAACGAGATTGAAAGAGACGAAAATGGCTATCCCAAATTTATGGGATATGTTATAAAGTTTGGTGAGTGGAGTGTATATCACAGCGGTGATACCTTGTGGTTTGATGACATGGTGGCTTTGCTGAAACCTTTTAATATTGATGTGGCTTTACTGCCCATTAATGGAAACGACCCTGCACGCGGCATCGCGGGCAATCTTGACGGAAAAGAAGCCGTCGATCTGGCTAAGGTGATTGGCGCTGGCATGGTTATACCATGCCACTACGATATGTTTACCTTTAACACAGCTGACCCCGCCTTGTTTGCACAGGAAGCTGGCAACGCGCAGCAACCTTTTGTGGTACTTGGGCAGGGTGGCCATTTTAGCAGTGAACAATTAAAATAACGTTATGCTTACAGGCAAAAACATAGTTGTTGCAGGCGCCACTACGGGTTTGGGCCTTTCCGCAGCACTTGCTTTTATAAAGCAGGGTGCCAGGGTAGTTGTTATTGGCCGTAATGAAGAAAGTGCAGCAGAAGCATCGGTGTTGTTAAATGATAATGGTAAAGCGGTAACAGGCGATGCTGCAAATGAAAAGACGGTACCACATGCAATAGAAGTATGTATAGAAGCCTTTGGCAGTTTTACTGGCTTATATCATGTGGCAGGCGGAAGCGGCAGAAGATTTGGTGATGGCCCCTTGCACGAATTAACGCTTGATGGCTGGGATAAAACGCTGCAACTTAACCTTACATCGCTGATGCTTTCAAATAAAGCTGCGGTAAAGCAATTCATGCGTCAGCATACAGGCGGCACTATTTTAAACATGTCGTCTGTACTGGGCTACTCCCCTTCTCCTGAATATTTTGTTACGCATGCCTATTCTGCTGCAAAAGCGGCTATTATAGGTTTTACAAAATCAATTGCATCATATTATGCAAAACATAACATTCGTATCAACACTGTTGCACCTGCGCTTGTAGAAACCCCTATGGCCAAAAGAGCGGCAGGTGACGAAAAAATACTTGCTTTTATTAAAACAAAGCAACCTCTGGATGGTGGCCGTTTAGGGCATGCGGGTGATCTTGATGGGATAGCATGCTATTTTATGAGTGATGATTCAAAATTTACCACAGGCCAGTTAATAGCGGTTGATGGAGGTTGGGGAATAAGCGATGGACAGCACTAAACAAAAAATATGTCAGTAACAGCAGTAGGTGTTGATTTAGGTGGAACAAGAATAAAAGTACTTGCTGCAGATGCGGATGGAAAAATATTGCACCAGGCATATGTTCCAACAAACGATGAGGGCACAGCATGGAAAGAAAATGTGCTAAAGGCAGTTGAAGATGTAAAGAAGATTATCGGGCACCAAAAAGTTGTAATAGGTTTATCTGCACCCGGTGTTTGCAATGATGATAACACCGCTATTGGGTTTATGCCCGGGCGCTTAAATGGCCTGGAAAATTTGATGTGGCGTGATTGCTTTAATTGTGATGCATGGGTGGTGAATGATGCAGTGGCTGCGTTGCTTGCAGAGGTAAAGTCAGGTGCTGCAATTGGCAAAAAAAATGTCGTATTGTTAACCCTTGGCACAGGCGTAGGGGGCGCTATTTTAATTAACGGCCAGCCTTACTCGGGAGCATTTCAAAAAGCGGGGCATTTGGGCCATTTAACACTAAATAGCAACGGCGAGGCAGATATAACAGGCATTCCTGGCAGCTTAGAAGATGCAATAGGCAATTGCACAATCAGCAAAAGAAGCTTAGGCAAATACCTGCAAACACATGATCTGTTAGTAGATTATAGAAAGGGTGATTATTTCGCGCAGTGGGTTTGGTTATCTTCTGTGCGGAATTTGGCGGTAGGCATCGCTTCTCTAACAAATATTCTATCCCCTGAATTAATATTGTTGGGTGGTGGCATTACGGAAGCCGGAGACGACTTATTTAAGCCACTTGAAGATTTTGTAGCTATGTATGAGTGGCGTTTGCAAAATAATAAAACCGAAATAAAAAAAGCATTGTTTGGCGATTTTGCAGGTGCTATGGGTGCGGCTTTTTTTGCATTAGACAAATATAAAAACGACAAAAGCGAATGAATGTAACTGAAATATATATTGAAAAATGCCGTACCATTGCGGCTATTGTAGAAGCACAGCAGGAAACTATTAAAAAAGTAGCTGCAATATTTGCGCAAACAATTTTGGCTGGCCGCATGGTACATTTATTTGGCTCAGGCCATAGCAGGATAATGGTTGAGGAAATGTGGCCACGGTATGGCAGCTTTCCCGGTTTTAACCCCATTGTTGAATTATCGCTTACCTACCACAATAATGTCGTTGGCGCCAATGGGCAAAGGCAGGCTATGTTTTTAGAGAATGTACCTGGGCTGGCAGACAGGATACTACGCAATTTTGACCTGAGTGATCAAGATGCTGCCTTAATTATTTCATCCAGCGGAACTAATATTGTTCCCATTGAGATGGCAGAGATCTTTCAACTAAAAAACATTCCGGTAGCAAGTATTATTACAAAACTTCATTCCGCCGGTTCCACAAGCAAGCGCGCAGACGGGAAAAAATTGGGGGATTTTTCCGATTATGTTTTAGATACAGGCGCCCCATTGGGAGATGCAATGATAAAAATTGAGGGGCTTGATACATCGGTATCGCCGGGCTCAACTATCGGGGGTATAATGCTAATTAACTGCATTAAAGCCGAGGTAGCTAAACTACTGACAGAAGCAGGCAGGCCACCAAAAGTTTTAAGCAGCGGTGCAATAATCGGCAATGAAAGAGCAATTGAGCTATTTGAAAGCGCTTATGACGAACATGCTCACCGGTTGTCGAAACTGTATAAAAAAGTTGGTTACTCAAGTTACGTTTCAGAGGGATGATACTGCATCCCGTAAACTATTTCTTATGTCATCTATTTGGTTTCATTCATACACCATCGCAGATATACAGCAGTTCAGGAATCACAATATGATACATCATATTGACATTCAATTTACTGAGTTGGGTAACGATTATTTAAAAGGCACCATGCCCGTTGATGAAAGAACAACCCAAACTATGGGTATACTTCATGGCGGGGCATCTGTGGTGCTGGCAGAAACACTCGGTAGCATTGGCGCTAACCTCGTGGTTGACCCTGCACAATATGCCTGTGTTGGGCTTGATATCAATGCAAATCATATACGCTCCGTTAAAAGCGGCCGCGTTACGGGTACCGCAAAACCTATTCATATTGGCGGTTCAACTCAAGTGTGGGGCATAGAAATAAGGGACAAAGCAAACCGTCTAATCTGCACAAGCAGGCTTACAATGGCTGTTTTGAAAACAAATAAAGAAGGCCATAACAACAACCCCTTCCTGGGACTGGTGCATTAATTTTATTGTACGTTTTTGCAATATTAGATATTACAACTAACTTACATAAATAACGGCTGTTACTGCCGCACTTCCAGTAACGATCGTAAATGCTGCAAAATAGTCCAATAAGACCTATAGACAACACACGCCTTCTTTTTGATGAGAACCCGTGCCCGATGTTTATTTTTAACCCTGGTAATCTTGCTTTTATTGACGTTAATAATGCTGCGCTTGAACAATATGGCTACACGAAAGACGAGTTTTTACTACTGTCGTTAAAAGATTTAAAGCCACCAGAGGATATGGTTGCTTTTTATGAAATAAATAAAGGCCCGAGGCGGACTTATTATGATGCCGGTGTTTGGAAACACATGAGAAAAGATGGCAGTTCAGTTCACGTACACGTTTTCTCAAGTAACATTCAATTTAATGATAGTCGCGCAAGGTTAGCAGCTGCTATAAGCGTTGATGAAGAAATTAAAATAAAAACTGAGCTTGAAGAAAAAAATGCAGAAATACAGAACATTCTTGAAAGTATAACAGACGGTTTTTTTGCCCTCAACCGTAACTGGCGGTTTACTTATATTAATAAAGAATTTGAGAGGGTGGCGCAGCGCAAAAGGGAAGATGTGATTGGCAAAACATTTTGGGAGATCTTTCCCGAAACGGGTTATATGAAAGTATTTGCTGAATATCAAAAAGCTATGCAGGCAAATACCGCGGTACATTTTGAAGACTTCTATTCGCCGCTTAGCTTATGGATCTCAGTAAACGCCTACCCGTCAAAAGAAGGAATTGCCGTGTTTTTTTTAGATATCACAGAACAGAAAAAAATACAGGAACAACTGTTTAACGACCGCCAAAATTTAAGCGCAATAATTAATAACACAAGGGACAATATATGGTCAATCGACCGGGATTTTAATATTGTTACCGCAAATAAAGCGTTTTGGGAAAGGCTGGAGAAAATAACAGGTAAACGTGTTAAAGCAATTGTACCTGAAGATTACAGTACTGATACTATGGCCTCCTGGCAGGAATACTATGAAAGGGCGTTTAATGGGGAGGCATTTAAAATTACCTGGATAGAAAATAACGGTGATACTACCACTTATGACGAGGTTAGTTTTAACCCGGTATATGACAGGAACAATTATGTCGTTGGAATAAGTTGTTTCTCCCGGGACGTTACAGAACAACAGCGCTACCAGGATAAAATTGAAAAACAAAACAAACAATTACGTCAAATTGCCTGGCTGCAATCGCATAAACTGCGCAATCATGTGGCTAACATTCTTGGCCTGGTAAACCTCTTTAATTTTGCTGACGGCGCCGACCCTTTCAATACAACTATTATTAACATGGTTACCGAGGCATCAACCAACCTTGATGAAGCAATTAAAGAAATAGCGGGGCACACCGGCGCACCTGAATAAACGGCAACCCATAAAAAAGATAATCCCGCATGCCTGCGGGATTAATATATTACACTGTATTAATATTGTTGCTAAGCAACTACCTGCTGCAATATTCCTTTATCTTTTTATTCAACTCTTTGCTAACAGGTGTAACAGGCAGGCGTAAGATATTTTTTATTAACCCTTTGTCCGCCATAAACGCTTTTACACCAGCCGGGTTGTTTTCAGCAAACATTAATTCATAAGCTTCAATTAGTTTGTCGTTGATGGCTTTTGCCTCTTTAAATTCACCGTGCAGGCAATTACGCACCATTTCAGTAAACTGTTTTGGCAGCGCATTGGACGCAACACTTATAACGCCATCCATTCCGCAGGCTATTTGCGGCAGTGTTAATGCATCATCACCGCTTACAACCAAAAAGTCTTCGGGCCTGTTGCGTAATATTTTCATGCACTGCGCCATATCGTCAGTTGCCTCTTTTATACCTGCAATATTTTCAACTTCATTGGCAAGTTTTAATGTTGTTTGCGCGGTGAGGTTACGGCCTGTTCTTCCGGGTACATTATACAGCAGCAAAGGTTTGGGTGATGCTTTAGCCAGCGCCTTATAATGCTGGTACAAACCTTCCTGCGATGGCTTGCTGTAGTATGGCGATGCACTTAGCACAGCTGTGGCCTCTTCTAATGGAAAGGTTTCAAGGTCATGTACCTGCTCTTTGGTATTATTGCCGCCAATACCCACAACAACTGGTACGCGTTTATTTACTTTAAGAAAGGTATATTTCGCAATACTGGTCTTCTCCTGCTTATCCAATGTTGGGGTTTCACCGGTTGTACCCAGCGTTACTATATATTCTACTCCTCCTTCAATAACATAATCAATTATCTTTCCGAGGACATCGTAATCCACGTCAAAATTTTGCCTGAATGGTGTTACAAGTGCTACACCCGTACCCCTTAATGTTTTCCTGAGAGACATTTATTGCTATTTAAAATTTTGATGTTTGTTTAATAGCTTGGCGGTAGTCCTGCCTTACCACTGAACTGTTCAATCAACCATCTACCGGTTCTTCATCCCAAAAGCCCATTTTTCCAAACTTCACAATTCTTTCATCAATGCGCTTGTCAGCTGGAATATTTTTAATCTCGCTCAACGCCTGCAATATCGATTTTTTCAGCATGCAGGCAGCTTCGTTGTAATCCCAATGGGCGCCGCCTAAAGGCTCAGCTACTATTTCGTCAACAAGGCCAAAGCCTTTCATATCAGTTGCGGTTAACCTAAGCTGTTCAGCAGCCACCTCTTTTTTGGCCCAGCTGCGCCAAAGTATAGTACTGCAGTTTTCAGGCGATATTACGCTGTACCACGAGTTCTCCATCATTAGCACTCTGTCGCCCACGCCAATACCCAAAGCGCCACCGCTGGCACCCTCACCAATAATAACGCAAATAACAGGTACTTTAAGCCTTATCATCTCGTAAATATTGCGGGCAATGGCTTCCCCTTGTCCGCGCTCTTCGGCTTCAAGTCCTGGAAAAGCCCCCGGAGTATCAATCAAAGTAACAATGGGTTTATTAAATTTCTCAGCAAGCTTCATTAAACGCAAGGCTTTTCGGTAACCTTCAGGGTTAGCCATACCAAAGTTACGTTGCTGTCTCATTTTGGTATTTATACCCTTTTGCTGGCCAACAAACATAACAGTTTGGCCATCCAGCTGTGCGAAACCCCCAACCATCGCCTTATCATCTTTCACGTTTCTGTCGCCATACAGTTCAACAAAGTTTGTGGCCATTTTTTCTATGTACTTAAAAGTATAGGGCCTGTCTGGGTGACGGCTAAGTTGCACCCTCTGCCACGGGGTTAGCTGTGCAGTTATTTCTTTGCGTTTGTCAAGTATGCTGTTTTCAAGTTGTTCAATGGTTGATGTATAGTCTATTTTAGTATTTTTTTCGGCCAGCTTCTTCGTTTGGTCAATTTGCTCATATAGCTCTTTTATTGGCTGTTCAAAATCTAAAAATTGCCTGTTCGGGTATTGTGGCATACGCTGACTTAGGTTATAATTGGGCGGTAAAATTAAGGGTTGGCGCCGTTATAACGAAGTGTTATTTAAAAATGGGCTTTTATAGGCCGGTACATGTGAAAAAAGGCCTGTTTTAAGCGAAAAAGCTTTCAACTGAGGTATCATGACGGCAAAATCACAAAAAGCCCAAAACAATAAACCAGTTACATCCGGCAAAATGGGGGTAGCCATTCAACAGTTATAGCGTGTTATTGCTTTATTAACCACGGTAACTTTTCATACCTTTAAGCAACTTCAATAACCTTTCAAAAAACATTATGAAAAAAGCCACAGCCCTTTTGCCAATTATTTTTGTGCTGGTGTTTGGAGCAACTATACAAAAAGCCAGCGCTCAAGCAGATACTACCAAACAAAATGGGTGGTATATTGAAGGGGGCGGCCAGAATATTATTGGTGCTACTTTTAACTATGAAAGATATTTTAGCAAAAAACCTGGTGGTTTAAGTTTTCATATTGGTTTTGGGGGCGGTGTTTTGCCCGATTTTTTTAACGGCGGGGATATTGTATTGTTTGGCACTGCACCGGTGGGCCTTTCGTACAACATACCCGTATCGCAAAACAAAGAGCATTTTATTGAGGCAGGCACGGGTTATTCGTATTTATTTTTAACTGGCAATGGCATAAACATAATATCGTTAATTACAAGTTACCGATACATGCCGCCAAACGGCAGGATACAGATAAGGGCTACACTTATACCCATTTTAGTTGTCACCGGTTCCGGGGAAAGCGGTGCTATACCATGGATAGGTTTTAGTATCGGCAAGAGGTTTTAGAGCCGTAAAATCCTTTGCTTCATAGCCTCATACAAAATAATACCTGTTGCTACCGAAACGTTTAGTGAATCAAAATCGCCCTTCATCGGTATGGCAAATTTAGCGTCGGCTGATTTAGTCATGTACGACTGAACGCCTTTTTCTTCATTACCCATTACAACGCAGCAAGGCTCAATAAATGATATTTCGTATAATTTCTGTTCGGCCTTCATTTCTGATGTGTAAACCCTTATGCCGTTTAAATGCAATGTATCAAGTGCTTTAAGCAAGCTATTTACACGGCAAACCTGCACAAGTTCAAGCGCACCTGCGCTGCTTTTAACGGCATCTTCATTTAATGCGCCTACGCCTTTATCAGGTATAATTATTGCCTGCGCACCACAGCAGACCGCGCTACGGGCTATAGCGCCTATGTTACGCACATCTGTTACACCATCAAGCATTAAAAACAACGGCGTTTCGCCCTTACTATTTACCCAATCAATTACCTGCTGCAGGTCCTGGTATACTACAGCTGATTTAAACGCAACTACCCCCTGGTGCTGTATATTGGTAAGACTGTTAAGCTTTTCGTTGGGTACGTATTGCAGGGGCACATTATACTGCTTTGCAAGCCCGCGTATTTCATTTATTATGTCACCACCGGCATTTTTAAACAGCAAAATTTTATCAATCAGCTGCCCTGATTTCAATGCCTCAATTACCGGGTTGCGCCCGGCAACAATATTTTTCTTTGACTGAAAGGATGGACTTTTTTTAAACGATGGTTTTTCCACTATTACTTTAATTTATTATCTATACCTGTGATTATCAACAACTGGTTTTAAAAATATTTCTTTAATAACTCCTGGCTTCTGCAGCCTTCTTCACGCTGCCATATTTTAACAGCAATTGTTTTGCTTCTTCATAATCACTCAAACCAAGTTTTTCCATTACCATTTTGGTACCCCTGTCAACCAGTTTATCGTTAGTAAGCTGCATATTTACCATGCGGTTATCTTCTACCCTGCCCAATTGAATCATACAGGTAGTTGAGATCATATTAAGCACCATTTTTTGCGCGGTGCCGCTCTTCATACGTGTACTGCCTGTAATAAACTCAGGGCCGGCAACTACTTCAACGGGGTAATCTGCTACGGCGGATAGTGGGCTTCCCGGGTTGCACGCAATGCTGCCGGTTTCAATGCCATTTAGCTTACATTGCTGCAATGCACCAATTACATAAGGCGTTGTTCCGCTTGATGCTATGCCCACAACAAAATCTGCACTGGTAATATTATAACCCTGCAGATCAATCCAGCCCTGCCCGGCATCATCCTCCGCTTTTTCTACGGCCCTGGTAATAGCAATATCACCACCGGCAATAATGCCCTGCACCAGGCCATAGGGCACACCGTAAGTTGGCGGGCATTCGCTTGCATCTAGAATGCCCAGCCTGCCGCTGCTGCCCGCGCCAATATAAAACAGCCTGCCCCCGCTAAGCATCTTATCACTGGCTGCTTCAATAAGTTTTGCTATTTGCGGCAATGCAATTTCAACAGCGGCAGCTACTTTTTTATCTTCTTCGTTAATGCCTGCTATAATCTCACTCACCTTCATTTTTTCAAGATGCCTGTATTTAGATGGTTGCTCCGTTATTTTAACAAAATCAGTCATATTTCTTTTAATTTCAAATTGCGGTACTGGTTATAGTGTAATTGCTTCGTACTTCTAACCTGGTAACTCGTACTCAACTATGGTATTGTATTAGCCCGTCCATTGGTTGTTGCAATACTTTGCCAAGCTCCAACTCATAAGTATTGCAAAGTTGCTGAATAACATCCTTAAAGCCGTAAGCAACACTTCCGGTAAAGCTTATCGGGTATAACCAGCTCTCGCTGTATTTGTATAAATGGTTAAAGAAAAAATCGTTTATACTATCCTCAATAATATTCTCAATCATGTAATGCCCGCGGTTTTGGGCGAGAAAAATTGTAAACGATGCCAGGTAGCGGTTAGGCTGCTGCCCCTTATACACACGCTCAAGTATTTCAAGCGGTGTTGTGGTAAAAGTTACGTCAAACCTTGCTTTAAGGTCTTCGTCAAAAGTGTTATAGAGATAATGCTGTATTACTCTTTTGCCCAGGTACGAACCGCTGCCTTCATCACCCAATACATAGCCGAGGCCGGGGCTGTTTTTCATAATTTTCTTACCGTTATAATAACATGAATTTGATCCTGTACCTAAAATGCAGGCAACACCTTTTTCATTAATGCACAAAGCCCTGGCAGCAGCAAGCAAATCTGTATTTGCCTCAACATCCGCACCGGGAAAAAGCGTTTTAAGTGCTTTAATTATTACCTTAACATTGTTGGTATTACCAAGGCCTGTTCCGTAATAATATACTTCGGCTACCGCTATATTTTTCAGCTTAGGCAGCAACTCTTTTTGTAACAAGGCTACAATTTCTTCCTGCCCTAAAAAATATGGGCTTATTCCCTGTGTGAGTATTTTTTTCTTTTTGCCTTCATGCAGCAGGCACCATTCACATTTGGTGGCCCCGCTATCGGCAATTAGCTTAACATTCATACGTGCATTTTTTACCTTTCAACAAATCATTACAACCTCAATTCAACTATATTTCTGATATTCGCGCTTTTAATACGTCATCCCTTGCACGGGCTTTCATTGGCTTTATTGGCGGGATGTGCGTTATATTGGATACAAAGAAGCAACTTTTTTATGTATGGGAAGTAAAAAATTACAAGTTTGGCTGCCTTTAATGTTTTCTGTAATAATGATCATTGGTATGTACCTGGGCTTTACGCTGCGCGGCAATACAGCAGGTGCAGGCGTTTTTTTCAGGAACAATGGCATCAATTCCGTTGAAGAAGTGATGGATCTTGTGAAAACAAAATATGTTGATGATGTTAAGCAAGACAGCCTTGATGATTATGCTATTGATAATATTCTGTCACATCTTGACCCTCATTCGGTATACATACCTGCGAAGGACGTTGCGTATGTCAACGAAGATCTTGATGGCAAGTTTCAGGGCATCGGTGTGGAATTTCAAATACTCGGCGATACGGTAAACATAGTAAGTGTTTTGCCTGGCGGCCCGTCGGAGAAGGCCGGCGTGCAAATTGGTGATAAAATAATAAAGGTAAACGACAGTGTTAAAATGGCTGGTGTACACATAGCCGGTGATGAAATACGTAAATATCTGCGCGGCCCCCCAAAGCTCAACTGTATCTATTACTTTTTTAAGGGGCAAGGATTTAAAGAGGCTGGTGATTGAGAGGGGCATGATACCACTGCCATCAGTTGACGCTGCTTACATGATTGCCCCGCATACAGGATTTATACGCATTAACAAATTTGCAGCCACCACTTATTTTGAATTTATGGATGCCATTACTAAACTGCAAAAGCAGGGCATGCAGAAACTTATTTTAGATTTAAGAGATAATGGTGGCGGCCTTGTTGACCAGGCAACTGATATTGCGGATGAATTTTTGGATGATAATAAGATGATAGTTTACACCCAGGGCACTAAAAGCGGGCGTATGGATTATACCTGCAAAAAAGAAGGCGTTTTTGAGAAGGGCAAACTTGTGGTACTGGTAAATGAATCAACAGCCTCTGCGAGTGAAATACTTACTGGCGCCTTACAAGACTGGGACAGGGCAACTATTATTGGCAGAAGGACATTTGGCAAAGGGCTTGTACAAAACCAGTTTAATTTATCAAACGGTGGTGCATTGCGATTAACTATCGCACGATATTATACCCCCCTTGGCCGCAATATTCAAAAGCCTTACGACAAAGGCAGAGAACAATATGAGGACGAACTGATAAACCGCTTTCATGATGGTGAAGTTATTCATGGCGATACGACTAAACATTCAGGCCCGATATTTAAAACACCAGGTGGTCATATCGTATATGGTGGTGGTGGTATAACACCGGATGTATTTGTACCTTTTGACACAACTATGCAATCAAGGGCTATCACTCAATTATATATTAAAGGCACCCTGAGCGACTACGTATACAATTATTACATGCAGCACAAAACAACACTGCAGCCTTTTAAAACACCAGCGGAGCTATACGCAATGTATAAGCCGGGTGAGGCCGATTGGCAGGACCTTGTTGCCTTTGCTCATAAAGACAGCGTAAACCTAAGCACTGTTCCACTCAATATAAAAGCTGATATTATGCGTCGCCTGCCTATTTTGCTTGCAAGACAAATTTGGCGTAACGAGGGTTATTTTGAAGTAAGCAATGAGAATGATGCAGTCGTTAAAAAGGCATTGGAGCTTATAAAGGACTAGTTGCCGGGCAGATAATTTATAACATAACAGATTACAAAGCAATTTCCTTTTGCACTGAAGTAGTTATGTTGTTACTGCACTTTTTCAAGATAAGCGCCATAACCACTTTTCATATATAGTTTTGCTAATTCCATCAATTTTTCTTTGGTAATAAAGCCCATACGATATGCCACTTCCTCAATACAGCCAACTTTTCTTGATTGACGTTTTTCTATTACCCTTACAAATTCTGTAGCATCGCTTAACGAGTCAAATGTACCGGTATCAAGCCAGGCCACTCCCCTGTTCATTACACCCACCTGTAAGCTCCCCTGTTCAAGATAAACCCTGTTAACATCGGTTATCTCGTACTCTCCTCTTGGGGATGGTTTAATATTTTTCGCAATTTCTATAACAGAATTGTCATAAAAATACAAACCCGGCACAGCATAGTTTGACTTTGGCTGCTTCGGTTTTTCCTCAATAGACAGTGCTTTAAAATTGCTGTCAAACTCAACCACGCCATACCTTTCAGGGTCGTTTACTTCGTATGCAAAAATGGCGGCGCCATTAACATCGTTAAAAGATTGAACTAGCTTACTAAAACCAGAGCCGTAAAAAATATTGTCGCCCAAAATCAGGGCAACTTTATCACTGCCTACAAACTCCTCCCCAATTACAAAGGCCTGTGCAAGGCCATTAGGTTTTTGCTGAACCGCATACGTAAACGAGCAACCTATTTCAGCACCACTACCAAGCAAACGCTTAAATTGGTCATTATCTTCAGGTGTTGTTATAATAAGCACTTCCTTTATTCCTGCAAGCATAAGCACAGACAAAGGATAATAGATCATTGGTTTATCATAAATGGGCATCAATTGCTTACTAATACCCTTTGTAATGGGGTACAACCTCGTGCCTGAACCACCTGCAAGAATAATTCCTTTCATGCTATTTGTTATAAGGTTTCAATAAACTCTTGTAATGTAGGATTAACCTTGTCCTTTTCCGATAAAATCAATTCTTCATCTTTCAGTTTCCAGTCAATACCAACTTGCGGGTCATTATACATCAACCCACCTTCCGCAGATTTATTGTAGTAATTATCGCACTTATAAAAAAACACAGCCTTTTCACTTAAAACAATAAAACCATGCGCAAACCCGCGCGGAACAAAAAGTTGTGTTTTGGATGTGGCAGATAACTCTATTCCAAAATGCTGGCCAAAAGTGGGGGAGCCTTTGCGCAGATCAACAGCCACATCATATACCGATCCATGTAACACGCGTACCAATTTTGCCTGTGCAGCATCTCCTTTCTGAAAATGCATGCCACGCAGTACGCCTTTTACAGAAGATGATTGGTTATCCTGTACAAAATCTACATCCAACCCGGTCAATTTAAAAAACGTCTGCCGGTTAAAACTTTCAAAAAAACCACCCCTATCATCACCGAACACGTCATCATGAATAATTAAGCATCCCTTTAATGGAGTTTCTTCAATTCTCATTACCTGTTAC
>JABDGS010000042.1 GCA_013285915.1 Bacteroidota bacterium
TGGCATGCAACGCACCGAGGTTATGTGCGGCAGGTGCAAATCGCATCTTGGTCACGTGTTTAACGATGGGCCACCACCAACAGGCCTGCGCTACTGTATAAATGGCGTGGTACTTGATTTTGAAAAGGCTAAAAAAGCAGAAGAAAAATATAACAGCGATAAAAAACCCGCTGGAAGTTAAAGTTTGGATTATGTGAGGTTGACAAGGGCTTTGTGTATACAAGGCCCTTTTTTATTATAGACTTCAATACGCAATTGCAGATAGTGCCGGAGTGGTGTTGATAAAAAACAACACCAAAAGAGGCCTAAACATGAAATGAAACTTGGTGTTTGTGCTAAAATTGAGGTTATTTGCAACGCAAATACCACTAGTAATTTTCAATACTTTTTACATGCTTCCAAAATATAAAAGAATTTTATTAAAGCTGTCGGGAGAGGCATTGCTTGGTACGGGTGAAAACAAAAGCGAGCCCTTTAACGCGCCTATTATTGAGCAATACGCCAATGATATTAAGGCTGTAACTGATTTGGGCGTACAGGTGGCAATAGTAATTGGGGGCGGAAATATTTACAGGGGGATGAATGAAGCAGAAAGCGGCATTGAAAGGGCGCATGGCGATTACATGGGCATGCTGGCAACCGTAATAAACGGCATGGCTATGCAGGCCATGCTTGAAAGGGTTGGTGTATATACCCGCCTGCAAAGTGCCATAAAAATGGAACAGGTTGCTGAACCTTATATACGGCGTAAAGCAATGCGCCACCTTGAAAAAGGCCGCGTTGTTATTTTTGGCGCAGGTACCGGCAACCCATACTTTACCACAGATACTGCAGGATCATTAAGGGCGATTGAAATGAAGGCTGATGTTATTTTAAAAGGTACACGCGTGGATGGTATTTATACTGCCGACCCTGAAAAAGACCCTACAGCCACTAAATATGAAACTATCAGTTTCCAGGAGTGTATAAGCCGTAATTTAAAAGTTATGGATATGACTGCATTTACGCTTTGTATGGAAAATAAGCTGCCTATTATTGTTTTTGATATGAATAAGCCGGGCAACCTTATTGATGTTGTAGAGGGCAAACAAGTGGGAACGCTCGTAAGTTAAAACGTCATTGGGCCATTGGTCAATAAGTCATTTGGAGGGGCCTTGAAGTTTTTTAAACACTTTCAAGGTCTTTTTTAATACATCACCATAACTCATTAAACAGCTATATAGCCGCCGTGGCTGGGACAGGAAATTGACTACGCTTTTTTTCGATGGGCGTTGCCCGCCCGGGTTGTGCCGTTCGGACGGGCCCATCGCTGACAGATGCAGCCCTTTCAGGACGTAGATAGGTGTTATCCTAAACCCACACTACTTTATAAACCATTTAAAATATTTAAGCTTGCCCCTAAACGGCGGGTACTTAATAGCCAGGTTAAACCAAACCGGTGTTTTCATAACCGGTTTTAGCCGCGTAAAAGTATCAAACGTAAACTTGCCATGGTAGGCGCCCATGCCGCTATTACCCACACCGCCAAAAGGCAGGTGATGATTGGTAAAATAAACATCTGCGTTATTAATACAGCCGCCACCAAATGAAACATTGTTTATCCATTGCTGTTCTTTCTCTGCACTTGAGGTAAACAGGTAAAACGCCAGCGGGTTGGCATGCTGTTTTACAGTTTGTATGGCTTCTTCAGTAGTATTAAAAGTTATTACAGGCAACAGCGGGCCAAAAATTTCATCCTGCATTATTGCTGCGCCGGGTTTTATATTGTCTATTAAAGTAGGCTCAATAAATAATTGTTGCTTGTTGTGGGTGCCCCCATGCACAATATTGCCATCAGTAAAATAGCTCACCAGTTTGTCAAATCGCTTTTCGTTAATTATCTTCCCATATTCATAACTATTGGCAGTATCATCTCCATAAAATTCCTTCATACTTTTTATTATGCCGCTTATCAATTTATCCTTTACTGATTTGTGTACCAGCAAATAATCAGGGGCAATGCAGGTTTGGCCAACATTTAAAAACTTACCCATAGTAATTCTTTTGGCCGCTATCTCAATATTAGCATCTGCTTCAACAATGGCGGGGCTTTTGCCACCAAGCTCTAATGTAACTGGTATTAAGTCTGCTGCTGCCCTGGCGTATATAGCTTTGGCAACGGGTATGCTGCCGGTATAAAGAATATGATCAAACCTGAATGCATCCATCATCGCGGGTATTATTTCTGCGCCGTCACCCTGCACTATGCTTATATATTCCGGTGAAAAGGTTTCTGCAATAATTTTTTGCATAATAGCTGCCGTAGCTGGCGCAAATTCAGATGGCTTTATTACCGCGCAATTGCCCCCCGCTACAGCCCCCACCAGCGGTATAAATGATAGTTGCAAAGGGTAATTCCACGGCGCTATTATAAGCACCACGCCTAACGGGTCGCGGTATATTTTGCTTGATGAGGGCAGATTGGCAATATCGGTTCCAACTCGCTTCGGTTTCATCCATTTACCTAGTTTTTTCAGAGCAACGCTTAGCTCGGCATATACCAGGCCTGTTTCAGATATATAGGTTTCTTCGGGGCTTTTCTTTAAGTCATAGTATAAGGCGTCATTTATGGCCTGCTCGTTTTGGTGTATCGCCTTTTGCAGTGCAAGCAACTGCTGACGGCGGAAATTATATGAGCGGGTAACGCCGGTTTCAAAATAATTACGCATGTTTTGCAGCAGTTGCGTGTACATATATGGAAATTGATTGCTTAAAGATAACGAGGTTGCAATATTTATGGTTTTCTTTCGTGTTGATTAATAAGTGTTAATGATACAATTACCGTTTTTACACGCGGCTTGCCATATAAAATTTTTTTGATTTGCCGTTGTTTAATAAATTCATCGCGTCAAAACTACTTTTATATCACTCTCTAACATTGCAGCGTAATGAACAACAATGAGCAAAACAGCAGTAACTCATCCCGCAGAAAATTTCTCCGCAACACCGCTACGGCATTTGCCGGTATGTATATTGTGCCCCGCCATGTGCTTGGCCGTGGCTTTATAGCACCCAGCGATAAGCTGATGGTAGCAAGCATCGGCGCCGGCGGCAAGGGTAATGATGATATTAACCATTTTTACAAAACCGGTAAGGCCAATATTGCATTTTTGTGCGACGTGGACGATAGGTCGGCTGCAGACAGTCGTAAGCTTTTGCCAAATGCAAAATATTACAAAGATTTTCGTGAGATGCTGGAGAAAGAGGGAAAGAGCATTGATGCAGTATCTGTTTCTACGCCAGACCATACCCATGCGGTTGCCGCAATGGCTGCCATGCAGTTGGGCAAACACGTTTATGTGCAAAAACCCATGTCCCACGATATTTATGAAGCCCGCAAGATGACTGAGGCTGCAAGAAAATATAAAATAGTTAGTCAAATGGGTAACCAGGGAGCAAGCGGTGATGGCGTAAGGCAACTGGTTGACTGGTATCGCGCCGGCATAATTGGAGATGTTACCGAAGTTTGGTGCTATACTGACAGACCGGTTTGGCCACAAGGCGTTTTAAGGCCAACAACGTCTTCGCCTATACCTGCAGAGCTTGATTTTGACCTGTGGCTGGGTACAGCACCTAAAAAGGAATATTTTGACGGCCTGCTGCCTTTTAACTGGCGTGGCTGGTGGGATTATGGTACCGGTGCGCTTGGCGATATGGGTTGCCATATTATTGCGCCGCCGTTCCAGGTGCTGGAGTTGGGTTACCCTATTTCAGCAGAAAGCAGCGTATCAACCCGTTATGTAGAGAATTGGAAATCTCAGTACGCACCTGATAGTGGTCCTACATCATCATACACAACATTAGTTTTTAAACAAAAAGATGGTAAACCCAACTTGAAGTTTCACTGGATGGATGGAGGTATTCAGCCCGAAAGGCCGGAAGAACTGGGTGCCAATGAAATGATGGGTGATGGTGGCAACGGCGTAATATTTGTGGGTACCAAGGGCAAAATGATGTGCGGCACTTATGGTGTTAACCCGCAACTGCTGCCTACATCCAAAACAAAAGAAACAAAAGTGCCGCAAACCATTGACCGTGTACCGGGCAGTGCAGAAGGCCATTACAGGGCATGGATTGAGGCCTGTATTGCCGGTTATGGCAGTAAAGAGGCTAACAACCTTAGCAGCCGTTTTGACCTGGCAGGTCCTTTAGCGGAAACAGTGCTGATGGGCAACCTTGCCATACGCAGCGCCGATATACAAAAAACCGACAGCAAGGGCAGGGTTAGTTACCCTGGCCGCCATATTAAACTGCTGTGGGATGGAGATAACATGAAAATTACCAATTTTGATGATGCCAACCAGTTTGTAAAACGTACTTACAGGGATGGCTGGAGCCTGGGAGTGTAGTTTGATTGCGGATTACCCGATTGCGGATTGCAGATTTAATTGAAGCGAAGAATAAAAAGCAATAGTTAATATTCTCGAATAGAGTAAAATATAAAAAGGCTGCCATTGGGCAGCCTTTACTCTTAATAACCATTCCATTTTCAGCGTAAGGTAACCGTGCCAGGCTTAGCTTCATTGCTGGCCTGTGCCGGGGCCTGTGTTGTGTGTGCGGTATTGGCTTTTAAATGCTGTAGCGGGCAATAGTGGGCTACATGCAGGCCCACACCGGCTGACAGTAAAATGCCTGATGAAATGATGGCAATTTTTGTTTTCATTTTTTTTGTGTTTGAAATGATACCACAATTGGTTGGTTCAAATGTAGGGCAGGTGATAAGCCATTGAAAGCTATATAACAGTGAACAGGACAAATAGAAAGTTGAAATGGCAAATGAAACTGTGATGACGATTCGTTAACCGGCCAGCCACGCCAAAAAATGATTTGCCTTTATTTTACTAACTGTAATTTTTTCAGTGAATGATGTGTTTAAGTTTAGCAGCAGCTTTCTGCCAAAATATTTTGACACATCTTTTATTGCTCTTTTTTGTACAAGATATTGCCGGTTAACCCGGTAAAAATTGTTGCCGGCGATGCTTTCCACTTCTTCCAGCGTTTCGTTAATATAATATTGCTCTTTGGCAAAAGTTACCAGGTGTGTAATATTATTATGCAGGTAAAACAATGCTATATCTTCAAGCTTTACAGGCAGTATTTTGTCCTTATAAAAAACAAGTATAGCCGCCTGTTTTTTTATTGCTACCAGCTTATCTTCAAATCCAGCGTAAGAGTCTACAGCTTTTGTAAACCTGTTTTTTAATTGCTTAAATTTTAAAAGCGCTTCAGCAACTGTTTTTTGGGTGAATGGTTTTAAAATATAACCGATACCTGCTGCTTTAAAGGCTTGCAAAGCATATTTGTCATAAGCTGTGCAAAAAATTACCGGGGTATCGTTACGCAGCGTATCAAATATTTTAAAGCTTAATCCATCACCTAACTGTATATCACTAAAAATCAGGTCAGGCCCGTCATTTTCATCAAACCATGCAAGAGCCTCTTTGCCTGAAGACAATACTGCAATAATTTCGGCGTCCGGCTCAACTTTTATAATAGTATTGGCCAAATCGCTTGCGGTATGGGGTTCGTCTTCTATTATTACTATTTTCATTCCAATACATTAATACTTACTGCAAATGTTTTGTCGTCTTTCTTAACAGCTATGTTTGTGCCGTTTAGCAATTTATAGCGTTCATCAAGGTTAGCAAGCCCGGTGCCGGCTTCATTCTCAACAGCGGCATTAGGTTGCAGGTTATTGGCAACGGTTATTACTTCACTCTTATAAACAATATCAATAAATAGTGGCGCGGCAGTAGTTAGTGTATTATGTTTCACCGCATTTTCAGCCAAAATTTGTAATGAAAATATTGGCAGGTATTTAGTTCTCTGTACTTCAGCAGGCACGTTTATATTAAACTGCAGTGCCTCTCCAAAGCGTATTTTTTGCATCTCCAAATAATCAGTGCAAAGTTTTACTTCATCGGCCACCTTAACGGTATTTACATGCCCGGATGAAATGGAATACCGCAAAAAATCTGATAGTTTAACAAGGTATTCCTCAGCACCTGCGGGTGAGTTTTTAATAAGTGCCTTTAATGTACTTAAAGAGTTAAATAAAAAATGAGGCTGTATCTGGTGCTTTAATTGTTGGTTGGCAGCCTCCATATTTTTAATACGCAATTGCATATTCTCACTTTCAACAACTACATTCTTTTCCTTTACCATTACCAAGTCTGCTAAAATTAATATAGCAGTGTTTATGCTAAAAAAAACCACCAGGTGAAAATGAAGCGCCATACCCTGCTTACCCATATTACTATGCAACGAGCCAAACATGTGCTGTACAATTAACACACTTAATACTACGCACAGCAAGCAGCTTAAAATATACCTTGTTGTACTGCTTTGGCCCTTCTTATTTTTTAATAAAAAAACAAGTACAATATTTATTGCCCACATAACCAAAACCAAAGCAAATATCCATAATAAAGCTACCGGGTAGGCACCAAACTTGTAACGGCTAACAATAAATAAAGGCGTTACTACAAGTGCGCTGATGATTGGCGAGGTGTATAATGCCACCAGGCAAAGCTTTTTTATAGTTGTGTCTTTTATCACTAAGGGTAAGTTACATGTAATTAAGGCAGGTGCAAAATTGCGCCACCTGATTTAGTCACCGGTTTTTAAAATATTGATGCGGGCAAAATGGTAGCCGAAATGGACAATATAGGTGTGATGGCGCTATACCAAACCATACTTAACTGCAAATGCAATTACTTCAGCCATATTTTTTGCCTTTAACTTACGAAGAATGTTTTTACGGTGCGATTCTACTGTTAAATAGCTAAGGCTGCGTTTATCCGCAATGGCCTTGGTGCTGTCGCCACCGGCGATTAGTTTAATAATTGCCACTTCCGTTTTGGTAAGCTTGTGCTGGCTTATAAATTCTGTGCCCGGCTGCGGCGCATTTATTTCAGTTTGTTGTGCAGGGTAGTTGCTGATAAAAACATTTTCGCCCGCTACTACCTTGTAAAGAGCATCTTTTAGTTCTTTGGCACTTATGTTTTTGTGTACAAAACCGTTAATGCCATTTTTTTGTATAAATGTTTTTATTGACGCATCATAATGCATACTTATAAAAATTATTTTTATGCCGGGCTTATTTTTCTTTATAAGTGCCGCAGTTTCAAGCCCGTCTAAAAAAGGCATGTTTATATCGAGCAAAATAATGTCTGGCGATAGCCGGTTAAGCACCTGCATCAGCAACTTGCCATTATCTACTGAAGCCAATACTTCAAACCCGGGTGTGCTGTTAATAATCTGCTCCACGCCGTCAGCAAATAGTTTATGATCATCTGCAACTATAACTTTTACCGGTTTTAAAAAGGTTGGCTGCATAAACTTATAATGGTATGTGCACAATGGTTGTAGTGCCGTTGCTGTTACTGTCAACATTAATATAGCCTTTCAAAAATTCAACACGACCGGCAATGTTTCTAAGGCCTATTCCATTGTTTTGCTGCCCTGTTTCGAAACCAATACCGTCATCTTCGCACATTACCTGCACTGCGTTTTCTTCAATCAGCAATTGCACCGACGCCTCAGAAGCCATGGAATGCTTAATAATATTCGCAAGCAGTTCGTTGATTATCCTGTATATGGTAATGGCAAATACTTCGGGCAATTTTCTCTCATCCCCATCTGTAATTAATGTAAAATTTACTTTACTTACAGCGTTAAGTTCGTTTACGCGCTGTTCCAATATTTTAAAAATACCAGCTGCTTTAAAATCTTTAGGCAAAAGGTTGTGGGCAATTGTACGTATATCGTCTACTGCTCTGCTGCTTAAAAACAAGCCCTTTTTATAATAGCTTTCCATTTCATCATTACCCCTGGCATTTTCGGGCACATTGCTTATGTGTAAAGCCAATGCACTAAGGGTGGCGCCAACATCATCATGCAGGTCTTCGGCAATCCTTTTTCGTTCATCCTCCTGGGCGCCTACAATTTTATCAATTAGTGTGGCCTGATATGTGTTTATTTGGGTAAGCAGTGTTTCTTTCTCTTTTTTAAACAGGTTATAGCGGTAAATTATACCGAGAAACACTACTAAAGTTTCAATTACCAGGCCTGTCTGCAGATCGTTGGGGTGTTTAAGCTCAGATGCTGCAACATCATTTACGCCTAAATAAATCAATACAAACTCCAGCATACCCCAAAACAGGCATAGTATTGCAGCTATATAAAACCATGCTGGTTTATAACCCTGTATTACCTTTTCAATGGCGCTGGCAAAAACAAAACACAGCTGTGCCACGGCCAGGCAGGCAAGCGATTTTTGGTAAATGGCAGTAACAACGCTTGTTTCAGGGGATATAAGAAAATACACGCAATAAAATATGGTAGCGCCAACGCAGCAGTAATTAACAATATCCACAAATATCTTTATTTTACTATTGCTGTACTTCTGGTTTAAAAAAAGCTGCATTACGTAGGCAAGCAGAAAAATACCACAACAGGGTATTATGTATCTTACCAGAGTTATTTTATCGCTGGTTCCATGATAAAAATATTGCCTGTCAAGCCCCTGCGTTAAAAAAATTTCATACAGTATGCATACAATGTATACTGCATATAAAAAATGTAATTTTTCATTCAGAAAAATACCCAGGAAAATATTTAACAACATAGCAGTAAGCATAATGCCTGCAATAAGGCCGTTTACCATGTAAAACCGTTCCTCCTTGTCTTTAAATGCGTTGGTATTGGATAGCTCTGGAGCGAAATAAGGGTTATGCCCGTTGTGAATATTTATAAAGAGCAGAACAGTAACGGTTTGGCCCCGCTTAACAAACAAAGGGAAAACATTATCGTAATACTTATATGGCTTTACATCAAAAGGATATGCATAACCACTTTTACCAAAATAGGTAAAGGCAGCCCCAGTTTTTGTGTAAGCAATTACGCTGTACAGCTGTGGATGATTTAGCTGGTAATAAAAGGTTTCGTCCTGTGCAAGATTGTTTTGTACGGTAAGCAGCAGCCAATAATATTTTGAAGGGCTTTGCAGATCGTTATAAGTTGTTGATGGAAAAAATCTTGCAAAATCCTGCCTGTTTATACTGTCGTAAACAAAGCGGGGTGTGAGCAATTTATTGGTTTCATAAATGTATAGATGGCTTGTTAGAGTGCCAGCGTTTTTAGAATTAATAAAAAATGTGTCTCTAACCGGTTGAGCACATAAATTAACTGGTAACAAACCTATTGCCACACACACAATAATACCTGTAAGCAGGCTGTTATAAATTGCTTTTTTAAACCACATGTATTTGCCTGAGGGTTTAAGCTATACTTGCAATATTAAACACATTGTAAGATATTAATATATACCTGTAAACAGGTATGCCTTAATAAGTGAAAGCTATTATATTTTTACGGTAACATTGTTTTAACACCCAGACCCTTTTTTTGGTCCTAAACCTTAAATAAAAACCTTTGCTAAAGAGCTTACAGGCAAAGGTTTTTATACTTATTCCGGAAGCAGTAATCAAAAACCGGCCTTGCGGCTAAACCAGTGCTGCGGAGCTAAAAAAGAGAACCCCGGCAAGACTACCGGGGTTTTTTCAACCCTAAACCCTTAAAAAGCGCAATATACAAAAAATTTCCCCGGTATTATTGTACCTTTTATCAAAATTTATTTTTGCAGTTTTTACAATTGCCGCATGCTGGCGATGGAAATGCGATACAATACTGTTAATCATAGCACTATATATAGCTGCATTGTTAATTGCAGGGGCATGGCAGCTTTACTTTTATAAAATGCAATTGTGTATGTTTTTACCAGGCGATAACAAAAAAATTTTGGGCATAGCAGCGTTTATGTGTGTTTGTACAACATTTGTGGCCGCACAAGAAGCTGCCGTACAGCAAAAAGGATATTATTCCAGCGATTTTATTATTGACGGCATACCCCGCAATATTACTTTTTACATACCGGCAGGTTTTGGCAAAAATGATACATACCCTTTGGTGCTTATGCTGCATGCTGAAAGTGAAACGGGTAAAGTTGTTATAAAAAAATATGGAGATGATCTTGAAAAGCTTGCAGATTCAGCTGCCGCTATCATAGTTTTTCCCGATGCTGTACATGGCCACTGGAATACGAAAATAGGCAACCAGGCGGCGACCGACACTGTTAATGACGCCGGCTTTGCCAACATAATGATTGATTATTTTGTACAGCAATACAAGGCCGATCCAAACAGAATATTTGCTGAAGGCTTTAACAGTGGTGGCCAAATGGCATTGAGGTTAGGTTGCGATATACCTAAAAAAATAGCCGCCACTGCACCCTTTACACCTTCTGCTGATGATATGCAGAGGAGTTGCCTGCAAAAGGTTGCTGTTTTTAATGGAGATAAATACATGAAACAGCCCGGCAGAAAATTAAGCTACGATGCACTTAGCGACGCATTTAATTTTTTGTTGCAACACCCGAAAACCAAGCAATAGTATGTGCGTGAACATTAGCCGGCGTTAAAATATTCGGGCACCCGCCCGTTGCGTTGCATGATTCGCCCAGGGCAGATGGCTGTGCATTTTACCTTTTACTGCAATAATTTATTCATGCAATGCCACAGCAAGTAAATACCAGGTAGCATGGGGAAGCCACTGTTCGCACCAGCGCCAATCATAGTCTTTACCCGTTACAGTATATGGTACGTTGAGGTCAATACTATGTTCATCATCCAAACCAGATGTAACCCCGTTGATGATTCCGCCCGGGGCGTTTGTATATTCAAATGTGCCAAAAAAACCATACACGGGATTGTTATGACCGGTGCCCTGCAGCATACTGGCATCAAATGGGTTTAGGCCAAGTATCCAGTTAAGCTGGTTAATTGCAAATGTTTCCAGTGAATCATGAAATGCCTTATCATCTGTAAACAACGGCGCGGCTAACCTTGCTTCGGAGGCTATTGAACCTAATCTTGCGTTTTCGCCCTGCCACCATGGAGCGGCCTCGCTTTCATGCGGAAAAAAGAACGAAGTATGCCTGTTGCCCGCTGTATCCTGCACCAGTTGCCTGCTGTAACCAAAAGGGTTATTTACTTCGCCGGTTACCCGCAATTCAAATTCAAGCGAGCGTTTTATAGCTTTTTTTATTTCCACTTGCATACCGGCATCTGCAATGGGATAATAATACAATAAACTCACTGCCGGCAAGCCCGCATCAGACGGGTGAAAGAAAGGCCTGTCTTTATCATCAGCGCGCCAAAAATCAACATAATTGCCCCATTTGCCAAGCCTTGCCAGTAACTGGCTTGCCCTTTTATGTGCGGCCTGGCTGTACACGGCTTTCGCGGTTGCTTTAAACAATTCTGTTGCTGCACTTAGTGCACAATAATCATCCAGTATATTTTCTTTTCCGTCATTCGTCATGCTCACATTGTTTGCCTCCAAAAAAGCAAATGCCCTTTCTGCAGCCGCTAAATATTCAGCGTTGGTGTAATCGCCTGATGTATCATAGGTAGACGCTAAGGCCAATGCCGCAATCGCCATTCCGCCGCCGCTGCGGTAACTGCATTCGTAACTGCGCGAGGTGGTATCATTACTGCTTCCACCAAACGTTTCATTTTTTGTTTTCTTTATTGTATAGCCTTTGCTTTCCATACCAATGGCCCTGTCTTTTGCCATTTTGCCGGGGCCGGGCGCTCCTACGCTGCGGTAAAAGCTGCCGCCGGGTGCCTGCATACGGCACAAATAGTCAGCACCATACATTGCTTCATCAAGCAACCGCCTGTTATACTGCCTAAAGTCTGTCGCGGGCTTTTTTACCAGCAGGCTATATGTTTTCAACAAGCTCCAAACAGTTAGTGAAACCTGTTGCGGGTTAAAATAAGAGGAAAAGCTGAGATGGGAAAGATGCTTACCGTAGTCGCCCGTAGCATCATACCAACCGCCATGTGCATCAACAAAGCCTTGCGATCTGCCCGCAAAAGGTGAATTGCGGTCGGCTTTATCTAAAAGGCCGGAGCTTCTCTGGCCTTTAAAGTAGTAGATCACATCACTTATAGTTGCGCTTTCCAGTACATTTTTACCAATTTTAAACGGGTAAGATGTTACTATTTTGCCAGGAACAGAAACCTGTACAGTATAAGTACCAGGCGATGTAACGGAAGTAAAATCAATTGTCCAAAAGAGAAAATCTTTCCATTTATCTACAGGCCCACTATAAACTGCCTTGCCTTTATACACTACCGTACCATCTTCTGTGTTTATAATACTGAATTGGGCATCCTGCAATTTTGCGTCAGCCACAATAATGGCCTGTTTGGCTTTATCAAACTCATAACCAACCTGGTTGGTAACTACTTTTATTTTTTGCGCAAACAGGAATGATGGTATAAGCAGCAGACAGCAAAAAGCCCTTATTGGTTTTGGCATGTTATAGAAAATTGGAACGGTAAGATAAGCAAAAACGTGAGACGGGAAACGACAAACGTGAGACCGGGTGATGTGTTAATATGATGAAGTAAGCCTTCGTGTTATCCCTTCCATGTCATAATGAAACTTAAATTCAAAGGTCCTTATGTTTCACGATTGACGATTCACGCTGATTAACGATTGATTAACGACCCCTTATCTCAGTACCATCTGCCTGTCAGCATCAAGTCTTAGTAATATAAAAATAAGCACAGTAAAGGTAAGCAGCGATGAACCACCGTAGCTTATAAAGGGTAATGCTATGCCTATGCTGGGGAATAGCCCTATAGTCATACAAATATTTACGGCAATATGAAAAAACATAATACTTGCCACGCAATAAGCATATACCCTGCTAAAAGTACTTCGCTGCCGCTCGGCCATCCATACTATGCGCAGCAACAAAGTAACGTAAACGCCCAGAAAAACAATGCAGCCGGTAAAACCAAATGCCTCACCCAGGGAGGTAAAAATAAAATCCGTATTTTGCTCTGGTACATATTTGCCACGGGTTTGGGTGCCCTTTAAAAACCCTTTGCCTAAAACCCCACCCGAGCCAATGGCAATTTTACTTTGCCTAACATTATAATCGTCAGTTTGGTGGGGTGCTTTGGTACCTAACCCCTTTTTATAAGCAGCATTATCTTCACAATTATATTCTTTACCAAACGCCATATAAATACGCTGGCTTTGGTAACACTCAAAAACATTATTAAAAATATACGGCACGGCAAACCGCTGAATACCAACACAAACACCCCAAATAGAAGCCAATACAACTAAAATCATCCTGTTGCGCTTAATTTGAAAGCGCATAATATAACCAACGATGCCTGCAATAACTGTTAGTATACCTGCCAACCAGTTTTTTTCAACCAGTAACGTGGCAATTACCAAAACTGCAAACGAAAAACCAATTACCAGCACTTTTGGCGGCAACCCCTCACGGTACATGGCAATAAAAAAGCAAGTGTACACAAGGGCCAGCCCGGTTTCGTGCTGTAGCCTTGAAAGAACTGCGGGAAACAGCGCTATGCATGCAGCTATAATTTGCGACCTTGTTTTACTAAAATCCATGTCCTGCAGTGAAATATATTTTGCAAGCGCCAGCGCTGTAAAAATTTTGCAAAGCTCAGCAGGCTGCAGGTTAAAGCCGCCACCAAGCGGTATCCAGCTTTTGCTGCCATTTACACTGCGCCCAATTACAAAAGTTGCCAGCATAAGCCCTATGCCAAAAACATAAAAAAGATTAGCGAAGGCTGTATACAATTTACTGTCACTCAGCAGGATAAATGTTGCAAGAATAACACAAATACCAGCGAACATCAACTGCTTGCTGTAACTTGTTTTACCACTTAAAAATGAGGTAACCCAGTTAACATCCGGCTTATACTCAACCATAAAAATGCAAAGTATACCTATACACACCAATACTGCATAAAGAAAAACCACAAACCAGTCAACACCTTTTGATATGGGTTTATTTTGAATCATAGTTATGCCCTGGTTATTTTAGAAGGTTTGGCTTTCTTAGTATCCGTTGATAATACCATGTCTGGCATAGTAACTGCCTTTTGGTTTTTTGGTGCTGGCTTGCTTACCGGTTTTTTAACATTCAGCGCCGTTACATTAGTACCTTTGTTAAAATAAGCAACCCTTGTAGCAAGACTGTCTTTACTTCTCTGCATTTTTATATGCATCAGGCTATCCTGCCTTACCTTCCGTGCAGAATCCTGCGACTGCATCTCCCTTACCATGTAAACTGGTATAAGGTTTTTATTGGCCATTTCTTCCAGCAATGCTTTCCTGTCGGGCTCGGGTATGCTGTCTTTCAAATATTTTTCAACCAGCAAGCTTGCAATAGGTGCAGCCGCCTGGGCCCCCTTTCCGGCGTTTTCGCACATTACTGCTATAGCTATCACGGGCTTGCCCCGTGGCGCAAAAGCCCCGAAGAACGAGTGGTCCGGCAGTTTTACGCCGTTAAGGGCATTTTCAACCGTGCCCGTTTTTCCACATACCACAATACCCGGTATTGCCACTGCCGCGCCTGTGCCAGATTCCATTACTTCCTGCATGCCATCCTGTACAATATCAAAAACCTTCTCGGGTATATCAAGCGTGTGGTGCTTTACCTTAAATGAATCAAGCATGTGGTTTTCGTTATCCGTCGCGTTCTCAATACTATCCACTAAATGTGGTGTGTAATACCAGCCTTTGTTTGCTATTGTTGCCATGGCATTAGCCAACTGCATAAGGGTTGTTTGCACCTCGCCCTGGCCAATGGCGTTGGAAATTATATTGCATGATACCCAGCGTGGCCCAAATATTTTATTATATGTTGCAGGTACGGGTATATTGCCGCCTTTCTCAAAAGGAATATCGGTACCCAGTGGTTTGCCTAACCCGAATGAATAGGCGTAACGGTTAAAGTTAGCGAGGGCTGCGGAAGCGCTGCCAAATTTAGGATCGTCAATAACCCTGCGAAATGTTATAGCAAAATAAGTGTTGCAGGAGTGTGCAACTGCTTCACGGAAAGCGAAAGTGCCGGGATCCAAACAACCCAGCCGCCGGCCACAGCCCCAATACGCACCAGTGCAGGTTGTGGTCATTTTATCGTCTATAACACCCTCTGTAAGGGCCACCGTACCTACAATTGTTTTAAATGTTGAGCCGGGAGAGTATTTGGCATTAACTGTTCTGTTTAAGAATGGTGAGCGTGGGTCTACCTGTAATTCTGCAAAATGTTTACGCCCATCGGGGCCTGCTATACTTTGCGGGTTATAAGTTGGGCTGCTTACCATGCATAAAATACCGCCCGTGCGGGGGTCAATCGCTACAATGCTCCCCACCTTGTTGGTCATTAATTTTTCGCCCAATTGCTGCAACTCAATATCAAGGCTTAAATGCAGTCCTTTCCCAGCCACGGCCGAGGTATCAAAACTCCCATTCTCATAAGCCCCCTGCAATCTTCCATGTGTATCGCGTATATAGCGTTTAACGCCCCTTACACCCATTAGCACCTTCTCATAGCTGCGTTCAACACCGGTTTTACCAGCATAATCGCCCATCTCGTATTTAACGTCCTTATTATTTTTTATATAGCCTGAATCAACTTCAGATACGTAACCAAATACGGCTCCCCCCGCCCCATAAGGATAATCCCTTACCGGCCTTTCGTTAAGTGTAAAACCAGGGAACCTATACAAGTTCTCATTAAGCCGCGCATACAACTCCTGGCTCAGTAACGGTTCAAACACACTGGCTTTAAACGATTTATTTTTTGCTATGGCAACGCGTATACGTCTTTTAAACTCCGCGGTGTCAATGTTGAGGATGTTGCAAAGGGTAAGCGTATCAGGATTTTTTATATCATTTGGCGTTACTTCAAGGTCGTACATTACTGTGTTCTCTAAAATAGCCCTGCGCTTACGGTCGTACACAAGGCCGCGGCTTGGATAAATTGTTTTGCGGAAAACAGCGTTATTCTCGGCCTGTATTTTGTACTGGGATGAGAAAACCTGTAAATGAAGCAACTGCGCCACTATAATTAAGAAAACAGAAATAAAAATAATTTGCACTACCCTGCTACGGGACTGATTATACACCGGCATATTAAGAAATATGATAAATAGTTGAAAAAGGAGTGAAAAATCTATGCCACAAAATTGACCATTTCTCTATTCATTTTTATCAACATTAAGATAATTTTTATTGATACCAGATTTATTTATCCGCCGATATTGTGGTTTGAGATAAAGCGCAGTTTTGAAAGCGGATATCCCGCCCTGATATTTTTAGACAATATAAAAATATTAAGCGGCGTTGGTGCGAAATTTTGCTTTGCGTGAGAAGAGCATTTCGGTGATAAAGATGAGTAACAGGCTTATTGCAGTTGAACCGGCCACCTTACCAACAAAAAACAAGAAATTACCAACGCTCATCCATTCAATAAAAACAATCACAGCGTGGTGAACAAAAGTGAGTATGATAACATACACACTGTAAGGCGCCCAACCCATGCTTTTAAGGCTTGGCTCAGCATAGCTTACTTCCGTTGTCTCCTGCGGCAACAAAATATTTATAAGAAAAGGCCTTAAAAACGCTATTACCAGGCAAGGTATTAAATACAGCCCCGGGTTGCCGGTAAAATAACCCATTGAAAGGCCAAATATAAAAGCAACTATCAGTAAAAAGCTGCGTGGTATGCTAAACGGCAACCAAAGAATGTATAAAAAATACAGGTATGGTTTAATAAACTGGTGCAACGCCGGTATTTTATTTAACACAAATGCCTGCACCAAAATAAACAGGGCAAAACGTATAATATTTTTAAGCAGGCTACTCATTAACTTTCTGTGTTTTATCTTCCAGTGTTTTTTGCTCCTGCCACATTACATTCTCAACCAGGTAAGCATACTGCAGATTATAAAAATTGGCAGCTGTTTTAACTTTAAGCAGGTAGGTACTTGTTCCTTCCGGGTCGGCCTTTACCTGCGTAACAACACCTATCAGCATGCCGGGTGGAAAACTTAAGTTAACAATATTGCTGGTAAGTACGCTATCGCCATTAGCTACATGTGCACCCTGGGTCACGCTTTTCATAATAAGATAACCGGGGTCTGCGCCATCCCAATCAATTTCACCCAGGAAGAATCCTTTCTTCATCATGGCGCTTACCTTGCTTTTGCGGTTTAGCAAGCTCATAACCCGGCAATAGTTGGCGCTAACATCAATTACTTTACCAACCGCGCTGCCATTTGCCCCAATAACCCCCATGCCAATATTAACTCCCTGGTTTTTGCCCCTGAATAATGTTAAGTAATTATTTTCTTCAGTTACTGAGTTATTTACAACTTTGGCTGGGAGGTAAATAAACCTGCGCATTCGGCCAAGAGTGTCTTTTATGAGAGAATCTACTTTTACCTGCTTTGAGCTGTCAGGCGCGTCAAACGATGAGCCTAATAAGTTAAGAAGTTTTGTATTTTCTTCAGCAAGCTGTTTGTTGGTTTCTTTAAGGTGAAAATAATATTCAACATCATTATACCCCTTGTTTATTTTGCCGGTTACCTCGTTGGCGGTACCCGAATAAACACCCTGGTAAGTTTTATTATAGTTTACAAGTATAGCAAGTGATACACCCAGTAAAACCAGGAACAGGAAGAACGTAAAAAAGCGCCTTATAAATAGAAATATGTTACGCATGGCCCGGTTTGCATGCGCGGCAACGCCGTGCATGCGGCAAGATATTTTTTAATGTAAAATTAGTATTACAAAACTATATACCAGCCACCTTTTGTTACTATAAAAACAATAACAGGGTTACCGCATAATAAAAGGATAACGCTGGTAATTTTTTAAAGCAAGGCCTGTGCCGCGAACCACGCTTTTTAAAGGATCATCTGCAATGTGAACCGGTAGTTTTATTTTTTGGCTAAGGCGTTTATCCAGGCCGCGCAGCAACGCACCGCCGCCTGTTAAATATAACCCGCGCCTGTAAATATCACCTGCCAGCTCGGGTGGTGTTGTTTCCAGTGCTTTAAGTATAGCTTCTTCAATTTTAAATATGCTTTTGTCCAGCGCCTCGGCAATTTCCTGGAAGCTTACCATAATTTGCTTTGGTATACCTGTTACAAGGTCGCGCCCATTAACCGGTATGTCATCCGGTGGTGTTTCCAGGTCTTTCATTGCCGCGCCCACCTGAATTTTTATCTGCTCCGCAGTTCTTTCGCCAATCAGCAAGCTGTGGTAGCGGCGCAGGGCTTCCATAATGTCGGCAGTAAACTCGTCACCGGCAATACGTATGCTTTGGTCGCACACAATACCTGCAAGCGCTATTACCGTAATACCAGTGGTACCGCCACCAATATCAATAATCATGTTCCCAACGGGCTCTTCCACATCAATGCCAATACCAAGGGCTGCGGCCATTGGCTCGTGAATAAGGTAAACTTCTTTAGCTCCCGCCTGCTCAGCACTGTCCCGTACGGCACGTTTTTCCACTTCGGTAATTGATGACGGAATGCAGATCATCATCCGCCAGCTTGGGGGAAATAATGGCTTTTTGGGGTAGATCATCTTGATCATCTCCCGTATCATCAGTTCGGCGGCGTTAAAATCGGCTATTACACCATCTTTTAAAGGCCTTACCGTACGTATGCTTTCGTGCGTTTTTTCGTGCATCATCAATGCACGTTTGCCTACTGCCAATACCTCTTTTGGATTGTTTCGGTTAAGGGCAACTATTGAAGGCTCATTTACTACTACTTCGTCGTTATGTATGATGAGGGTGTTTGCGGTACCCAAGTCAATTGCTATTTCTTGCGTAAAAAAATTGAACAGTCCCATTTATATCTTTACTCCCGGTGGTTGTTGTTATTTATTAAATGCCTGCAAAATTCACGTAAATAAACTGAATAAACAAAGTGTACAATGCAGATTTTTTAAGGGGTTGAAGCTGACGAACGATCTAATTTTTCCTCATGGCGGTTATTAGGCAGCTTTATAGAAAATATTATACCAAAATTACTAAAACGCTTGTAAACCTCTTTTGTTTTTGCATCTTCTTTCTTGCGGATGCAAAGTTGCATGTAAAAACCATACTAAATAAACAAACAGCTATTAAAAACAAACTAAAAAATAAAAAACCAGTACCATTACTTGTTATAACAACAAAACAACGGTACTGGCATGCATGCAACCAGATGAATATCAATAATATGTGCTAAAATAAAAGGGGCTTGCATTACAGCATGGCAGCCCTTATAAAATGTTACCAGTTTTTTAACCCCAATAGTTTTTCACCCAATTCTGTTAGTTCGGCCCTTTGGTAGCGGGTTTGTTCCCATTTACGCGGGTCGCCGGGAAAAGCGTAACCTTCGGGGGCTATCCTGTCTCTCCAACTTGCTATTCTCCATTGCCGCAGGCTTTCATTATCTTCCAGCGCAGGTGACATTGAGACATATTGAGCCATTCTTGGTTTTGCAGATGTATTTTTACGTATGCCATGCGCCAGCATACTGCTGAATATAAGCAGGTCGCCTGCCCTGGTTGTTATTTTTTCAATATTCAGCCCTTTTGTATCTGGCCTGAAGGGATTACGATCGGCCGGCTGGGTCTTTACCCACTCATTAAAATTGCGGAACAATTCGGGTATGCACTGAAAGCCCCCCATATCAATATCTGTGTCAACCAGGGTAATAGTGCCTTGTACATTTACCGGCTTTGGGTTAAGGCTTGTGTCAATATCCCAATGTATAAAGCCTTCATAATTATGTTCGGGCCTTACCGGGAAATTAAGATTTGCCCTGTCAATGGTGGCCCATAGTTTTTCTGTTCCCCAGATATCAACAAAGGCATCATACACCTTTGGATACATACGGTTATCCCACAGGTACTGGTGATTATAAATTTCCACCATTCCTGTGTTTTTCAGCTCCACCATTTCAATGTCTTTTCTCGCAGGGCGATACCACGTGGCGGGGCCGTCAGGATCTTTTTCTTCAAATTCCCATAGAAGGTTTACCATATTATCAATATGGTCTTTCGGAACAGCATCATGTATTATTACGTAGCCATTGTTTTGCCAAAACTGCCAGTCTTCCTCTGTAAGCACGCGTAATGGTTTGCCATTACTCCGGTCGTTAAGTTTTGCAACAAACCTTGCTACAGATGGATTGCCGGGTATTTTTAAATCATCCACCAGCTTGCCTTCAGGCATCATAGTGGGCGCCATTGCAGGCGTCATAGTTGGAGTCATGGTAGCCATCGTTATATTGTTTTAAGATTTTAAAAAATTGTTGGTGATACAAACCTAATAAGATATAGTGTTTGTAAAAAATGTAAGTCCGGGCAAGTCTACGAATTGCCTTTTGTGCTTATCTTATTGCAGCCCTTAAATAAGGGGCATGCTGCAGTACATACCGCTCTGCCGCAGGATTTGATTGCATTGGCACTAATCATTTTTGATACAGAAGTTTGGTTAACAGTGTAATTATTGTTTGGCGTTGTTGCCACATTTACAGCAGCCATATCAGCTGGTTTTAAATGCGTAATTATTGTTGGCTGTACAAACGTAATAAGGTGTGCTATTTAAAAAATGTGTAAGTCGGGGTAAGTCTGAAATCGTTTATTAAAATGAATAATGGTATTCGTCAAAAAAGGGTGAAAACAATTAAAAGTTTTATCTTTATGCAAAGCATTTTTATGACAATTACGAAAGAAGAAATAAACGCTTTAACCGTAACTGAAAAGCAACAGCTTCTTGATATGCTGTGGGATTCTATAAACATAGATGATGAAGCTGGTGAATACGATTTAGAAGCAGAAGAAAGTGAAGAGGAAGTAATGATTTTAAATGAGCGGTTAGCTGACTATGAAAACAACCCTTCTTCTGCAATTCCATTGGATATTGCATTTGAGAGGTTAAAAAAGAGAATATAATGTCATTAGAGCAAGTAATTTCGCCGAAGGCATATAATGATATTGAGCAAATAAGGAATTGGTATGATGAACAATCATCAGTTGCAGGGGATTGGTTTTTAGAAGAATTGTACCTGTATATTAAAAAACTTTCAAAAAATCCTGAACAATATAAACTGGTTACCAATAACGTACGCCGATGCCTTATGAAAAGATTTCCTTATATAATTTTTTTTAGCACTAAACAGGCAGCAATAATTATTTTGAGGGTGCGGTATGCAAAACAGAAGCCTTTAAAAAGATTTTCATAGCAGCATTGAAATCCTTAAATCCTCTTCATTCAAGTTCCGCTATCCTCATACTTATTGTATCTTGCCATAACGATGATGCAGAAAAAGCCACAACAAATATCTTATACGGTTGCCAAAACAGCTTACGGTATTTACCTGGTAAATGAGTTACGGCAGGCCTGCGGCAAAGAATTACCAACTGAAACGGATGTAAAAAAATTTTTACTCCGTATAAACCCATCTATTACGCCCACTGACTTACAAACAGCAAGACAGATAAGCCGGTACTGCCAAACCAATAAAGATTATATACGCGAAGCCAGGGAAGAAACACTTGATAAGGTTGCCAAAGCATTAAATGTTTCTATAAAAAATATGGAGGCCTTCAGAGAAAAGACAAATCCTTTATTAAAGGCATTTAAATACTACAGCCATTATATTGATGAAGCGTTGGTTTATCTGCAGGCGCTTGAACAAACTAATGCTGGCGAAGATAAGAGAAAGTTCCAGGGATTATTTTCTGCGGATGCACAAACAAAAACCTATCTCTCCATGATAAGCTACCATTTTGGAGAAGAAAATAAAGATTTGCCTGCGATTAGCTTTGGTGCAGAAAGCGATTTAAAGACAGAGAGAATCCTAATTGAATTGTTTGACGAATATGGACTGCTGCCACCGCAGTACATGCCCGAAAATATTCTTTTGGACAGTCTGGATAAGCAGCCTGCTAAAACAAATTTTATTGCAATTGGCTTGTTTGGTAACAGGCTAACAGGCTGGATGCACAGCAATAATTATCTTAACTCGTCGTTAAACATTTTACCTGGTGAGAAATGCCTGCAATTGAATGGCAAAAAATATTACGCCAACAGGGATAACGGCATTGATTATGCTCTGTTTTGTAAAATAGCTTTAAGTAACAACAGCACCGTATTTATTATTGGTGGTATTGAAGGTTTTGGCACACAACAAATTGGCGAATATTTACGGGATAGCTGGCTAAACGTTTATAATTATGCAGCCGGACGGCCCGCTGTTACTTTGCTATTTGAAACAGGGGGCGAAACAAAACTGGTTGAACAAATTTTGTAGCATTAGATTGTTTGCGTTTGTGAATTAACACAAGTAGTTTTGCAGTAAATATAAACCAAAACTTTACAAATGGATTTTATCGGCAACATTATATGGCTTATTTGTGGCGGCTTTTTTAGCGCGCTTGGTTATTTTTTTGCGGGGTTGGTATTTTGCTTTACTATAATAGGCATCCCCTTTGGCATACAATGTTTTAAAATAGCTGGCCTGGTATTAATGCCATTTGGCAGGCGGGTAGTAAGCAATGGTAACAGTGGCGGATGTTTATCAACCATTTTTAATATTATCTGGATATTTACCGGCGGGTTATACACAGCTATTATTCACCTGGTATTTGCGTTTTTATTAGCTATAACTATTATAGGCATCCCCTTTGCAAAGCAACACCTTAAATTGATGGAGCTTACCCTGGCGCCATTTGGAAAGGATGTGGTGTGAGAGAAAGGTTCATGGTTCATAGCTGATAGTTCATAGTTAAAAATGTCTTTATTAGAACCTCTTTGACTATAAACAACAAAGCCATCGTAAATGACGGCTTTGTTGTTTATAGTCAACATAAATCGTTCTTAGCCATGAACTATCAGCTATGAACCATGAACTTCTTACTGGCTACCCGCTGGCTTTTCAAGCAGTTTAAAGAACTGGTCTAACTGCGGCAGAATAACTATACGCGTTCTGCGGTTGGCAGCGCGGCCTTCTTCTGTGGTGTTGTCAGCAACCGGCTGAAACTCAGCGCGGCCCGCAGCAGTCATACGTGCCGGTGGTATGCCATATTGATTTTGTAATATGCGTATAACCGCAGTGGCACGCTTTACACTCAGGTCCCAGTTATCTTGCAACAGCCCATTTTTATAAGCAACAGAATCTGTATGGCCTTCAACCATAAACTCAATATCGGGCTGGTTTTTTAACACTGTGGCCACTTTACCCAATACAGTTTTGGCAGCATCTGTTACCTCGTACTTGCCGCTTTTAAATAACAGCTTATCTGAAATGTCAATGTAAACAACGCCTTTATCAACTTTAATATTAATATCCTGGTCATTCAAATCGCCAATAGCGCCTTTAAGGTTCATAACCAACTGCATATTAAGAGAATCTTTGCGCGCTATAGAACCCTGCAGGTCTTTTATATACATGTCTTTCGCACCGATATTATCAAGAGATTTTTTGATGCTTTCCGCCTGTGAGTTTGAAATAACAGATAAGTCTTTCAACTGGCCCAATACCTGGTTGTTGTTTTGTTTTAAAAAGTCAACCTGGTCATTTAATGCTTTTATCTGGCTTTCATACGCTGCCCTTCTTCTTGCAAAATCGTTGGTTGAGTCTTTTGAAGCCCCTTCGCAATCCCTTAACTTACTTTGTGCTTCAAGATACGCGCCGTTCAGTTGCGTGTACTTGGCTTCGGCCTCGCGCAATTTTTTTGGGCTGACACAAGAGAACATGATTGTTGCAGAAATGCAGGCAAGCAAAATGTGATTCATTTTCATGCGCTATGGTTTTAAATGGTTAATAAAGGGCGCGGGTTTTTATTGAGTGGCAAATGTAAGGTACATAATTACACAATTGCATAATTTAAGTAGCAGCAATATAATTTTTAAAGTGTGTTAACATCTTACACAAGTATGCGTTTGTTACATGTAAATTAATTAACCACAATATATTACAAACAAAAATTATTTAATACCCTTTAAATAGTGCAGCAATTTGCGTAACAGATCCTGGGGGTCAAAAGGCTTAATAATAATATCATTCATACCGGCAGCTGCAATTTTATCCTCCTCATTTTTTTTGGGAACGCTTGCTGTAAGTGCAATAATGGGTATGGTCACGCCCATCTCACGTAGTTTTTTAGCTGCCTCATACCCATCCATCTCAGGCATGTGCATATCCATCAAAACAATATTATGCCGTTTTGGATCAATTTTTTCAAGGGCTTCAACACCATTTTCAGCAACATCAATTTCAGCGCCCCATTTTTGCAAAAAGCTTTTTGCAACAAATACATTCATTTCATTGTCTTCCACAAGCAATACAGAAACTCCTTTTAAATCGCCACTATCGTCAAGCGCGCTTTGCATTGCCGGTCTATCCTGCCTTTTCTTTTCAGGCAGTGCAGGAAATGTTTGTGTAAAGTAAAATTCTGATCCCTTGCCCGGTATACTTTTTAACTGCAGCCTGGAACCCTGCAACTCAAGAATGCTTTTGCTTATAGCCAGCCCAAGGCCTGTACCGCCAAAACTGCGCGAGGTTGATGAATCTGCCTGCGTAAATTGCTCAAATATCACCTGCTGCTTTTCGTATGGTATGCCAATGCCCGTGTCTTTAACACAAATCGTAACAGTTATTTCCGCGGCTTTTATTTCATCAACACGCAGTGATAATAATACATACCCTTCTTTTGTAAATTTTATGGCATTGTGCACAAGGTTTGTTATCACCTGCCCGGTGCGGGTGGGGTCGCCAATTACATTGTTTGCAAGCTTTTTATCAATATCAAGCCTTAATTCAATGCCCTTTTCTGTCGCTGAGCCTTTCAAACCGTTAACAATGTTTTCTGCAATTGCCCGCACATCCATCTCAATACTTTCAAAATCTATTTTATTAGCCTCGATTTTATTAAAATCAAGAATATCATTTACTATAGACAACAGGTTACCCGCTGCAAATAATAATACGTTCAGTTGTTCTTTTTGATCTTCCCTGGGCCTGTTTTGCAACATAAGATGGCTCATGCCAATTACGGAGTTGAGCGGCGTTCTTATTTCGTGAGACATTGTGGAAAGAAACTCTGATTTAACTTTAAATCCCTGTTCCGCCTGTTCTTTTGCCTTTTTTAGTTCGTAAGCAAAGCGGAAAGAAAGTATCAATGATTGTAAAAAGAAAAATATGATATAACCTAAGAACAACAATACTCTTGAATAGGTTATTAATCCAAAATACTCAAGGTCGATAGTAAGAATAATCACGAGCATTATACACGTGCTTAGTAACGCATAGATTGAACCTGGCCTTTTATTTTTATAAGCTTTCAGATACACAAACAAAACATAAAATATATACACAATTACCAGTATAAGAAAAGGCTTTATAAGCGTAGTAAAAACTATTGGGGCGAACAGGATAGTTACAAGAATGAACACAGTACAAACAGCAACCATAATTTTAACTATTTGCCTGTTAACATCTTCAGCATACAGGTAACGCATATAAAGCATAAACATTCCCACAGCCGCAAATAGCGAAATATATTCTATGTGCACCGCTATGCCCCAGTCAAGATTTGGTAGCGCAGAATGCAACACGTACATTCTAACGCCTATTATGCGGTAGCTGTAAAACAGGCTGAACAAAGCAAAAAACAGTGTGGCCTTATCCTTTTCTCCAAACATAAACAGGCCTAAAAAAAACAACCCGCTCATAAATATGCAGCCGCCTAACGAAAAATCTATCGCCAGGTCTCTTTTTTCTTCCTCCATTAGCCTGGTTCTGTCACCAATAATAATTTCTTTGTAAGGGCCGCCTTTTGAATGAAGAAAATTTGCAACCTGCAAAACCAACACCAATGTATCTGATGTAAAAGCCAGTTCGCGTGTAATACTTATCCAGTGGGGTGAATAAGCCTGGCGCGTAACGGCAGGCGTACCATTATTGGCAAAAAGCCTGTTATTAATATACAGGTTATAAGAGGTATAAACATCTGGTATAAATAAAGCGAGCTCGCCGCGTTTGTGTGGAAGAAGTACCGTGAGCTTATATGTTGCATACCCGATGGCTGGCAGGTTAGCTTTGTTCCACGACTGGGGGAATGGTGTATAAGAAAATTTTGCAGTATCAGTTTGCGCTGGTTCAAGTAATTGATGCCAGTATAACTGCCACTCCCCATTAAGGGCAAAATCTTTACCATTGATATTTTGTTCCCTAAGATCAATTATACCTTTATCAGCAAGAGGGGTGTAAGTTGTATCAGCTGCCGATGAAATAAGAGGGAATGAAAATAACATCAACACAGCTAAAAATACAGTTATATATTTTTTATGGTACGGGCAGATAGACATTACAGGCTTTTCAAGAAAAATGGAACTAATAAGCAAAATAACGCCTTAATTACAAACAATATTAAAAAAATTTATGTGTTGTTTGCATACCTCCTCGTACCCGCTTATGCTGCACTGCATTACACCCTGATGTTTATGCAGCCTGAGTTATTTTTTTCCACCAGCATTGGGCCTGGGTCATTCTCCACGGCCGGTACAGTTTACAAAAATTTATAGGTGGCTTTTAGCTCAACACCGCTCATATTTTTAAAAGGGCCCCATGGCATAGCGCTGTACGGAATTATTTTTCCCTGCCTGAAAAATGGTGGGCGGCAGCTATATTCAACCAATTGTTAATTTGCTGCCACCACTTATTAACCCGGAGGCTGTTAAGAGCGTTTAATTATTTATTTTGTAATTTAAATCCTTGTCAGCAATTAAACCATACCTGCTTTCCTGCTTTTTCCTTATCCTGGCAAAACCGTTATTTGCGCAGGTGCAGAACAAATTGTTGCTAAACCATATTACAACTGAGCAGGGGCTAAGCAGTAACGAGGTTAAATGTATTTTCCAGGACAGTCGTGGATTTATATGGATAGGAACTTATGATGGCCTTAACCGATACGATGGCAGGAATATTAAAACATACTATCAAAATATAAGTGACACCAATTCCCTCATAAATAGTTGGGTAAACAGCATAACTGAAGATGCGGCGGGTAATTTGTGGATAGGCACGTTTAGCGGTGTTAGTAAGTTAGATGTTGCTTCGGGCAGGTTTACCAATTATAACGCTTCCAGCCTTTTTCCAGGGCAAAAAAGCCTTGTGGGCGAGCAATGTGTGTTTAAAGACAACAAAGGTAATATTTGGGTTAGCAGCGGCGGCCTTAGTTGCTACCAGCAAAGCTCGCGCAGGTTTATAGCACAGCCCTTTATACCGGCAGCTCAATATACAAATTCAAGAAACCAATTGGTGGTTTCGGTGGTGGTTGACAAAGAAAACAATTTTTGGATGGGCACCCTTGATGGCCTGTACCACTATAATACTGTAACAAAGCAATACACACGGTTTAGTGAAAACCCGTCAGACGATGAACGCAGGAAAAATGGCGACCTGCTGGGCAATTTAAATTTACTGGGCGATAACAGGGTTTTGGCTGCATCATGGCATGATGCTGCGTATATTTTTAATGCAAAAACAAACAACACCAGCCCGGAACACACTGTGCCAATTACAGGCAAATTTGACATACGTATATTTAGTGTTAACTGGAATAACAGGCAGGAATACTGGGCCGCCCATAATGCCGGCATCACAAGGTTTGACGAACATTTTGAGAAAATAGCCGAATGGCAGAGCAGCCCGGAAAAGATAAATTTTGATAGCTTACCACAGGGTATAACCAGCGTATTTCAATCAAGGGAGGGGATTATATTTATTGGCACAAGCAACGGCCTGGCCATAGTTAACCCATACTTACAGGTATTTAAAACCTATTATTTTGCACCAAACCAACATGGCGTTGGTTACGATGCCGGGCATATAGCTTCAATTGGGTTTAACGGTGATACATTGCTTGCATCGTCAATTTACAGCAATGCACTGTACATGCTTAATGGCAACTGGCAGTGGCTGCAAACAATAAAAAATTTAGAGAAAACCAACAACAGCGAGCCTAATACTACTATATACGACATTGCCAAGGACAGGGATGACAGTATTTGGTGGATGACTACCTTCCAGGGCCTTGTAAAATTTAATGCAAAAACACTGCGTTACACAGTATATACGCCCCCGGGCGACGATACCATTTTTTACAGGCACAACCGCTTTTACCGCGTGCGTATTGGCAACGACAATAATATTTGGCTCGCAAATTATAAACAAGACCTGCTTTGTTTTAACCGCGCAAAACAAACATTTAAAATATACCAGCCTGTTGCTGCGCAGCGAAGCATTTGGGGCTTGCTGGTTACAAAAAGCAACGACCTTTGGTTTAGTTCAGGTAGTTTTATTGGAAGATATAATACTGCGACTGACAAGTTTGACACTTTTGCGTATGGTGGCAAGGATGTAGGTTACAGCGATATTATTGAGGGAAAAGAAGGTGAGCTTTGGATTGTATCAAGCAGCGGCATCTGGCGGTTTAATACAAAAACAAAAGACTGGCGTAACTGGAGTACAGCAGACGGCCTTTGTAATAACTACGCTGATAAAATGCTGTTTGATAAAAAGGGGCGCTTATGGATAACAACCAGCAACGGGATATCCGCCTTTGACACTACACAAAAAATATTTTACAATTTTACCACCCGCGAAGGGTTGCCTGACAATAACTGGGGTGGTGCACTTGCTATAAATAACAAAGGTGTTATTTTTTTGGGCAGCGATAATTATATTACTTTTTTTGACCCTGAGGTCGCAATCAGGCCATCCCGCAATTACCCATCGTATATTACCGGTTGCCAGGTAAATGGCAGTAGCTATGATTTACCTTCCGGTAACGGCTTAAAAAAATTATCTCTCAATTACAACGAAAATAACCTCAACTTCCAGTTTACAGTAGTTAACCTGTTGCAACCGTTTCAAACATCTTATTACTACAAACTGGAAAATTTTGATAAAGAGTGGCATCTTTCACCATCCGGTGTAATAAATTACACAAACCTTTATGCAGGCAACTACGTGCTGCGTGTTAGCAGCAACCCGGCAAGCGGCAATACCAGCAGTAATGATGCCCTGTATATTACTATACACAACCCTTTTTGGAAAACATGGTGGTTTATAGCTGGTACGGCTTTATTGCTTATTTCATCGGTTACTTATGGTGTAAGGCAGCGCATTCATCATATAAGGACAGAGGCAAACAGAAAGGCCGTTATAAGCCAGCAAATGGCAGACCTGCGCATGAAGGCGTTGCGTAGCCAGATGAACCCTCACTTTCTTTTTAACTCCCTTAATGCCATACAGGAATGTTGCTTAACGGGGCAAATTGATGCGGCCACACAATACCTTGCGCGTTTTTCAAAACTGGTAAGATATATTCTTGAAAACAGCAGCAGGCAATGGATTTCTTTAGCTGAGGAAATTGAGATACTTAAATTATATCTTGATGTAGAATCACTAAGGTTTACCGGCTCTTTTAACTATTACATTGAAAACACAACCCGCTTAAATACCGGGCTTATAAAAATACCCCCTATGCTTGTGCAGCCATTTGCGGAAAACGCAATATGGCATGGCCTTATGCATAAAACAGGTGAGAGGTGCCTATGGATAAGATTTTACAATGATGATGAAAAATTATTTATTGAAGTAGAAGATAACGGCGTTGGGCGGGCGGACAACAAAGAGCATAATCACAAATCGATGGGAATGGGTATTGTAAAAGAAAGAATGAAACTTGTTGAAGAAACACAAAGCTTTCCTGCAGGTATGGAAATTGTTGACAAAAAGGATGCTGGCGGAAATGCGACAGGAACGCTTATAAAATTAACCTTACCAATAATATGAATAACCAGGTTAGAATAATTATTATAGATGATGAAAGTAAGGGCCGCAGCGTGCTGAAAGAAATGATTGCGCGATACTGCAATGATGTTGAAGTGGTGGCAATTGCGGCGGATGGGGCGGCGGGAATAAAGGCTATTAAGCAATACGCACCTGATTGCATTTTGCTTGATATACAAATGCCCGGTATGGACGGCTTTGCGATGCTTGATCAACTGGAGGATACGCCGGGCGAGGTAATTTTTGTTACTGCACATAACGAATACGCAATAAAAGCCTTTAAATACGCGGCTTTTGATTACCTGCTTAAACCTGTTGACCCCAAAGACCTGCAGGAAGTTTTTGACAGGCTTCGTAAACGCATAAAGCAGCCGGGCAATAACAAAAGAATGCACTTACTTAAAAGCATTATACACCAACCCAATATTGCGCCAGCTAAAATAACCATATCATCAGCGGATGGTATAACCATTATAACAATTGCGGATATAGTTTACCTGCGGGCAGAGGGGCCATATACTTTTTTTTATATGAGCACAGGCGAAAAACTTGTAGCATCTGTTAACCTGCAGAAATATGAAGAGCTGCTTGGCGACCAGTTATTTTTTAGAACACACCATAGCTATCTTGTAAACCTTAACCACATACGCAAATTTAACAGGGCCGAAAATACCATCCTGCTCTCAAACGGCCACATCGTAGATGTAAGCAAACGGAAAAAAGACGAGTTTTTGCAGGTATTGTCTGAGCTATAATAGTCCACTTATTAAGCATAATTAACCAGTTGTTAAAGCAGCATGTTTCATTGTAAACTGTTTTTAAATTTTGTTAACGCATTTATTTCTTCCTCCTCTTAAAGTTAACAATATGAAAAAACAACTTTTACTCCTCTCCGCATTTGCATTTTTTACAACGCTCATAAGGGCCAATGTTTTTACCGTTAGTAATAATCTTGCACACCCGGCCGTGTATACTGACATTAATACAGCCATAACCGCAGCATCAAAAGGTGATACCATTTATGTATTAGGCTCACTTACGCATTATCCCCACATTGACATCAGCAAGTTTGTAAACATATTCGGGCCGGGATTTTACCCCCTGAAAAATAATACACTTACTGCAATTGTTGATGGTATTCAGTATCACAGCGGCGCCGACAGTACAATTGTTGATGGCATGGTAATTAACGGTGGTTGCGGGTTTGATAACAATACAACCATTTATAACCTTACTATTTCAAGAAACAGCCTTGTTAGTGGTGGCTTAGGGTTTGGTGGTGGCGATAATACAGCTATGCATAATTTTAAGTTTATTAATAACATCATGGTGCACAGCGGAGTTATGATGAGTCCCGGCGGCACCATGTTTTATAATTTATTAGTAGAGAACAATGTTATAGCCAACAGTAATGGCCCGCTGGTTAACGGGGGCTTTACCAGTAATACCACTATTTTTAAAAATAATATTTTTATGTGTAACGTTAGCGGGGGCAACGGCACATATCCAGCTTTTGGACAGGTATACCAGATAACACTATCAAATAACATTTTTATCGGGTACCAAATTACCAACGGCACGAGTGGTATTGACTACGCCACCTTTGACCACAATGCGGCCTACCTGGTAAGCGGAACTTATGGCAGTGACCCTTTTGCAACACAGCATAACACAAGCATAAATAACATTTACGACCAAAATCCGTTATTTGTTTCCGCAAGCCTGCTTTTGCCAAATGAAAGCAGCGACTATCATTTACAGGCGGGCTCTCCTTCGCTGCATGCCGCGGCAGATGGGGGTCAGCAGGGTGTGTATGGCGGCGATGCAAATGCAAACTGGTCGCTGGCAGGCATGCCCAACCTGCCTTTTATTGTTTCGCTTACACTTAATACCGCTACTATAAATGCAGGTGGTACCATAAATGCAACGATAATTAGCAAATCGCATAATTAGCAGCTTTCTTTTTCACCAAAAAAATTACTATGAAAAAGATAAGCTTAATAACATTATTTTTTTGCTGCCTGCAGCAATGCATGTATGCGCAAAAAAAAGTAAAAGGCGCAGAGTATTTTTGGGATGCCGACCCCGGCCAGGGTCATGCACACAGTTTAACAATAAGCACACCAAAGGATTCTATACACCTGACTGCAAACATTAATACCACCGGGCTGCAGGGAGGCTTTCACAACCTGTACCTTAGAGTATATGATGACAGCGGCCGGTGGTCGTTGCCCGAACAGGCAAATGTTTATGTATATCAAACTGCCACTGTTATATCTCCAAATATAACTGGCGCCGAATATTTTTGGGATACTGATCCTGGCGAAGGTTTGGGGCAAACTATAAATGTTGCAGGCCCGGCAGATTCAGTTAGAATTACCGGTAGCATACCAACATCGGGCCTCAAAGCCGGTTTTCATGCAATGTATGTGCGCACACGCGACAGTAAAAACATGTGGAGCCTGCTTGAACAGCAGCAGGTTTATGTGTTCGCAACTGCTGCCGTTACGTCACCAAATATAACCAGTGCTGAATTTTTTTGGGACACCGACCCGGGGCAGGGTAAGGGACAAACCATAAATGTTGCAGGCCCGGCAGATTCAGTAAAAATTACTGGTGATATACCAACATCAGGCCTCAAACCCGGTTTTCATGCAATGTATGTGCGCACACGTGACAGCAAAAATACATGGAGCCTGGTTGAGCAGCAGCAGGTATATGTGTTTGCAACCGCTGGTGTTACTTCACCAAAAATAACCGGTGCTGAATTTTTTTGGGACACCGATCCGGGGCAGGGTAAGGCGCATAACGTTTCCGTTGGCACAACCGG